>CAZBFG010000007.1:0-15473 GCA_964491155.1 uncultured Bdellovibrionales bacterium | reverse complement strand
GGTATTGGAGATTGGTCCCGGGACGGGGGCGCTTACTTTTCGGTTAGTTAGTCGAGTAGAAAAATTGCTGGCTATCGAACTCGACCATGAACTGGTGCTGCGCCTGGAGAGTCAACTGGCTGATTCGAAAAAGGCAGTGATTGTTGAGGGAAATGTTCTGGATATTAATCTGATGGAACTGTTGCAGACGTCTGGATTTGCTGAACATCCCTACAAGATTATTGCCAATATCCCGTACTACATAACAGCTCCTATTATTCGTACGCTCTTGTCGCTCTCGGTACAGCCGCAGTCATTGACGCTCATGGTACAAAACGAAGTAGCCGAGCGGTTGGCAGCCAAGCCCGGGAATATGAGTCTGCTTTCACTCATGGCGCAGTACTACGCCAGTGTTGAGAAGAAGTTTTTTGTTCCGAAGAATGCCTTTGATCCTATCCCAAAGGTCGATAGTGCAGTCATTCATATCGTCCCGCGTCGATCATACCATCCGGAAGAGGATCACAAGGTATTTCGTCTGGCCCGGGCAGGATTTGCGGCGCGCCGCAAGACCTTGGCGAATAACCTATCGAATGCCCTGCATGTCCCCCGAGAGGCAGTAGAAGGGAAACTGACGCTGCTGGGCTTGACTCCTTTGGTGCGAGCGCAAGAGCTGTCAGTAGAGCAGTGGCAGGCTTTGGCGGAAATACTGTAAGAAAGAGACCAAACCCTCGTCTTAAGAAGAAGAGCATCATGGACAGAACGGCACTAGAACAAGAGTTTTTTGAGTTGTATGAGACCGAATCGGATGCGCTCTTCCGGTTCGTATTTTTTAAGGTGAGCAATCGTGAGGTGGCTCAGGATATCGTACAGGAAACATTTGCTAAATATTGGGAGGTACTCGTCTCTCAGAAACCTATCGAGAATAAACGTGCTTTTTTGTTTCGTATCGCTTCTAATCAAGTCATTGATCGGTATCGTAAAAAGAAAGAGTATTCGTTGGATCAATTGGCAGAATCGGGATTTGATGTTTCTCGTTCGGAGGCAGTACCAATAGAAGCACGACTGGATATGGAAGAAGCCTTGCGGGTACTGCGAACGTTGCCGCAGAAATATCAAGAAGCTGTGTGGTTGCGAAATGTTGAGGAGTGGTCGGTTCAGGATATCGCTGCACACGTAGAGGAGTCGGTCAATGTCGTGTCGGTTCGTATTCACCGCGGTATCCGTCTCTGGCGAGAGCGAATAGGCTCGTTACAGGCGCGTAAAAAGAACAAGATATGAATGAAGAATTTTTGACAGAGAAAGAACGGAAGATGTTTGGCCGATGGCACGACGAGGGTCTTTTGGATATGGAAAAAAACCGTATACGAGCAATACTACGTGAGCATGTACGAAATACCCCTGAGAAAACTGTCTTGAAGAGTGGTATCTTGTCGTGGCCATTGTTTTCGTATCGTGTATCAGCTTTTGTTTTGCTAGTAGTAGTGATTGGGAGCGGTTGGTGGATAACCAAAGCATCGGAGCAATCCCTTCCGGGAGAGCCGTTGTATGCGTTCAAAACACAGTGGAGCGAACCTGCGCGCACGGTATTTCATCTGAGCCCAGAGGCCAAAGCATCTTGGCAAGAGAGTCGCATAGAGGCACGTTTGGATGAAGCAAAGCGTCTGGCTGCTCAGAAAAAACTGAGTGATGAGGACATTGAAAATATAGAAACGCTCATTGCCAAACATCAGGCGTTACTGATCCGCTATGAACAAGAAAGCGATGACAGCGCGCAAGAATCGGAAAAATATCCGAAAGGGATGAAGATTGAAGTCAAAAGCGATGGTGAAATTCGGTACCGTAGGTACGAGTCCGAAAAGGATGAGAGAGAAGATTCATCGGATGAGGATGCTGAGCGAAAGGGCTCTTCTAGATCGGAGGACGGAGAAAAATCTGATAATGAACTGGAAGACGAAGATGGGGAAGAAAAAGACAGAGAAGAGAACTTTCAGAAGAAACCCTCAAAAGAAAGTAGTAAAAAGAAATCATCAATTGATTCGAATAAGAGTGTAAAGAAGGAGCATAAAGAAACGGAGGAGAGAGCAAAAGAGATGGAAAAAGAATCAGAGATTGATTCATCAGAAGAGACCTCTGGTAGTGATGATGGTGATGAGGACAGAGATGATGAAGAGCAAGAAGAAGAAAGCGATGAGGATGAGGAGGATATTAATGATTGATGGCGGTAAGATTTTCTCATGACGGCCGTCTCAATAAGTGTGTCGGTGGCATAATATAATAAGAAAAACAGTATGAAGATGCAAAAAAGTGCATTGGTAGCGGTGGCGGCAGTGGCAGTGGTGACGTTCGGTGTTTCGGCTCAATCGGCTGATGCCCGGAAAGGAGCGGATGATATCAATGAGCATGCGGCCATTTCGACTGTTGGCGTGACGGTGACTCGGGATCAGGCAATCGCCACGGCCAAGGCGCGTTTGGATGGTACAGTGAAAAAGGCACAATTGGAACGTGAACATGGCAAAAAGACGTGGCAGGTGCGTATCTTGTCGACTGATGGGCTCAAGCGTGGGGATTTTCGTATCGATGCCACTTCCGGGGATATTCTTCGGGAAAAAATCAAAGATATCGGCAGTAAGAAATTGGAACGAGCGCAGAAACTTGCAGAGAAAATGGAAAAGAAGAAGTTGAAACTTGAGGCAAAGAAATTAAAACTCGAAGAGAAGGCCAAAAAGAAGGCAGCCAAACGCGCCGAGCGTGAAGCTCGCAAGTCTGATGACTCACGGTCAGATGACTAAGGAAAAGGAGAGAAGAAGCATGGGGCCCCGATTGATTCGGGGCTTTTAGTTTGTGAGAGCAAAGAAAATGGCGAGTCCGTAACCGAGGGTGATGAGGATAATGAGAAGGGGTAGTTTGCGATAGGCAAAGGGTGAAGCTTCGTTGTCGGTACCTTTTTGGAGAGTGAAAAATGCTAGAGTACCAAAAATGAGCGCCGGCAGGAGGAGCAACTTCATATGAAGAATCTGTGGGCTCAGAGCAAAGAGGAGAAAGAGAAAGCTGCCGATGACTTGTTTCCCTAAGGAAGCTCCCAGGAGGACGGGGATGGTATAGATGCCATCTTTTTGGTCACCGGCGATATCTTTGAAATCTTTTATCGGAAGAACCAGAAAGTAGGCGATAAACAGGTAGGCGAGGATGGAAAGTGGAAGTGCTTTGACATCATGTGTCGGGGCAATGGTAACAAAGCCGGCTATCAGGATAAGGATGCCGGCAAAAGCTGCGATGAGCGTAGCCAGGCCAGGGTACTGTTTGAGACGGAGCGGTGGAGCAGAGTAGAGCCAAGCCAGAGCCTGGTAGATGAAAAGGAGCATGGCTGCCGAGAAATTGACGGCACCGGCAAAGAGGAGTGAGGCAAAGAAGAAAAGCAGACCAAACGTTCGGTAGAGTTCTCGCGGGATAGTGTTTTGAATCAGGGGGCGATTGGGATTGGTGATGGCGTCAATTTTGGTATCGTAGAGGTCGTTTACGATGACGGAGGCTATCCAAGCAGACCAGGTACCCATGAGGAGCGCGAGCGCTCCAAGGATGTAAAAAAACGAGAGTTTGAATTGACCATCCGTAAAGGAAGAGGCGAGAATCATACCGAGGAAGAGGAGCCCGGCATGATAGAGAAGCTGCGGCAAGCGGGCATTTTTTATGAGGGCAAAGAAATAGCGCGGGTATTGGCGAAAGAGGAGGATGCTTGTGAGGGTGACAAAAACAATGATATAGACGAGGGTGCCCTTGGTACTGAGGACGGTGCGAAAGTCGGTCAATTCTCGTCCGAGCACATGTCCTGGGGTGAGGAATAAGGCGGCGACATCGGCACTGGTGACAGCAAAGAGGCTTTTTTCAAAAGAAAAAACAAGGAGCGCTACCCAAGATGGAAATGTGCCAAAAACAAAGAGTACGGTATAGGTGAGGAGTGAAACGAGCAGTGCTTTGCCGATGCGTTCTGATTTGAGGTAGGTGTAAAATCCTAGGGCAATCGTTACGAGTACTACTTCGATACGGACACCATAGGTGATACCGATATCAGGCGAGTCACCAAAGAGGGTGAAAAATCTCTGTACTAGTCCAAACAGTCCATCAAATTCGTAAAAGCTCCAGTATGACTCTTTGCCAAAGATGAGGCGGTCAAAAATAGGGGGGGTAACAATGAGGAGGAATCCAAACAAAAGAATATTGGCCGCATTGCTGATGGTTTTGGTGCCGGCAAAACGTACGATAGGCAGGAGTGTCAGGAATGAACAGAGAAAAAATAAAAAGGTATGATTGAATTGAAAGAAGAAAAAAGTCAGCGATTCTGGTTCGAACCACTCGAGCGCTCCTTCGACCGAGAGTTTGACCAGGATGAGGGCTACGAACGCCGTGGCGAACGAACCGAGCGTAAGCGGTGCATTTTCAATCCGTTCGAAGAATTTCAGAAAAAAGTGTTTCATACCGGCAGTATACGGAATTTATGGGTTATTTTCCAGTGAGAAGTTGGAAAAAGAAAGGAACATAGCCTTAAGCTTAGAGTTTGTTCCTTAAAAATTGGTGGGATGGTACAATAAAGTCTCTTGATATTTTTCAATACTGACATGAAATTTTGGGAAATGGGGCTCAATCCGGAACAACGGCGGGCGGTACTACAGTCTGAGGGCGCTGTTTTGATATTGGCCGGGGCGGGGTCGGGCAAGACCAAGACGCTGACCCACCGTATCGCTTATTTGATTGATGAGAAGAAAGTGCATCCGGACCGGGTGTTGGCGGTCACATTTACCAACAAGGCGGCTCAGGAAATGCGGGAGCGTATCGAAAAGCTCCTCTCGCAGAGCGAGGCTGCTGAGTATGGAGCGGTGGTCCTGCCACCCAACATCGGGACGTTTCACAATATCTGCGCCAAAATACTGCGCCGGGAGATTGAAGTGTTCAGTCATTTGGGATATGGACGCAATTTCAATATTATCGATGACCAAGACCAGCAGTCAATCGTCAAAAAGGCCATGAAGGAACTGGAGATGGACCCAGATCAGGTGCGGCCACGCTCGCTCCTCGAAGCTATATCTAAGGCCAAGAACGCTCAGATGGACCCGGAAAAATATCTGCTCCAGACCGGGAGTTACTACGAGGAACTGGCAGCCAAAGTCTACGAACGCTATCAGAAAGAACTGGAGCGAACGAACGCGCTCGACTTTGATGACATGATTCGCTTGACCGTCAAGCTGTTGCAGGAATACCCGCAGGTACTCGAAAAGTACCAGGACTTTTTTCAGTATGTGATGGTTGATGAGTACCAGGATACCAACGCACTTCAGTATACGCTCATCCATCTCTTGACCAAGAAGCACGGCAATGTCTTTGTCATTGGTGATGACTACCAGTCTATCTATGGATGGCGTCAGGCAGATATCCGGAACATCTTGGATTTTGAAAAAGACCATCCAGACGCGGCGGTGATCATACTCGATCAGAACTATCGCTCGACCCAGGTTATTCTCGATGCGGCCGATGGGGTGATACGGAAAAACGTCAATCAGCGGCACAAAAAACTGTGGACGGAAACCAAAGAGGGGGAGCTGGTCACGCTCTGTCCGGCTGAAGATGAGGAGGCCGAGGCGCGCTTTGTGGCAGAGACGGTGCAGGAGGAAATGAAAAAGGGGCGTAAGGCCAGTGACTTTGCCGTGCTCTATCGCACCAATGCTCAGTCACGCATGGTGGAAGAAATGTTTCTCCGTCATTCGATCAACTATCGCATCGTGGGGGGACTCAAGTTTTATCAGCGCAAAGAAATCAAAGATGTTATTGCTTATCTGCGCCTGTTTCAGAATCCCAAGGATGTCCTGGCGCTTGAGCGCATCGTCAATGAACCGAAGCGTGGTATCGGGAAGGCGACGCTCGATCGATGGATCGCCTTTGCGCGAGCGCATGACATGAGTGTCATGGATGCTGCCTATGCGCTTTCGAGTGAAGAGAGTGATCTCCGTGATGGCAAGATTAAGACTATCAAGCTCTTTGCAGATATTTTTCTCAAAATCCGAGCGACGCTTCAGGTGCGGATGGATTTGAAGTTGACTGAACTGCTTGATTTGTTGACCAAAGAGAGTGGCTATTTCGACAGTTTGGCCGATGGGACGAGCGATGGCGAGGTGCGTCAAGAAAACGTACGCGAGTTGCTCTCGGTAGCCAAGAAATTCAGTGACATCAGCCTTGATCAGGCACTGGAGCGTTTTTTGGAAGAAGTGGCGTTGTCTTCCGATACCGATGATATCAATCGGGAGAGTGAAGCGGTGCATGTGATGACTATTCACAGTGCCAAGGGGTTGGAGTTTCCTATGGTGTTTATTCTTGGCTTGGAGGAAGGGATCTTTCCTCATTCGCGAAGCGCGCTCTCACCGACTGAGATGGAAGAAGAACGGCGACTGATGTATGTAGGACTGACCCGGGCCAAAGAGCGTGTCTATCTCCTTTATACCGAGCAGCGGACCATTTTTGGTTCCACTCAGGTGAATCCACCGTCGCGCTTTATTAGTGAAATTCCCAATCATCTTATAGAAGAGAAAGAACTGAAACGTTCCGGTATGATGGGGCAGCGGCATTTCAAAAAATCATTCCATTCCTTTCCGGTTGCCAGTAAAAAAGTCAGCTCGTTGCAGGAGGCACTGAAGAGACAAGAAAAAAGTGAAGGAACTGAAGAAGGAATAACGCCACTTTCACCAGAGAGCGTTCGTCCAGGGGATATGGTAGAGCACCCGCAGTTCGGTAGTGGACTCATTGTTTCGATTGCCGGGACGCTCGCGACTATTGCTTTTAAGCGGTCAGGAGTGAAGAAAATGATGCTCGGAGTGGCTCCTCTCAAGAAGGTCTAGAGAGCTTAAAAATAGAAAAGCTTGATTTCAGGCAAAAAAGCGCTATACTGGTGAAAGCAGTAATTCATAAGCATGATTTTATGGCGAAGACGAATTCGGCGTTCATGAAGCCGATGAAGGTGAGTGAAGAGTTGGCGAAGGTAGTTGGTGCAGGACCAATGCCACGATCCGAGGTGGTCAAGGCTCTCTGGGTCTATATCAAGAAGCATGACCTGCAGAATCCAAACAACAAGCGTAACATCCTTGCTGATGAGAACTTGAAGGCGGTTTTTGCTGGCAAGGCCGAAGTGACGATGTTTGAGATGACCAAACTGGTTTCTGCTCATCTCTCCTAGTTTTTGAAAAGAGGGAAGTAGCAATAAGAATACGGACAGCATCAGTGCTGTCCGTATTCTTTTTTGGTGCTGATTTTTTTATGAAAAGATGGTAGTATGATAAAAAGATTTCTTTATGATACAAATAACGAAGTGGTTCTTGGATGGTCATCCACAGAAGTATCATGTCGCTGCTTTGCTTTTGGCTGTGACGGCACTTGGTATGACATTCACGACGACACTTTTGGCACAAACAAGCGATACGACTGATCCTCTCAATGTCACAACCTCCTGTTCGTACAGCTACAGCGATTGGACGGCTTGTCAGTCTGATGGGAAACGCAGTCGCAGCGTCACCGGTATGTCGCCCTCCGGTTGTGTGCAGACCAATGCGCCAATGATACAGGAATCCTGTAACTATACTCCTCCTCAGTGTAGCTACTCCTATGGAGATTGGGGTGAGTGCCAGAGTTCGGGCATGCAATCGCGACCACTTCTTTCCAAAACTCCCCAGAACTGTGTCCAAACTACAGCGCCAGCTTTGTCACGGAGCTGTACCTATACTGCGCCTACGACCAACACCACCACTTCAACTACCACTACTGCCATTTCTACTACTTCCACTACCACTGCTACCGCTTGTTCATATAGCTATAGCGATTGGACCACCTGCCAATCTGATGGCAAGCGGAATCGGAACGTTACAGGTATGACGCCTTCTGGTTGTGTCCAAACGACTACTCCTAGAACAACAGAATCATGTACCTATACGAGTGGAACGACTGCGACTGGAGTAGCTGAGCAGTGTGTATACACGTATTCCAACTGGGGATCCTGCCAGACCAATGGTAAGCGAACCCGATTCCTTCTTTCTAAATTTCCGGTATCCTGTGAGGAGTATACACATCCGGTACTGGAGCAGAGCTGTGTCTATGATGTGACAGCCTCGTCTCTTACTGCTACTACTTCTACTACTACGACTCCTGCTGCTACGACAACTTCTGCTACGACTAATACGGGCACGAGTGGTACGGATGGGTCTACTACTGCTGTTACTCCGGTTTTTTCTTTCATGAATATCAGTGATGGCGCTGTCATTCATGGGACATTTGAAATAAAGGGAGCGGTGCAGGGAGCACAGGAAGTAGGGTACTACCTCGTTCAGAGCGGCTCTAACACGTTCAAATACATTGGAAGCGGAACACGTGTTTCTGATAATGGATGGAACCTCAAGTTTCGATCAGCCGAATTTCCCAATGGTGAATTTTATCTCCGAGCGAAGATCAAAAACCAGTATGGTGAATATGGGAGTGGTCAGCGAAAGATATCTATCGCCAATACGGAACGACTCGCTCTCGGTACCACGGGTTCCGATGATGGATTTGTGCCACTTGAAATGAAGAATGAAGAAAAGGCACAGATTTTTCAAAATATCATGACGGAGTGGCAACTCCCGATAACCACCGAAACAAATGCTACCGATACGGAGAGTGTTAATCAGCAGAAGAAGCGGATTCTGAGTTACTGTGAGGAATATCCTGAACAGTGTCGTCCGGAGAAAGATACTGATGAAGATGGACTAAGCGATATCGATGAGATTCGCTACGGATCAAATCCGAATGAGGCTGATACTGACCTTGATGGTTTTGTTGATGGTGATGAAGTAAAGAATGGGTTCAACCCAGTGAAATATTCACCCGGGGATCAGAGTGATCGTATCGTTTTTGAAGATCCAAAAACTTCCGGTGAAGTTAAAAAGAAGAATTATGTGGTAGAAACAGTCGAGCTTAGGTCTGATGATGCCGGCAAGAAAAAATTGCATCTTTCCGGGAAGGGATTACCAAACAGCTTTGTTACTATTTATGTATACAGTGACCCCATCGTGCTGACGGTCAAGACGGATAGCGAGGGAAATTGGACATATGAACTCGACAAAGAGCTTGACGATGGGGAACATGAGGCTTATGTGGCCATTACTGACAATACGGGGAAAATAACGGGGAAAAGCGAACCTATCGCCTTCGTGAAGAGTGCGCAGGCTGTGACGGTTATCCCGGCCGCGCAGGCGGCACCCGAAGTGACGCTGCCGGTGACGCAGCATCGAACGGAGCGTGACCTGTTCTTCCTGGTAGCTATTATAATTGGGGCGCTGGCCGTCGCTCTTGCTACCATTGGTCTCGTCAGACACAGGTACGTTGCTCCACAGAAAGAATCGTTATGAAAAATCTGTTTCAAAGTGGTCTCACGTTCATTCGTGAGAACCCCCGTATTATCTATTCGTTGGTACTGTTGGTTTTTGTGCCGGCTGCTTTTTTCTTCAATACCTACCGTCTTATTTCCGGCATGGAGCGAGACATTGACCGTATCACACAGCGAAAAGCCGTCTTGGCGGAAAAAATTATCAATACAGTTGTTGCGGAACACGTCCATGATCGGACACAGCTTCAGAATACGGTGAATGGTATTACGGCGGGGAGTGATGAGATTCTTTCTCTAGCTATTTTGTGGCCGGAAGAGAACTTCAGTCAATTTCGTGTAGTGGCGACAAGTGAGGCAGAAACATTTGACCAGACGACGGGAGACGTCCAGTATATGCTTGCCTGGAATAAACCAGAGGGCATCGCTTTTTTGGATAGCGATGAAAAAGGGCGTTTCTGGCGCGTGACGCGATTACTCGAGGATGTCTCTGGTACCAAAGCAGGACTGGTTACGATGACCTTTTCCCTTAGAGATTCGGATGCGCTGATTGAGAGTACGGTTAATCGTTCGTACCTGGTTCTTCTTATCACGGTGATTGTGGTACTACTGTTGGTTTCCAATCAGGCGCGTCTGTTCGGGTATGTGCTTACGCTCAATAAACTCAAAGAGGTCGACGAGATGAAGGACAATCTGGTATCGATGGCCAGTCACGAGCTTCGTTCACCGCTCACGGCTATCAAAGGATATTTGGAGCTTCTGAAGGATAAAAAACTTATGCTTGATGAGGAGGCTGAGAAATATTTCAGTAACATTTCTCATTCGGTAGATCGTCTCAATACCCTGGTCAAGGATATGCTCGAAGTTTCTCGACTTGAGGGGAATCGCGTTCCGTTGAATCTGACGGCATTCGATCCACGCGAGCTCATTGTTCAGTCAGTAGAAGAATTGCGTTCTCAGGCGATAGAAAAGAAACTTGAACTCACTGTTTTAGATATCGAAGCGGTCACAGTGCACGCCGATGAAGATCGGACCAGAGAAATCTTGGTAAATTTGATTGGTAACGCCATAAAGTATACGCCCACAGGCTCGGTCACTATTACTGGTAAGAGTAAGGACAAAGAATACCTCATCACCGTGGCGGATACCGGTTTCGGTATTTCAGCTGAAGATCAGAAACGTCTCTTTCAGAAATTTTCTCGTATTCAAAATGCCCAGACGCAGACTATCACGGGCACTGGTCTTGGGTTGTGGATTACGAACGAGTTGGCTATCAAAATGGGGGGTGCTATCACTGTAGAAAGTATTGAGGGTGTAGGATCACATTTTACTCTCCATCTGCCGAGGTAGTAATAAATGAGCGCATCAGCGTTGGTTCCTTTTGGAAAATATGGTAAAATTTTTCACAGAGGAGAACATTTTTAATACAAAGAGAAGTATGAATAAATTTTGGATGATTATGTTTGTGGCTGCCCTGGTGTTCATCGGTGGTGGATGGTGGTTTGTCGATCGGTACGAGACACGGGTACTTGATGTGGCCATGAAGGGTGAGAAAGAGCGTATTGCTGAGTATCTGCGAGGCAAGGCTGTGACTGAGGGTTTAACAAAAGAGATATTTCACTCAACGGATTTTGAAGTACAAGATGCTGCTTTTAAAAAGTATTGGGCCTCCATACAATCACCGGAGTACGTGAGAATTAAGATTTGGAATGATAATTTTACCTTGGTATGGGCAGATCTCAAAGAGTCCATAGGGCAACGTTTCCCGGACAATCATGAGATGGAAGAAGCTTTGGGAGGAGAGATAGAAATGGAAATAGAGAGTTTGGGTGGGTCGGAAAATGAGAATGAACGACAGTTTTTTAAGACGTCAGAAGTGTATGTCCCTTTGTATGGCGAACAAGGGAAAGAAGTTATTGGTGTCGTAGAGGTATACAAAACGGCTCACTTTATAGATGCCGCAAAAACATCATCGGCACGAATGGCTCTTATTGTGAGTATCGTCCTTCTTTTTGTGTACAGTGTATTTGGTATTCTCTTGTATCGGTTTTTTCGACAGGAGAAAACAGTGGATGTTCAATAGCTTCAAAATTCTAAGAAACTAATGAAAGTATTCAGTAAAATATCTCTGCCGGTTTCATTGGCGATTGCTCTTTCTATTGTAGCAGTCGCCTTCTTTTCTTATTGGTATTTAGAGGGGCAACTCTTCGAAGAAATGTATCTTGAGCGCAAGGATGATATACTGCGCAACTCGAGAATTCTTCTTGATCAGGAGATGTTTCAAGATGTGCAGTCCGAAGCATCCCAGCATAAGTTTTCTCATTATTTTGACAGTTTGCGGGCGGGAGACGTGATTCGATTGACCTTTTGGGATACCAATGGAGTAGTGCTTGCTTCTGATCTCGCCTCGATTATCGGGAAAAAAGCCGATCGCCATCCTGAACTCTATGAGGTGTATCAGACTAGGAGGACTTTGTTTTCTGAGAAAAAATTTGATAACAATGAGCCACTCCAGTCCTCCGTTAGCCCACTACGTATAGCACTCGTTCCGATTTTGATGGAGAATCAATTCATCGGGGTTGTCGAGATTCATATGACCAATGTCATTATCGGCGATACAATCAGGCGGAGTGTCTATTCTATTACCGCACTTCTTCTTGCCACAGGGATCCTGCTCATTTTTTCGATGATATTTGTTGTGCGTCGGGTGATCGTCAATCCGATTCAGATCATATCGGCGGCGTCAAAAAAAATAAGTGACGGCGACTTTGATACTGAACTTGATATCAAAACAAACGATGAAATCGGTACATTGGCAAAGATATTTATTGGGATGAAAGATCATTTAAAAGATATTGTGTCTGAATTGAAACAGAAGCAGGCGATGACAGAAAGGGCTGAACTTCTTGAGAGAGATATCAATAAGCAATTGATAACGGAAAAAGGAGAATTGCAAAAATTTAAACAGGCGGTAGATAATTCTTTTGATCACGTCATTATTTCTGATCCGGACGGAAAAATTCTCTATGCCAATGAGACCGCGGAATACCTCACAGGATTTTCTTTTGAGGAAATGCAAGGGAATACACCTGCTTTATGGGGCAAGCAAATGTCTAAGGCGTTTTATCAGGAATTTTGGGAAACGATAAAAACAAAGAAGCAGTCCTATACTGGAGAGGTCACCAATCGGAAAAAGGATGGGACAAAGTACCTCGCGACTATTCGTGTGTCGCCAATACTTGATAACAAGAAAAATGTTCGATTTTTTGTGGGTGTGGAGCAAGATATAACCGAAGATCGGAGACAGGAAGAAATCAAGAAGCAGCATGTGACCGAACTGGAGGAGATGAATCGTCAGGTGACAACTGAAAAGGTGAGGGCAGAGGGAATACTCCGATACCTACGTTCTATCGGAGAGGGTGTGTTTGCGACTGATCGTCGCGGGACTATTGTGTTTTGTAATGCCACAGCAGCCGCTATGGTCGGGAGAGATGCTGATGCTCTCATTGGAGAGAGTTGTCAGGCAGTATTTCATTTTTGTGTGGGTGATGACGATACGGCCTGTGACTTCAGTCCTTTTGCCGAGGCCATTCGTATGAAGAAGACGATGTCGTTTTCTGCCAAGACTTTTTTGATTGAACAGGGAAAACACGTACCTGTTTCGGGCACATATTCACCAATTGTTGAAGTGAATCATATTGCTGGAGCCATCGTTGTTTTTCAGGATATTACAGAACGATATGAACTCGAACAAATGAAAGATCGGTTTTTATCGGTGGCTGCACATCAGCTTCGTACACCACTCGGAAGTATGCGTTGGAATATGGAGCTTCTCCAGGGTGGTGACTTGGGCAAGTTGCCGAAGCGGGCCCTTGAAGCAGTAGGAGAGCTTCGCAAAAATAGTGAGCGCATGATGCTTTTGGTGAATGATTTGTTGAATGTGTCACGTATCGATCAGTCTACCATCAAGGAAGTTCCTGAAGAGACTGATTTGAGCGAGGTTGTTTTGGAAGCAGCAAAAGCCCTCAAAGGAGAAGCGGAAAAAAAGAATATGAAGTGTCACTGTTCGTTTCCAAAAAATGGCATTCCCAAGGTCTCGTTGGTGCGGAGACATGTTTTTGAGGCGGTGGAAAATTTGTTTTCGAATGCTGTGCGCTATGGAAAAGAAGGCGGAAAAGTAGAGTGCTCGGTCACCGCAACGGACAAGGAGGTGATTCTGTCAGTGTCTGATGAGGGGATTGGTATTCCTAAAGAGGATCAAACAAAAATATTTGCCAAATTTTTTCGAGCCGGAAATGCGGTACGATCATTTACGGATGGAAGCGGCCTGGGGCTTTCTGTCGTCAAAGCGTATATCGAAGAAAGTGGCGGGACGATTTCTTTTGAAAGTGAAGAAAATGTCGGCACGACGTTTACGGTAAAATTTCCCCGCCCTTGATAAAGAAGACAAGTTTTGTTATAGTGAATTCTCAAGAAAAATCGTCCTCTGGATGATTTTTTCTTTTGGTATCACATGAATGAAGTATGAATCATATGAAAGAGAGGCCAACAACACCACCACGGTATATCCATGTAAGGCGCTCAACCGCCGGTTTGGGCTTGTTCGCTTTGGTTCCGATCAAGAAAGGGACGACTATCATTGAATACATAGGTGAACGTATCTCGACGAGTGAGGGAGATCTCCGGGACAACCGCTATATGTTCAATATAAATACCAAGTGGGATATCGATGGCAGTCCACGTTACAATACCGCTCGCTATGCCAATCATTCCTGTCGGCCGAATTGTGAGGCACTCAACCGCCGCGGCCGGGTCTTTATTGTAGCCAAGAAAAATATCAAAGCCGGTGAAGAAATCACCTACCACTACGGCAAAGATCATTTCGAAGGCTTCATCAAAAAAATCGGTTGCCGCTGTGTGAAGTGCTCTCTCTAAAAACAGGGTTGACTTTTTTTGAAATTCATGTCAAAGTGATATGAATTCATATACAACTATGCTAGAAGAAATTGTCTATCCTATTCGTATCAACCGCTATTTGGCTCAGAAGGGGCTCGCCACGCGTCGTGGAGCTGATGAACTCATTGAGGCTGGTTTGGTCTTGATTGAGGGAAAGAAAGCAATACTAGGCGACAAAGTAGAGAGCACTGAGACCCGTGTAGAGGTCATCAAGGATAAAAAACGACCAGTCAAAAAACTGGAATATATCGCCTATTACAAACCGCGGGGTATTATCGCGCACTCACCACAGGAGTTTGAACACTCTATCGATCAAGTATCCGGTTACCCCGGGACATTTCCTATCGGCCGTTTGGATAAGGAGTCTGAAGGATTGATTTTGCTTACCAATGATGGTCGAGTGACTGAGCGGTTGCTTCATCCTCGTTTCAAACATGAAAAGGAATACACCGTAATTGTCCGTGAAGATATCCCGAGTAATCTGAAGCGGGTGCTCGAAGACGGTGTGTACAATGCTGGTGAGTGGCTGAAAGCCAAAAAAGTAGTGGTTGTTCCTCCGCATTTGCTCCATATTATTTTGACCGAAGGAAAAAAACACCATATCCGCCGCATGCTTTCCGAGGCGCATTTGACGGTGGAAAAATTGGTACGAACACGGATCATGGATATCCACCTCGGAGCACTCAAACCAGGTAAAGGACGCGTCCTCGAAGGTGTAGCGCGCAAGGCTTTTCTGGCCAGTATCGAACTTCAGGAGCTGTAAAAAATTTCAGATACATAGGAAGAAATACGAGACCCAACTATGGGACTCGTATTTTTTGTGAAAGTGATGAGATTTGATATTCTCTTTTCTAAGCAACTCTCTTTTCATAGCGTTTCTCTGAAAATGCTTTCCCTTTCTCTTTTTCTAATAGAGAGAAACTTCCCAAGCAAGCAACCTTCCAAAGTACCATCCAGTCGCCCCGGCGTGGCGCCTGGATTGCTTTGAAGCCCTCGCTCTTTTAAAACCATGCCCCCTCAGTCTTCAAGGCTACTTTGAAAGATTCTTGTTTGGAAGTTTCTAGAGGAAACAAACGTTTGTTGATGAAACAATGTTTTTTTGGGCGGTTTCTCAAAAAGACTTTTCCTTTTCTTTCCTTCTGTTTCC
>CAZBFG010000006.1:0-36064 GCA_964491155.1 uncultured Bdellovibrionales bacterium | reverse complement strand
AACCGACGACCCACGGTTTACAAAACCGTTGCTCTACCAACTGAGCTAAGATGGCTTAATTTTTTCTACCAACTGATCCGCCAACCGGCAAAAAGATGACCTCTCCTACAGTCTCATTAGATTCTCACTACTCCCCCGCTCTCGTCAAGAGCTTCTCGAGACGGCGAATCTTGATCTTGACCATACGATGCACCGGCGAGAGCTTGAGCACCTGCCGATAGCATTCCTTGGCATCCTTGATATTCTCCATCTCAAGATAATAATCTCCCAACTCTTCATATGCCGTAAAATCCTTAGGATCCCGAGCGATACGACTGATTAAATTCTCTTCGCGAAGCACATTTGGACGAATGCGCTTTTTCTTTTCCGGATGCGTTGCCACTTCACTGACCATTGGCCGAGGTATTTCTTCTTTTTTTTCTTCCTGGGGCGAGACCTGAGGCGCCGAAGATGACGGAAACGAGGAAGGAGCAAAAGCATTACCTCTTCCTCTCCGAAAAATCGGACTTTCAAGCGATGTCTCTACCGAATCAGGTGATTCAGTCTGAAATACGGGCGCGGCTATCTGTTCGTCCGATACTTCCTCTTTTCCCTCATTATGGGGCGTTTTCCCCGCTACCAAACCAGTGTGTACTCTCGCTCGACTGGCTCGTACCGATTGCGTAAAGTCATGGAGCGTATTGTGAGCACGCAGCGAAGCAACTTTAAAACGCTGTCCGAATTTTTCGAGCATCTTCAAAAAAAATTCTTTCGTCCGAGGAAAAGATATTTTTTCCTGATGTTCCTCATCTTCACGAACTTTTTCAGCGATAGCAGGCTCTGAACCTTTTTTTGATAAATACCACAACAAAAAGAAGAGTGACAGAACAACAACAATGGGCGGGACAACGAGATACCACATGGTGCTCGGGTACAAGGGAAGTTAGGTGTTTGTTTGGAACAATATCTAGGGCGCTGTGACTACATTTCAAATCGAACAAAGCCTCCAACCTGAATATTCTCTCCAATCTTGGTAATTTTCTCCGACAACAATTCACCGACAGTCTTGGTAGGATCTTTCACAAACGGCTGCGTTACCAGGGCCTGGTCAGCACGAAATTTTTCTTCCTTTCCAACAAGAATCTTTTCTACCAGTTCCGCTGGTTTTCCTTCGGTTGCCAGCTGTTCTCGCCAAAGGGCGAGCTCCTTTGCAATAACTTCGGAAGAAACCTCTTCTGGCTTGACGCACTGTGGTGCTACAGCGGCCACGTGCATAGCGATATCATGTGCCAAGGTCTGAAATTCTTCATTGCGAGCGACGAAATCCGTTTCGCAGTACAGTTTCACCAGTGCACCGATCCGGCCATTTGAGTGAATATATGAAACGACTATTCCTTCATGGGTTTCTCGATCACCCTTCTTCATGGCTTTGTCTTGACCACGCTTGCGCAGGATTTCAATAGCCTTAGCCTCGTCAAAACCAGCTTCATCGAGAGCCTTTTTCACGTCCACGATGCCGGCTCCGGTCTTTTCACGCAGAGCCTTGATTTGTTCCATTTGAGACATATATTTTTTTGCGTTTAGCTATAAGCGAATAGCGTTTAGTCTATGAGCGCACCCAAAAACTACGCGACTTTTTCTTTTACGACTTCTTTCGTTTCCTTTACTTCTTTAGCGGCATTCTTGGCGGTCAAAATTGTTCGTCCCAAATAACCGAACAAAAGACGAAGTGATGACAAAGCATCGTCGTTACCGGGAATAGGATAGTCGACAGCAGAAGGATCCGTGTTAGTGTCAACGATACCGACAATCGGCACGCCCATTTTCCCTGCTTCGTGCAAAACGAGACTAGCTTCTTTGGTATCAGCCACCACAATAGCTCCCGGCAGCACTTCCATCCCCTTGATTCCACCAACCTTCTTTTCGAGCCGCTCCACTTCCTCCATCTTTTTGGCCTGTTCAAACTTGGTGTATTTCTTGAATTCACCGGAAGCAAACTTGGACTGCAAGTCCTGTAAGTGCCGAGCGCGACCACGAATACATTCAAAGTTTGTCAGTGTTCCCCCGAGCCAACGATCAATCATGTAGTACTGGGAAACATGCTCAGCCAAAGCTCGTACGGTATCGTGGGTCTGCTTCTTCATACCAACAAACAAAATCGGCTTGCCGCTCTTCACGACACCAGCCAAGAATCGGCTTGCTTCTTCCATCTTTTCAACCGTCTTTTGGAGATTGAGGATGTTGATGTTCTTGCGTGTCGTATAGATATATTCATCCATTTTTGGATGACGACGCGACTTCAGGTGTCCGAAATGGACACCCGCCTTAAGTAATCCTTCGAGGCTCACATCTAACTTGTTCAAATCAACATCGGAGAAATAGTTCTCTGATACCGTCTTTCGAACAGGCGCTTCTGCTTTCACCTCTGCCTTCACTTCTGCTTGTACGTCAGCCATACTTCTTTTTCCTTAGAGAAATTAATTGTCCGCATGGGACCACCTACTGCATGCCTGATACGAGCCTCGTAAGCGCTGTTAGGACAGGCCAGGAAGAGACTCGACATGGAGTATGTCTGATTTTTTGCCCGAAATATCAAAATTTACGAGCAGGAAAATACAGCTGGTACTATAACAGTTGACTCGCTTTTTGGCAAGTATGACCGAAAATTCGGCTTTCCCGGGTATTTCCGCACATTTGTTCAGGAGGACTTGCCAATCCTCAAAAGTCATGCTAGACTCCCCATTACGTAAATATTTCTCCCTATGAAACAAGAGATTCATCCAAAATACTTCACTAAGGCCACCATTTCGTGCGCCTGTGGAGCCGTGCTCGAAACCGGTTCGACCGTCGAGACGATGCACACCGAAATCTGTGCCCTCTGCCATCCGCTGTATACCGGCAAGAAAAAGGTTATCGACACCACTGGTCGCGTCGATCGCTTCAAGAAGATGACTGAAAAGAGCCAAGCCAAACAAGTTGCCCGCAAAAAGGCTCCCAAGGTAAAGGAAGTGAAGGAAGAAAAAGCCGTCAAAAAAGCTGCCGAAATCGCTGCTTAGCGTTTTCCAGGCGCTTTTTTTCTTTTCGTTTGAAAATTTTGAAAGCGCACAATTTCCCGCCATCTGGCGGGATTTTTGCTTCAATATAGTTTATACTACGCATATGCAGGATCTCCTCGAAAACATAGAACGCGAATACGATACTGTGCAGGCGCAATTGAGCAACCCGGAGATCGTACGCGACAACAAGCGCATGGCCGCTCTCGGCCGACGCAAAACCGAACTCGATACCATCATGGAACGCATCGGGCGTTTTCGTGCTATCGAAAAGAGCATGAGTGACAATGCCGAGCTCACTCAAGAAGCCGACACTGACCAAGAGCTCAAGGCTATGGCTATCGAGGAGAATATCCTTCTCGCTGAAGAAAAGACAGCCCTGGAAAGTGCGCTCACTCGCCTCCTCCTTCCAAAAGACAAACACGATGACAAAGATATCATTGTAGAAATCCGCGGTGGTGCCGGCGGCGATGAATCTTCCCTGTTTGCGGCCGAACTGTTCCGCATGTATGCCCACTATGCCGAAAAGCAGGGTTGGCGACTGGAAATGATGCATACCAACCAGACTGAAGTCGGCGGTTTCAAGGAAGCAGTCTTTGAAATCAATCGCGGCGGCAGCGCTGTCTCGGTGTATCAAAAAATGAAGTACGAATCAGGTGTTCATCGCGTGCAGCGCGTTCCAGAAACAGAAAAGGCCGGTCGTATCCATACGTCAACCGCCACCGTAGCCGTCCTGCCCCAGGTTGAAGAGGTGGAAATCGTCGTCAACCCAAGTGACCTGCGCATTGATACCTTCTGCTCCTCCGGTCCCGGCGGTCAGTCCGTCAACACCACCTATAGTGCCGTCCGTATCACCCACATGCCGAGTGGTCTCGTGGTGTCTTGTCAGGATGAAAAGTCCCAGATCAAGAACAAGGATAAAGCCATGAAAGTGCTCCGCTCCCGCCTCTTTCAATTAGAAGAAGAGCGTCAAGCCAAAGAACAGGGCGACGCCCGCAAGAACCAGATCGGGACGGGTGACCGCAGCGAAAAAATCCGTACCTACAACTATCCCCAAGACCGCGTCACCGACCACCGCATCAAAGCATCCTGGAGTAATATCCCTGCTATCTTACATGGCGGTCTTGACCCTATCCTTGATGCCCTCGAAGCCGAAGACATCAAGCGCAAGCTCGAGCAACAAGGACACTCCCTATGATCTCTCTGTCCATCGCCGGACTTCAAAAAAAATATCTTCTCGGCATAGCGCCAGAAGATTTTTTTGTTCTCCTTGCCCATGCAACAAACAAAGAAAAGGTCTTTCTGCTGGCACATCCTGAATACGAACTCACCGCAGAAGAGCAAGAGAAGGCTCTCCAGTATCTAGAACGCCGACTCAAACACGAGCCAGTAGCCTATATCCTAGGGACAAAAGAATTCTACGGTCGTGATTTTTTCGTTACACCAGCAACACTTGTCCCTCGTCCCGAAACAGAACTGCTCGTCGAGCACGCGCTCGACAGTATCAAGTATCAAGTATCAAGTATCAAGCATGAGAAAAGAGCAATAGACATCATTGATGTTGGCACAGGAAGCGGCAACATCATCATCACACTTGCCAAAGAAATTGAGAAGGCGTATCACGTATCTAGTATCACGTATCATGCGATAGATATTTCTCGGAGTGCACTTATCATCGCTAAAAAAAATGCAGAGCAACATGATGTGAGCGATATCATTTCTTTTCATGAGGGCAACCTCCTTGAACCGATAGCAAGTGAACTGAGCACAGTAAACAATATCATCATTACTGCCAACCTCCCCTACTTATCGGAAAAAATATATAGCGAGAGTGACAGCGATGTGAGAGACTACGAGCCACAAAGCGCGCTCGTGAGTGATAGAGAGGGCCTGGCTCATTATATCCGTCTCCTCGAAGAGCTCAAACACGCACTCCACATTTCTTCCCACGCAACCTGTTTCTTCGAAATCAGTCCTGAGCAAACACAGAGCATCACACAAGTAATTCATACCCTCTTCCCCAGAGCAGCCATCCTCACTCATCAGGATCTTAGTGGAAGAGATCGGCTTATTCAAGCGACTTTATAGGGACCGGAGCAAACAGAAGTATTCACTCAACCCTCATTCCTTACTATACAAAAAACCCCGATGATACGGGGATTTTTTGTTTTGGTTTTATCCAAAGACTCCAAGCAAAACTACTTGCGCTTTGCGGTCTTCTTTTTGGTAACCTTCTTTGCGGTCTTCTTCTTTGCTACCTTCTTCTTTGCAACCTTCTTTGTTGCCTTTTTCTTTGCTGCCATAATACTCACCTCCTTCTAAACCTCTGTTCTTTTCACCCGAGTGACATGTACACTCGAGTACAAAACATGAGGACTTTTATTTTTTTATTTTCACAACACAATATTTTTTTGTGTGTGATACAGATTTTTTTCTGTATACATTCATTATACTCTTTTTTTACAAAATGCAAAGAGAAAATAAATACTGTCAAGAATAAATAGCTGATTGATACAAAAAATATTTTATTATGATAGCGTTTCTCTGCTCTCTATACTTGCAACATTTACAATCACACGGAACGCGCATCAAATAAAGCGTCGTTTCCAAATTGCAAAGTGAAAACTTTTTCAGTTTGTGTTTTATATTTTGTGTTTTGTTTGCCCACCTACCGGCAGGCAGGTTTTTGTTCCGCCGGCAGGCAGATTGAAAGTTGCGCTCTCTATCGTTCTCCCTCACCACTTATCTCCACCTCATTATTTACCAGGCTTTTACCCTGATTTTTCCCTATAGCAGGCTGAAAATAGCTCTTTCTGTCTAGTTGACAGGCACTTTCAGCCGTTTTAGTATGAGGGTACAGGGGGTCGATAGAATCATAAAAACCTAAAAACTTTTATGATTCCGAGCTTCAACGCAAGCAGAACTTTAAAAAATATCAAAGAACCTAGAAAGAGAGGTGAACTATTTATGGAACATCAAGATCCGATGTTTGAAGAAGAAACGTCCGGCAATCAAGCAAAAGCATGGGTGCAAGAAAATCTCCGCATTCTCGTCAGCGTTTTCATTGTCGCGGCCATTGCCTTTGGGATTTATTCCTACTCGCAGCGCGCAGAACTCGCAGAGGGAGATGACAATGCACTGCTCGACACCATAGGAGCCGACTCCGAGAACGCTCCTGAAAGTAACGACAGTACGAACACAGGAACCGTTAGCAATAGCGTCAAGACCGATATCGTGATTACGCCAGAACTCAGTCGTGAAACAGAGGCCTCTTTTTCAGAACAAGCAGAACGCGGAAACGGCACGACTCATCTCGCCCGTCGCGCACTCGCTCATTACCTCGAAAAGAACACCGACTCGTCCCTCACTGCTGAACATAAGATCTACATCGAGGACTACCTCCGCAAAAACATATCCCACAAAGGAACTGTTGTTGCCGGTACTTCGGTCGATTTCTCCAAAGCCCTGATTAGTCAGGCTATCGAGAAATCAAAGACCTTAAACGACAAGCAATTGCAAAATCTGAAGAAGTATTCCGCTCGTGTGAGCGCTTACCGCTAAGACCGTTATCGCAGACTTCCGTTCTTTCTCTAGAGAAATCATAAAACCCCGCAACGGCGGGGTTTTATGTATTTAGTATCTTTCTCAAATCTCATGTCCAAAAAGAGATGCTAAGAAAATTCCTCTTCTTTCAGCTACTTTTGGCTATCAAATAAAAAATGTACTTTTTCTCCGACAGAGACACTCTCCAGTGTCCCGGCTCGAAATTCCAACACTGCATTGGCCGCAGCCTCAGGGCGATAAATGTCTTCACTTTTTTCTGAAACGTGCCGCTCTATATGCACGATAGTATCATCCTCCAGCCACGCTATATCCAAAGGAAAACGCATGCCTTTCATCCAAAAAGCATGCTTTTCATTAGCAACAAAGAAAAACACCATTCCACAGCGATCACAGAGACTGTCGCGCTCACCGAGGCCGAGAGCCTGCTCTCCTGCATCATCAGCTACTTCTAGTGTATACGTTGTTTCCCCTATTTGTACCCCCATCGACGTCTCTGTCCAGGACCCCTCCTGCCACCACGCCCCTACCACAACTAACACCGCTACCCCCACACCAAAAAAGACGTATTTAATCATATTTTTAATTCAAAGCTTCCCGATGCTTTGTTTTTTGTGCCACAAAAAGGAGAAAAGAAAAAACCAACCCCAAAACAAGGATGAGGGCAAAAAATTTCCCCAGCGCCTGAGTAGAAAGAGCAATAACCGCAATGGTACCCGTGAGCAAAGAAAAGAACCAGGTAATCTGACTCTCTCTCCAGCCCAGATTTCGTAAACGATAGTGAAGGTGGCGCTGATCCGCCTGAAAAACAGATACTCCTGCTCGCAAGCGTTCCCCGATCACCCAAATGGCATCAGCAATCGGCAACGCTAGCACCAGCAAGGAAGTTGCGATCTTGGTACCAGCGATCACGGAAAGTGCCGCTATCAAAAACCCCAAAAACAGCGCTCC
This sequence comes from uncultured Bdellovibrionales bacterium, assembly GCA_964491155.1. Classification (GTDB taxonomy): domain Bacteria; phylum Patescibacteriota; class Minisyncoccia; order Moranbacterales; family UBA1568; genus UBA1568. The sequence continues at coordinate 28,520 of CAZBFG010000006.1, read as the reverse complement.
GGACGTGCCCGCCAAGATCCGAGCAGGATGAAGATTAAAAAAAAGAAACCCTGCTGTCACACCAGTGCCAATAAGCGCCAAAAGAGCCACCGGGGGCTGATTGACCTCTGGCTTGAGGCTGAGAAAAAATATCGTCAAGAACGTTATAATAGTCACGCTTCCCAACAGACCATCTAGTCCATCGAGCCAGTTCACGGCATTCAACACTAGGGACATCCAGAGGAGAAGCAGGACAAATCCTGCCAAAAGAGGCAGAATACCCTGCTCCGGCAACATAATAACTTCTCCAAAAGGATTCTTGAGCGTCGTGATGCGAATACCGAATACGAACAAGAGCACTGTGAGAATAACCTGAAAAAAACCCTGCGTCTTGAAAGAAAGCTCCTGAAAATCGTCCCAAATCCCCACGAGTCCCACGACGGCACCCCCAAACAAGAGTGCCATGATCTCTCGACTCACCACCAAATGCCTATCAAACAACACCGCGAGAAAAAACCCGACGAGGAGAGCGACCCCTCCCAAGCGGGAAATCTGCTTACCACTATGTCGCTCCCCTTGCCGCCATATACGCTCGCGAAAAAAAGGCAGCGACAAAAGAATCAAACACACGCTCACCGTGAGAGCAAAAGATATGAGGAGTGGCTGAACAAACAAATTGTACTGCATACTCCCAGCCTAGTAATTGATAAAGGCAATACTGACACTGGCTATCAGCACCCCGAATGAAAGCATCCCGGCAGAAAGCAACATCAGATATGAGGCAATACGTTCAGACTTCATATAGAAACGTCGTGCCAAAAAGAAGTGCCCTAGAAGGAGGGCTCCCCCTAAGACTGGTAGCGCATACGCCTGCCACCACAACCCTAACAGATCGACTCCAAAATACACATTGTAATGCAGTATAATGAGGCCCTTACTCGGCTGAACAAAGTATCCGAGGAGAGGCAGACAGAGCAAAAGCCCCAGTATCGCCCCGATGGAGAGCACGCGTACCAGTGTATTATTCAAAAAGCTTACCCCTCCGGTTTGCGCCAATGAATGTTCCCAATTATTCCCCCTGTGCTCCGGCATACGCGCTCTCTGTTTTTTTTTGATTAGTAACTCTCTCAACTCGTCTTCTCATCATCAGGCAGCAACGCACTCATGTGTTCACCGATGCGAGTGTGCTCCAGTTGATCACCTACCTTGCCCAAATATCGTTCCGCATCCTCGAACTTCTTGTAGGCATTACCGATATGGCTTCCCAAAACATCGAATTCCTTTTCAAATCGTCCATGCGCTCGTGCCAATTTTTCAAGCTGACCCATGATTTCCTTGGCTCGTTTTTCTATTTGAAAGCCCTGCAAACCAAACAAAATTGTCCTCATGTAGGCATAGAAAGAATTGGGTGATACCGGAATAACACGCCTGGTTCCTAAATAGTCGAGGAGTCCCTGTTCATCGTCGTCTTTGATGATAATTTCATAGTAGACATTTTCTGCCGGAATATACATCAGAGCGAAATCAAGTGTCCCCTCCTCAGGAACGATATATTTTCCCGCAATAGCATCAATATGTTTTTTCACATCACTATAAAACTGTCGCCTGGCCACCTTGCGTTCTTCTTCCGTCTGCGCCGAAAGAACACGCTTGAAATTCTCGAGCGGAAATTTGGAATCAACGCTGATCATACCGCCCTGAAGACGGATGATAGCATCTACCGATTCTCCACTTTTAAATCCATACTGCAAGGAAAAATTCTCCTTGGGGAGCATCTGCGTCAACAGGTCCTTGAGCATCAGTTCTCCAAAGCCACCACGGATTTTTGGGGCTTTCAAAATTTCTTGGAGCGAAGCCACTTCTTTTCCTACTTCCAGTATCTTGTCACTCGACTGCCGCATCTGCTCGATACCTTTCTGGACATCGGAATAGGAGCGTGCCGCCACATCCAAGCGCTGATCCAGGCGCTTGGTGTTGTCATCCAGTCGTCGATCAAGCGTGTGCTGAAAATTTCCCAGCTGCTGATTGAGTGTTTGAGAAATAAAGTGCATGCGCTCGTCAAAGCGCTTCTCCAACCCCATCATTTGTACCGAAAGCTCCCCCGCTCCCGCGTCTTTCTGTCCCAGATAGCGATAGACAAAAAAGGCTAGTCCAAAAATAAGGCTAGCCAAAGCGATAAAAATAAGAAAGAGGGCCCACAGTGGCATAGTATTTTTTGTTTATTCAGTCTCCGACTACTTTCCTAAACTACTTTTTCAAACCGGCGATAAAACGCTTGAGTTCTGGTACTTTATTGGCCACTTCCTCATAGGGCGCCTCCAGGAATTCTATAAAAAACCGATCCAGCATATTGAGACGGTACTGCAACTCCTCCATGTTCATGAGTACAAAACGAATTTCTTTACCAACTTCCGCTTCCAAATGAGCTATAGCGTGCTTCAATTTGGTCCGATTCACGTTGTTTACCACGAGAATCATATCCACCTTGCTCTTGGGATAATTGAGAAACAATCCGCTAATCAGAATCAATTTGACCTCACCCACAATCTTCAGCTTGCGAAAGACCTGAGACTGCGCATGGACATTGAGTTTCGAGACGAGACTCTTCAATTCGGTATAAAACGGAAAATCTTCATTGACAGAAAAAGTCTTTTTTCCTTTGCGAGTATGCTCGATTACCATCTTCATTTTGCTGAGCCGCGAGAGCTCACGAGAAGTCTCGGGGCGTGCCACCAGGGTCTTTTCTGAAACTTCCACCGTACTGAACTCCGCTCCTGGGTTGAGGAGAAAAAAACGGATGAGTCGGGAACGGGCCTTGGATCCAAACAAACTATCAAAAAGTGCCAGTGACATAAGTAAATACGGAACGTTAACTTTCAAAAAAATCCTCCAGCTCTATCTCCTCCAGTATAGGGAAAACCAGGGAAAAGTCAAAAACCAAGGAAAGAGCGGATAGAAAGGGAAAAAGCTTCGGATAAGAGCTTTTTATGGTATACTACCAAAGTATATGTCTCTGCGAAAACATCAAGAAAAAAATAAAAAGCTTCCGGAACTGCACACATCAGTAACCGAGGTTTTAGTTGCCAACGGGCGGGTTTTCCAGCCTTTTATCCGAACCTTTCGCTATTCTGGTGAAAACATCTCCAAACAAAGCCTCGGCACCCTGATCGGAGTGTTTGAAATCGATGACCAAAGTGAGGATTCTGCCTACATCGTCAATTTCCTTGCCTCTGTCGCCAAAAAGGAATATTTGAGCAATCCACGCCGAGGGGCCATTGAAAGCTTTGAAGCTGCCCTTCACAAGATTAACCTGGCTCTCGCTGAGTTGGTCAAACACGGCAACGTCGCCTGGTTGGGAAAATTCCATGGTGCTCTGGGAGTTTTGGAAAAAAACAACCTCCACTTTTCTGTTTCCGGACAAGCCACCATTCTTTTGCTTCGCAATGAAGCTATTATTGATCTGAGTGAGGATCTCGCTTCCGACGAATCCCATATTCATCCCCTCAAGACCTTTGTTGAAGTATCAAGCGGTCGCTTGAATGCCCATGACCAAATACTGTTTGCCTCTCCGGAATTGACCGCACTTTTTTCACCAGAAGAACTCAGCAAACAGGCCTCGCGCATGGGTCACGAACGCTTCACACAGTTCCTCAAAACCGCTCTGGTCAATGAACTCGACATGGCCGGCCTCATGGTCATCGATGTTTCCGAGAGTCCTGCTCTCGAACCAAAGAAAGAAGCTGAAAAGAAAAAGAATACTCCAGAACCAGAGGTGAGCAATGTCTTCAGCCAATCAGCCTTCACCCCACGCAAACAACAAACACCGACCTCCATCCATGAGGTACTGGTAGAAAAACAAAAAGAAAAAGAGGAGGAGTATATCGATACCAAAACAGGTCATATCTATGTCCAAGGCGAAACACCCCTGGTATCTGATGCGCATCCATTTTTTGACCTACTCAAACAGGCAGGCGAAGAAATCCCCCGGCACTTTTCTTCTCTCTTTGAATCCCTCGGGAGATATTTCCGAAAGCAAAAGAAACAAACCGCTCTTTTTTTCTTGGCAGTTGGTGAAAAAAGCCAGATCTATGGAAGAAAAGCCACGCGCGCCGTACGACGACAGATACGAAAACAACAAGAAGCACGGGCGCTGCAAAAAAAACAAAGGGAGCAAGAAGAACAAAGAGAAGAAGAGCAGGACCAACAAGAAGCCCTGCGCGTACAACTGGCACAACAAGAGCGTGACACTACTCCCCAACAACCAGCCACTCCCGTGGTAGTGCCTTCTGTTTCAGACATCCCCCGACCCATAGTCCCCACTCCCGCACCATCACTCCCAAAACCCCAGCCTCTCGCTCCTTCTCAATCAATCGAGACCGAGCTGCCACAGTTTTTAAGAGACAAACTGGCTCAGTTCTACAAAGCTGATAGACAAACCATTCTTCCTCGAGAAAAAGATCTGACACCCATCAACATTCCTGCGACCCTCTCTTTCTCGCAAAAACTAGCACCAGTGCTTTCTCGGGGTAAACAGGTGTTCCGCTCTCTTCTCGAACAAGTGCTCCTCATGGTTCGGAAAGGCGCGTCCTTATTCTCTCGTATTACCTCACGAGTACCAGCGGCTCTGCCTATAACACAAAAGTTTTTTTCTCGACCCTCTCTCATTTTTGCCGTCTTTGGTCTCTTCATCCTCATTGGCATGGGATTCTTTTTCTTTGGAAACACTCCCGCTGATCCAACAGAACAAGCAACTGCTCCCACTGAAAACACTGATGCCCCGAGTATCGTAACAATAGAAAACACCAATACCAATGCCATCAGTGACATTACTGTTCTCTTTGACGGTTCCGAAAAAATTATCGCTTCCCTTGTCCTCAATGACGAGAGCTATGTCGTGACAGAGCGAAACATCACTTCACTCTCCACTAACAAGGCCTTTGCTTTTCCCGGCAATGCAGCAGCCCGCTTCGCTACTGCCATGGATGACCTACGCCTCATCTTTATCTACACCGAAAACAACCGTTTGTATGCCTTTAGCCCGATTAGTCGTACTTTTGTCGAAAACACGCTGCCCTTTGATGGTACCCTCGATATTGCCGGTATCGATACCTACCTCACCTACCTCTACGTCCTCGACAGCACCAGTGACCAGGTCTATCGTTTTCCCCGTGCTGAGGGCGGATTTGGCACTAGTACGCCATGGCTCCGAGAAAGTGTCGCGGTTGAAAAAACCTCAAAATTTTCTGTCAACGAAACCCTCTTCATCGCTCCGGATGCCACGACTGTCCGAGGCTTCTTCCGTGGAAGAAACAGCAGCACGTTTGAAATTCCCGGCAACAACCTGGCGCTCACCGATCTCTACACCCACCCCGGCCTCACCAATGTCTATGGACTCGATGCCTCCCATCGCCGCATCCTTATTTGGAATCAAGACGGTCGCCTCATCAAAGAAATCGTTCACGACACGTTCTCCACAGGTCAAACTCTCTCCGTCAATGAAAAAGAGGGGCAGTTCTTCCTCGGAACCGACACTGCTCTCCTGTCTTTCAAGCTAAAGTAACAGGTATTCACCTGTTTTTACCAACACTCTCCGCCAGCCGGCGGACAGAAATGAAAACATGTTTTCATTTCACTCACTTCGTTTGGTAATAGTTTTTTAAGTAAAAAAAAGACCCGCATCATGGCAACGCCACAACACGGGTATAGAACAACTGTCGCTGACCGATTAGACTTCGGCCGGCTCGGTCGTCGAATCTTCGAACTCCTCCGTCTGCTCCTCACCCACCGGTCGGCAGTCGACGAGGATGCCATCCGCCTGCCCACCGTCCCACTTGAGCAGCTTGCCGGAACGCCGACCGCTGTTCAGATGCTGGACGATTTTGGCGTACAACATCTCGTTCACCGGCGACGACGTACTCGCCAACTCCACGATGCCAGGATCACGAATCGGGAATTGACGGAGCTTCGCCAAGTCAACCTGCTTGACCTTGAGGCGATTAACCTCCCAGAAGTTCTGGTGATCAGCAGCCACCCGCGCAACCGTCCGCAGGAATCCACCCTTGATCTGCGGCGAGAGATCGCGGTAGGCGATGGTCCGAAGTCCGAAAGCATGGTCCACGACCTCGAAGAACGCCCTGACATTCGCACGCCAGATGTTGGGGCCCATCTTGGCATAAGTCTTGTCGACCGCCGAAATCAACTGCTCCAGCGAAGTCGACAGCCCAGGACCGAAATGAGCATGGAGCTGGCCGGCCACCTTGAGCAAGCCAAATGCAGGGATGAGCTCCCCACGCCCCATCTTCTGGCCCCAGCTCACGCGACCACGCAAGACGAACTCCCGTCCGTCAGCACACATGGCGTAGAGCGACTGTACTGCGAGCGAGTCCTTCTCATTCCGCAGAATGACGTTGGGCGACACCCGGCGACGGTACAGGTTGAGGATCTTGAAACGGTTGCGCTCCCACTCCTCATCGGTGTCGATGTGAAACAGGCCGCCGAGGTGGACAGGAGCGTCCATTCCGACCTCGGCCAGAACACGCTTGACAGCCGTCAACCGCTGCAGACCGTCGACTACGAAACAGTCCGAGTAGATGTAGAACGCTCCATCCTTCTCACGGACGTCTCCACCCCGCACGCCAATCTCGACATCCGGGATTTGCTCGCCGCGCTTCATGGCGGCAATGAGCTTGCTCAGGTCGGACAGTGACCCAGCCTCGCGCTGGTACTCTCCGATTTGAACGTCAGCAATGCTGCCCGGATCGATAACCCCGCGCAAAACGAGGCAGTCCTTGTCAGCGATGCGACGAACGTCCATCGCTCCATTCAAAACCTTCACCTTGTAGGCTTTCGCCATGATTCTTCTCCAAACTTGTGGCGCAATCACGTAGACACTTAGGTCGCTGTATGCCACCACGTCAAGGTACACTGCACGAATGCAGGATCTCGGGCGATTTCCCAAAATCATACCATTGTACTACTACTGCTACTTTTTGTCAATAGTAATCACAATAAAAAGGCTTTTAAAAGCCTTTTTATTGAAATCTAGAGTTATTCTCAAGAGTTACACCCTTGCTCCTTCAGCCAGTTGCATGCGGGACATGATTTCACGGTTGACAATGGTGGCGTCACGGCCGTAGCGCAGGCGCGAGAGTTCCTTGAGGGCATTGGCTACTTCCTGATCTCCATGCGTCGGTGGATAGGTCTTCATATTGAACGGCTTGGTCAGTTCGTTGTTCATGAGCAGCCGCACAAAACACTGGTAGTTATCGACGTTGACGATATCGTTGGCGGTAAAAACCGGGGCAAACTGCTTTTCCAAAAACTCGGCATCTTCGGGGCCCACGCGGAACACGGTCAGTGAGCCGACGTTCCCAAAGACCGCTTTGGAAATTTCTTCTTTGAGCTGAGCGATGAACTGATGCGCCAGGATGAGTACTAGCTTGTATTTTCGTGCTTCGGAAAGAATCTGGGCGATAGACGTCGTGGTCACATTCTGAAACTCATCAAGATAGAGGTAAAAATCACGCCGTTCCGCTTCGGGAATATCCGTGCGAGACAGTGCTGCCATGAGAATCTTGCCGACGATAACCATCCCGAGGAGTCGTGCATTGATCTCACCGATCTTGCCCTTGGAGAGGTTGATGAGAACGATCTTGCCATTATCCATCAGCTCCCGGAAATTGAGCGTACTCTTTTGCTGGGCGATGATAGGACGCATCATGTCGTTACTGATAAACGTCGTCAGTTTGGACGTAATGTACGGCACCATATTGGCGAGCGATGCTTCACCACCGGCCTTTTCTGCTTCTTTCATCCAGAAATCACGCACAATAGGATTAGTACACTTGGACAGTTTGTAGCGGCGGAATTCTTCGTCTGCCAATACTTTGGGGATCTCCATGAGTGTCGAGCCGCTCTCAGGATGCTCCATAATGAGGAGCATGGCATTGCGCATATACTGCTCGAACATTGGTCCGCCCGTCGCCTTCATATCGTAGAGCTGATCAAAGATACCAATCATCTCGTTAATAACAAATGTCTTCTGCTCCGGATGAGCCGGATCATACTCGAGCATATTGATACCGATAGGCCGTTCTACATCGGATGGATCAAAAATGATCACGTCTTCGGCGCGCTCTTTGGGAATAGCGGTCAGGATATCCTCGATAGCATCGCCATGTGGATCAATAAAGCAAAAACCCTTACCATTCCGAGCGTCCTTCTTGGCCATTTCTTGAAGATAGTTCGATTTACCCACACCGGTTTGTCCGATGACATACATATGGCGGCGCCGATCATTGTCTGTGATGCGAATTTCAGCCTGGGCGCCACGGTACTCGTTGAAACCGAGTAATATCCCTTCTTTGGGAATATTGACCGGTGGCGGAGCAGCACCTGCTTTGAGCCACTTAATCTTGGGCGTTTCGGTCGTCGAGATAGGAAAATGAAAAATACTGGCCAACTCCTCGACGTTGAGGGTCATGATACTTTCATCGTCGATATTGCGAAAAATATAGTCATAGACAACATTCTTGCCTCTGACGCGCTTCTTGATCTTGAAACTATTGACTTCTGGATTTTCAAACTGTCCAAAAGCATTCTCCAGGTGTGCCAAAATCTCCTCAGCACGCTCCTGCGTGGCTGCCGATGCCAAGAGACGGATATTGGTGCGAAAGGCTGTCTTGCTCGTCTTGGTATCGATGGACTTGACCAACTCCTGCTCTTCCGGTGTTAGTGATACGATCTTTTTTTCTTCCGGAACAGGTGGTTTTTCATTTTTCGGCACAGTGGTCACCATCGATACGAGCTCCCGTCTCACTCGATGACCAACATCTTTGGTCAGAGAATCCCCCCGACGGACATCTTTAAGGCGCTGGCCCTCTTGCATCTGCTGAGCAATCTTGCGCCCCTCACCACGCCAGTTGTTGCCTGCCGGAGATAAGAGTATCTGAATAGCCGCTCCCTCAGCCTCGGTTTCAAGCTTGGAAAGAGAATTGGATATCTCGTTCAGTGGATCAACACCTAGATTCTTGTATGTCCGAAGCGGCAGCGCATGACTCTCTTTCAACTGTAGAATCGACACCGCCGTATAGCTTCCCGGAGAAAAAATAGTGTAATCCACCACCTTTTCTACCACCGCGTGTGGAAAGAAACTATGAATCTGCTTTTCAGCGCTTTCACGGTAACGCTTTGGAATAGAAAGGTAGAAAAAAATTTCCTCACTCGAAGAAGGGTTGGCAATTTCAAAAACAATATTGGGAGCCTCGAAAAAAAACTTCTTAAAAAATCCACCAAGCGGCTTGAGCGACGCAAGTGACGACAGCAGCTGCTCCATAGCAAGAATCTCGTCCTTCCAGGCCTCAGCCCCGGCGGCCTGATTCTCATTTTCTTTTTTCCGCATCACCTTGATAACCTCCAGGTCCATATTGAGTGACTGGTTGACCTGATACCGAAAACGGAGAAAACTTCGAACCACCAGAAAAAAACCACTTGAAAGCGAAAAAAAGCCAAACAAATAGGCCAGCGGAAACAAAACGAAATTGAGATCAAACGTCACCTCCATACAAAAATATCTAATATCTAATTACTAATTTCTATACAGCACCAAACATGCATTCCTTCTGATTTAGAAATTAGATATTGGGAATTAGAAATTTCTCGCCTATTCTTTCGTAATCATACCGCGTTCCAAGAGTCCTTGGTAGAGTTTGCCGGCTAGTTCATCGTGCATCCGATCGAGCGCATAGTAGTCGCGCAGTGAGCGCGCCACCTTGACGGCATGCACCACACTCTTGGTGGCAGCAAGATCAAGCAGCTTTTGTACCTTTCCCTCCTCATCTGTCATCGCGCCGATATGTTTGGCATCAAGCACGACGGTATCCGCATGATCATCATCAGTGGCTGAAACGGCCTTGGTTGGCGTCACCCGCGAGAGAATCTCCTGGTACTTCTCGGGCGCCTGTTCGGGAGCAATCTCTCCCGACACTACCATCTCCACTACTGGCACACCAGGAGCTGTCTCTGACACCTGCTCGGGAGCCGCTTTCGTTTCCGACATATCACCGACATTTTCTTCCAATACAGTAGGCATACACTCGTATTTGATGATTTACTTTGCACTATTTGCTCTTACTCTAGACTCTTGGCCATTTCTTCTTTGAATTCAGTGGCCACATCACGCACAAAGACATCATACCCCGGAATCTGCTTTTCGAAAAAAGCCTCAATTTCTTCCGCTGGTGCCTGACGTTCCAGGAGCGCTTCGTACTCTTTCAGTCCCTCATCACCCAATTTTTCCATCGTCGCGAGGAACACCCGCTTGACGAGCGCTTCTCCCATTTTTTCCAACAACTCATCACGCTTGTCTTCAGGGATAGCCTCCAAATGAAACGCTTTGATGAGTTCCTCCCGCAATTGCGCCTGATCGAGTGCCATAATTATTGCTAAAAATGATTAATATCTTCGATGAAGAGCCCTCGTGAGCACTTCTGATTTCCCGGTTGCTACCGCGTAAGCTGACATACGACTCATATAGTCGTTAACGGTCTCATTGTAGAGCGGCCTCCCAGCAGCACCAAACATATTCGGATCTTGAGCTACCGCTGTCAAATTCACAAGATTCTCCATTTGTGATGGATGAAGGGGGAAGCGCATAGTATTCGGAACAAATCGTGTTGCGCCCACTCGCATCTCTCCAAATGTCTGATGTACCCATGACATCTGTACTTTTCCCAGAGTTGCCTGATTATAACTGTACGGTGATACATCAAAATGATTTCGTGCCTCACTCAGCACTTCTGGGGTACGGAAAACATCAGAACCAATTCTCACAAATGTCCGACGCATTTCCGTTGGATGCTCAGCATAAAACGAAGCAAATGCTTGAGGAGTATTGAGCGATGAAAGATTAAACGCCTCTTTTGCAGCATCAAGAGTACCTATCTTGGTAGCTTTTGAGAGTTCCAATTTTTCTTTGGCGCGCTCATCTGCTATCATCTCGTCCTCAGCTCTATTCAGGGCGGCCTGCTCCGCGGGAGTGTACCCATGTTCCACGCGGTCCTGTGCTATCATCTGATCCTCGGCCGCGCGCAAAGATGCCTGGTACTCGGCTGAGTTTGTATCTACTACACTGGCTGCTGTTTTCACAACTTTTTCTGCCGATACTGCATCAACGACACTCGTCACACGCGGCGCTCCGACTGACTGACCATCAAGCACGGACTGAATTTCCTGTGGGGTCAACAGCTTGCTGAAGTCAATAATGGTTCCAGGATATATCTTGTTGATGTCACCCGTTGGGAAACCAAATTTTTTTAAATCAGCAATGTCCCTTTTAGCAATAATATTTTCAAGAGACTGAATCATCCGATCACGTCCAGGCCCTTTTGGAATACCATCCAGACGTTTGTCGAGAATCCCCCACAACCCTCGCTTACCATCAGCAGAGGTCACTACATGTTCTTTCAAAAGAGAAGCGGCGTTTTCTGATACCGGTACTGCTTCAGCGGCTACACCACTGGGTACGGTGGATGACTCTTGAAATAAGTGTTGATTGAGAGCATTCGGAAGACGATTTCCTTCTGTTTCGTTCTCAAACAAGTGTTGATTTGTAGCATTCGGCAATTCATTTATCACTCCACCCGCTACCGATGATTCCGGCACGCCTGAAGCAGCACCTGCCACACTAGAGGCTGCCCGCGCAGCAGCAGATGCTGATTCTGGCGCTGAAGAAGCCGCGGCAGCTGATACTGCTCCGCCAGATCCATGTGTAGCCAATTCTGCTCGAGCCCTTGCTTCATCTGTTATCCCACTTCCACTCGTAGCCGCTGAGACAACACTCGCTCCAAAGACCAAAGCTGTAGCTCCTCCCAAGGCACCCAATCTTCGTAACCGCTCTTGGTTGGGCAACTTGCCAAATCTCGTATAGAGCGCATTTCTGTCTTTCTCTAGAATCTTTTGGAGCTGAGCTACTTGCGTCTCCCAATCAGGCGCAACACCCTTGTCCTTGGCAAAAATAATTGACAAATCTTCTTCGGTATCACTCTCCGCGCGATTCTTCATCTTCTTTTCCTGCCAACCTTCTATCAAGTTATTGGCTGATACTGCTAGTCCGGCAGTCGCCACCAACCTCTTGCAAAGTGACAATCCGGCAGCGCCAGCTATCAGTGTCGGCGATCCAACCATAGCTGTTCCGGCTACGCCAGCAAAAATAGCAGCTGAAACAGCAAATTTTGCCTTCTTTGGCAACTTGTTATACCATTGCCCCACTTTTTCAAACGCTTCAACAACCTTTTCCGCCTTAGTCATTCCCTCCAACTTGACCTGATGTCGAGCTTTCTTCATCTCGAGAAATTCATCCGCTTTCAGAAACTTGAGCATGCCAGCCATGCGTTTGCTCCTTTCTTCAGGAGTCAAACCCTCTTTCTCCATCTCAGTCAACTGTGCGTTTTGATACTCAGTCAAAGCATGATTGTACATGTCAAAAGCAGCCTGTGTATCGACATCATTACGATCACCAAGATTCTTGGCTCCGAGAACATTCTTGAACTTCTTCCACCATGAATCCTGATTGTAGTCTGTCGTGACATACTGGAGACGTGCTTCGCCAACCATCACTTTCAATCTCTCAATCTCGCTCATAGCTTCAGCCTCAGACGTTTCCACTTTCGGGGCTTCCGGAGAAACAAGAGTTTCAGGAGGAACAACCGTTTCTGGTGCAGACGAAAGAGAATCACTGTCCTTTGGTGCAAGTGTCATTCCCTCGATATTGTATTTCTTATCAAAATCATCAGGAAGAGGATTGACTAGCACTGGCGGCGTAACCGGATCAATTCCGGTCGGTATTCCACCGCTAGCGGCTGCAGGCACTGGCGCATCTGGAGCAGTACCTGCCGCTGCGAGCGCGGCCAAGACTGCATCAGAAGGTTTATTCACCACCCGGCGCCTTCTTGGCTGCACTGTTGCCACAACATCTGGAGCAGATGCAGGAATAGCCAAAGACTGGATTTTCTCCTGCAACGCCGCCAACTCTGCATCTGAAATATCGCTCTTTTTAAATGCCTCCAATTCTGCCTTTGTTGCATCATCTATCCCGGGTTGGCTCAGCAATTGGTCAAGTTGCAACATTCGTATCTTCCGAGCCGCAGCATCAGCAATTTTCACATCAACTGGTATGTCAATTGAAGGAGCAGCAGCAACAGGAGCACCGAGAGGAGCCGGATCCCCAGAAACTGGCGTTGGGCCTGAATCTACCGAACCAGCGCTTGACACTGTCGTATCCGGAGAAGCCACAGGAGTAGAATCCAAAGGACTAGCTGGTGGAATACTATCTACATGGACAATTTTACTCCCTACACTAGCCCCTGAAATTGTTGCTTCACCACCTTTCTCTACAGTAACCGTAGTACTAAGGGCATCGGAAATAGTGAGCTTGGCACCCGAACGCACCGTAAAAGTTGACCCGAGTGCATCCTCAACAATCCAGTGCTGACCAGCAGGAATCTCTTGGGTAACGTTCATTAGCGACTCTTGTTTGTTCTCTACCAATACAGGAGGAATAGCCGCTGCTTCAACCGCAGGAACACTGGTGTTATCCTCCGCCACACCTTTCCCTCTTCCGCCCTTTCCTCGCGATCTTGGTGCTAGTACTTTACTCGGTTTGGCTGCTTTACTTGCAGCAGGTTTCTTATCTTTTTTTTCGTTCACTACAGGAACAGCCACAGCTGTCGGTTCGGTAGCATCAGGAGATGAGACCATCGGGGCGCCAGAAACCACAGCCGGGTCAGCCACGGGTTCAGGCTTGGGCTCCTGACTGGCAGCAGCAAGCCGCACCGCCTCAAGGCGTTTCTTAATCCGATCCTGCATGGACGCCAGGTGCTCTGGTACAAATTTTTTTGGATCTTCTGAATCTGGTAACATAGATACCTCAACTTTAGGTTCTTTTACTTTGGGTTCTTCTTTGGGTTCCGACTGTGTAGGTGGGGCTTCTTTCATATGCGTGTGTTACTATTTTTTGTTTCTCGTATGCTTCGCGTCTTTCTGTTGATGATACTGCCAGTCGGCACTCATTTGACCCAACAGCACGCCAAAAATCAACTCAGACCGAGCGCGATCCAACCCGTGTACTTCTTGTATATCTTTCAGCACAGCCATTTCAACTGCCGGATAAAATTCTTTCTCCCAAAAAGTAATCCTTTGTTCCCTATTCCATTCTTTACCAAATGCCGTCTTATCCAAATCTTCATCAAACATCTCCCACTCCTTTCTCAGTATCTCCTCATACGCTATAAGAGCTAGTTGTCCTTTGCTACTCTCAGAAAACGAATGAAATTCCCGTTCAACAATATCATTCTTCTTTTTTCGAGCTGCTGCCTGGATATCTTTTTCCAGATTGTTCACCCACTGTACCTCCCTATCCTCAAGTCGGCGCCCCAGGCGCTTCCGCACACCTCCAATATCAATAAACACCCGTCTCTCCGGTCTATCATCACGAGCCGGAACAGTAGCCATACCGTCACGAAACTTTTGATACTCTTCTATGGTATCAATCTTGGAAATAATTTCCATAACGTACTGCCGAATATCGCGCAAGATAGCCTCTACTGGTGGCTCCGTTCCATCACCACCGTCTCCTCCCTTTTTATCTGCTTGTTCAGGAGGATTGGCTCCGTCTCCCACCCCAACATTGGATGCAGAATGAACACTGTCAGCCGAGACACCAGAACCCGCTTGCGTCTCATCCTGAGATTCCAATGACTCCAAAAAATTCTGTACTTTATCCAAGAGCATCTGTGCCTCAATATCAAAATCCTGAGCGTCATCCAGTAACTTCTGTTGGTTCTTTAAATATGATTCATCTGGGATAGTGTTCTTTCTTTCCTGCTCGGCAGCGAGAAATCTGACATACAGACTACTTACTTCTACTGACATCTTAACAATCTGTGTCCGAAGTTCTTCTCCTTCTTCATCTCTTATCAAATCTATTACGGGCTGCATTTTTTCCATGCACTCCGTCAATTTTTTCATGACTCCTTCCTTCGCCACCTCCATATCAGCAAGCATCCTCTCTGCTTCAGATACCGCCTTGTTTACTTCCGTTCCCTCTGGGTCAACTGAAGGTTGTCCAGATTTTCCTCGTACATCGTCCAGATTCACGACATTGGAAGCGGGAGTCGCTGGTGTCTCTCCAATAGCAGGCGCATCTGGGGCTCCCTGCGATGAAAGAACGAAGCCATGCTCGACAATCAAGTCTCGTAAAGCTTTATCAGTATACTTCTCGTCAGGATTGTTTTCTATTATTCCCGCTTTCTTGTCATTCAAAAAAATGAGGTACCGCCCACTTTTTGTTTGTTCAAGAATTTTCATCGTACTCCCGTCTGTGGCAGTATATACCTGGCCCGGTCGGCATTCTTCAAAGACAATTAAGCTACCCTCTGATAATGGAGGTGATTTTGGTTTTGGTTTATCAAACGAAATATAACCTGGTCTGGCCATACTAAAAATATTTTCTCCTCACCGAAACTTTCTCTCATTTTACCACACTCCTAATGAATCAAGAAAAACTACAACACTTCATCTTTTCAAAAGACTCACTTCTGCACTCAAATCCGCTACCACTCTTTGGGCCTGTTCTTCTAGGAGGCCACCGTGTTCCATCAAATCTTCTGTCATCATTGATTCGATTTGGGGCAACATCACTTTTTTCCACAACCCCTGCAACTCAGTCATTTGAACAGGGGTACTTTTTTTAGACATACCCTTCAGAGATTCCTGAAACTCTTGCCATTCATCAGCAAAAATTTCTTCAAAAGCCTTCACCCTCAAAGCTGCTTCTGGTCCGCCCTCTCGAAGAAAGTCTTTGAGACTATTGATTTCCACTACCGGCTCCCAGTACTCAGCTCGAATCTGCTCTAGCATTTGCACCTTGGTCAATGGCCCCTGCCAATCATCTTCGTCCTGCAACTTTGAATTACGAAATCCTGCAAATACGTTCTCGTCCCTCACGAGTTGCGGAGTCCAGACTCTGTCTTTTCTTACATAGTAGCCATCGGATTTTTTTGCAACTGTATACTGCGCACCGTCCTCAGATCCATCATCTGAAAGAAATTGACGTGTTTCCCGACCGGCCATAAAATTATTTTCCGGATGCTCTACAAGCCGCCAGCCGTTATTGAGCCGACGAATTATGCCTTTTGTATCGTTAGTATTGCTTTGTACATCAACAAAATCATCTCCCCGCCTCACGTACCGTATTATTCCTCCAGCATCACTCTTGAGTACAAAAGAATCATCCGGCGCGATGTCAGCCAAAAGATCTTCTTTTTTCCAGGTACGCCTGACTACTTTTTTTTCTTGCTCTTCAACAAATTTTTGAAGAACCGGCTCGTTCTCGCGTGAATATGGCTCCGTAACAGGAAAGTCATCCGATACCCACCCTTCGGCCAGTGCTAGACTATCAATAGCGGGTATCGAGTAAAGTCTTTCTTCTTTTCCTATTTCTGGATCACGCACTTTATATCCGTCTTTAACGCGCGTCACGGTAACTATTACCGAATCCGGACCACCCCCTTCTAACCAGGACTTTTTTCGAGTATAGCTGGCTTTGTCACCGGGTTTTTCCAAATGCTTAAAAGGCGATGCTCCAACTTCATCCTTCACATAAGCCGTCTCGCTCACGGTACCGGCATGTTCCAAAACATATTTATGTGTTGCAAGTTCCTGTCGCAAATCTTCCAGATTCCACTCGTTTCCTTTTTCTGTAAGCAGTACATCGAGACTCCTGAAATCCTCAGGGACCTTGAGGTCTGATTCAAGCCAAGTCACACCAGCCATCTTCTCACCTAAATAGTATATCGAATTAATATAGAGCGCCTCTACAAACTTTCCATCTGCATCAACACGCTTCCAGATATCATCTTTCCTCAAATTTTTATATTTTTCAGATTCTAAATCGCGTCCCGCTTCTTTCTGATGAGGTGTCAAAGCAACAGGCGCATTCTCATGTCCAGTTTTGTTTTGAAGAAAGTTATTTGAACCTTCATTGTTCATACAAAGATTTTTCCTTGTGCCTATAATTTGCTATAATTGTAGCATAGAAAACAAACAAGAGCCTGGCTCCAAAAAATATGTCACATTCTTTTACCTCTCGAGTGGTTCTCGGTGCACTTCTCAGTATCCTTCTCCTCGCTTTTGTCGTTCGTTTTGCCAATATCGAAAACATCCCCGTTGGGCTCTATCCCGACGAAGCTGCCAATGGCATCGATGCCCTCCAGGCACTTGCAACTGGTGACTTCAAACTCTTCTATCCAGCCAACTTTGGACGCGAGGGTCTCTTTATCAACATCCAGGCTTTCTTTATCTCCCTCATCGGCAACACCGTCACCGGACTGAAATTTGCTTCTATACTCTTTGGTACGCTCGCAGTCTGGGGTATCTACCTCCTGGGACGCGAGCTCTTTCAACGCAAAGGTGCCGGACTCATCGCGGCCTTCATGCTGGCTACTTCATACTGGGCTATCAACTTTTCCCGCATTGGCTTTCGGGCCATCATGACAACATTTCTCTTGACGTTCTCCTTTTACTTCCTCTTCCGTGGTCTCCGCACCCACAAATGGCGCGATTTCCTCTTGTCCGGTCTCATCTTTGGTCTCGGCCTCCATACCTACATCGCCTTTCGTGTTGCACCACTCATTCTCCTACTCCTCCTCCCCGCTCTCTTCTTATCTTACGAAAAATTTCTCAAACGCTTTTGGAAGCATGGCCTGGTGTTTGCGCTCGGTGCCTTTATTACAGCCGCTCCGATGCTCTCATATTTTTTCATCACCAACCCGGAGGACTTTGCGTCACGCTCTTCGCATATCTCTATCTTTGCCCCCGAAATCAATAAGGGTGATATCCTCGGGACACTGAGTAAGACTTTTTCTCTTTCTCTTATCAAATACAATTTCTGGGGTGATCAAAACTGGCGCCACAACTATGCCCCTTATCCGGTACTTGACCCATTCGTCGGAACATTCTTTCTCGCCGGCTTTCTTGCGGTGTTGTGGCGTACCGTCACTCTCATCGGACTCCGTCTTCGTGAAAACGATCGCGATTTACGACTGGTTCGCTACACCTTTCTCCTTGCCTCTTTTTTTGTCATGCTCATCCCAGAATTCCTGACTGATGAAGGACTGCCGCATGCTCTGCGCTCCATTGGTACCCAAATGCCGGTTTTTCTCATGGCTACCATCCCAGCTTTCTGGCTCTATGAAAAAGCTCTGCGTTCGCTCCCTGGCACCAAAGTAGCCATCGTCTCCCTGCTCATTTGCACCTTGGGATTAAGCGCGGTTTTCAACCTCACCAAATATTTTGTTTTTTTCCCAAATACTCCCCAAGCCTCCCGCGCCTTCAATGAAAATTACCGCAGTATGGCTCGCTATCTATTGCTCCTCCCTGATACCACCCGAAAATATGTTCTCGTTGATGAAAAAGGACGTAACAACCTCTCGGATCTCCCTATCTTTGCTCATCCAGTTGTTTTTCTTACTGATCAAAAAGTACAGAACATGGAAATCATTCAGGAAAATACCACTATTCGTCGCAATTCTGTCCTCCTCATGCTCAACTGGAACCAAGATCTGGCAGGCAAAATCCTCAAGATGTATCCCGGATCTACCATTGAGTCTATCGATATGAATACCAATCGAGAAGGTGGTGAATTCAAGGTCATCATTCTTCCTGATTTGACCGCCAAAAAATAACTTTGTGTAATACTGTAGCTTATGGAGTTTCTCCGAAAAAACGCCGTTTTTGTCGTCATAGGCATTTTGTCGCTTCATTTCATCCTCGGCCTCGTCATATCCTCACAGGAGTCCATGACCTATGATGAAAAAGCTCATATTCCGGCGGCCTACAGCTACGTCCGTTATGGCGACATGCGTCTCAACCCCGAGCATCCGCCACTCATCAAAGACCTCTCCGGACTCCCACTCCTTTTGCTTGATGTGGATTTCCCGCTCGAATCCGAAGCCTGGAAAAACGGCTACAACGAACAGTGGTTGGTCGGTGATGCCTTTATCAACTGCTCGGAGCCTAAGATAGCCTGCAACGATGCCGATACACTGTTGTTTTTTTCACGACTCCCTATCACCGTGCTCGCTGTTATCCTCGGAGTTGGCATCTTTCTCTGGACAAGGAAACTCGGTGGGGCACTGGCCGGAGTCTTTGCTACCGCCCTCTATGCCTTTGATCCCAATATCATCGCGCACAGCCACTATGTTACGACCGACATCGGCAGTGCTGCTTTTATATTTTTTGCCTTTTATTTCTTCATCGAATTCCTTAAAAACCCTACTGGTCGAACTGTCCTGCTCTCAGGAATTTTCCTTGGCCTGGCAGAATTGACCAAGTTTTCTGCCGTTCTTCTCTTTCCGGTCTTTGGACTCTTTACCCTCCTCTATGCCCTCACTCGTCTCTCCAAGCCGGAAACTATCTCTCAGACTCGCTTTATCGCCGCCAACCTCTGGCGCTACCTCTTTGGATACACCAAAATTATCCTCGTCTGCTTTGTTATTATCTGGATCGGCTACCGACTCAATACCCTCGGGATGCCGGCCCAAAAAATTGTCGAGCATGCTGACTTGTTTCTCTCTCAGCCAAACGAGCCCGCCCGCATCGTTCATGACCTGATCGTCAATATGACCACTTCACCACTCCTCCTGCCATATGCCGAATACTTCGTCGGTCTGGCCAAAGTGTTTTCTCGTGTTGCTGCCGGCAATGTCCATTACTTTCTTGGCACTGTTTCGAACGTCTCTTCACCCTGGTATTTCCCTGTAGTCTTTCTCCTCAAGGAAACTCTCCCTTTTCTTTTCCTTCTCGTCACGACCACTTGCTATGGACTGTTTCGCCTGACTCGCTCAATACAGCGACAATCATCTGAAAAGTTCTGGTTTCTTTTTGCCCGTTCTTTCCAAAATCATATCACCGAATACTTGGCGCTGTTCTTTGTTCTTTTTTACAGCTACGTCAGCATCACTGGCAATCTCACCATCGGATTTCGCCACCTCTTTCCGATCCTCCCCTTTCTCTACCTCCTCGTCGGCACGACACTCGCCCGCTTTTACAAGCGTCATGAAAGCGAACCAGCTACTCATCGCCTCATCAGCATCTTTATCGGCATCATCTTCTTCATTGTCGTAGCAATCCCAGCACTTACCTATCCGAGCTATCTCTCCTACTTCAATGCCGCAGCTGGTGGACATACAGTCGGCTATCGCTATGTCACCGACTCCAACTACGACTGGGGTCAGGATTTGAAGTATCTTCAAAAATGGGTTGACGACTACAATGCTTGCGTCGGAGCAGACTGGATAGCTACAAACAACGGGGCTGGGTGCCAGAATCTACCAAAAAACATTCCGACTCAAATGCCCATAGACAAAATCCGCGTTGACTACTTCGGCGGTAGTGATCCAAAATACTATTTGGGCGACAAATACATCCCATGGTGGGGCTCCCGCGCCCCCGAGGCCGGGTGGTATGCTATCTCTTCATTCTTCTACCAAGAAAGCCTCTATAAAGAGCTGGCTCCTGGTGAAGAAAACTATACTTGGTTGAAAGATATTGAGCCACTCGATCGTGCTGGTGACTCATTCTTTATCTACTATTTCTCCTCGCCTCCTTCACGATCACGATAGCGATAAAAGACTTTGTTCTCGGTTCGCAAGTCGATATATTCCAATTCCGATTGGCGTTCTTTGGGAATTTCTTTTTCCAAAAGCAACGTCAGTGCGCCAAGCGAACTTTCCAGGGGTACCTTTATTCCAAAAAAAATCTCAAATCCGCCTTTTGTTTTTACTCGAATTTCGTTGGCAAAGCGCGATGAAAACGACATTTCTTTTTCTACTTCCAAAGAAAATTGTTCTTGCAAAGAACGCTTGAGGAGAGCCGGCATCGTTATCCATTCACTCTCAAAACGCTTCTCCTCATTCAAAAGGGACTGGCCGCTCATATCTCGAAGCACCAATGTCCGAGACTGATTTTCTTCTGTTTGATACACATCGCTCACCGGAATCCCGGTCCCATCCTCCAAAATATGCACACAGGTATTATCAGCACACCAGAGAAGGAGCACCTCTCGTTCTTCTAGAGAAAGCAGTACTGTATCTGGAAAAACCTGTCTCACCTCGATACTTCGAATCAAAGGGTACCGCGCCTGCAAACCCTGCTCCAGGGCTTTGGATCGAATCAAACCATACCGATTGCGAGCGATACTTCGTGCATACTTGCGATCGAGCTCGCTCTTCACTGTTTCTAGAAACGATGCCGGGTCGATGTATTCCAAGCCCGATATCTCAGGCTCCTTCAAAATCAAATAGGGTGAAAAAAGCACTACATATGCTCCCGTACCCAAAAAGAGCAGCCACAGAAAAATAACACCGGCGTACGAACGAGGGGTTTGCTCCATTCTCGAAACCAACCGTTCTTTTCGATTGGTTTTTTTTTGAGCGCTCGAATTTTTTACGAGAAATTTTCCTCGCTCTTTCTTGAGCTGTGATTTCCAAAGAAATTGCATACAGAAACATTACACGGAAAGAAGTAATTTTTCGAGTAATAACCGTGTATTACTCTGCGTGGTCTTGAGTAGTCGTAGTGTCGCTTCGATTTCTTCGAACAATTCAAAAAAACGCACCATTTGTTTCCGGTCTTTTCTTTGTCGAGACTGCTGGTACAATCCGGGGAGCCACCACTCAAGCAGGCGTACGCTTCGTTCAGTATGTACCGCCATCTTTTCAGCCAGTGCCAATCGTTCCGTGAGTGTGAGGGTAGATAATCGAAACAACCCTCCCAAGAGTTCTCGCTCCACGGAAAATGCCGCCGGATCACTCAGGGCTGAAAGTATCATGCCGGGACGACCCAGCGAAAAAAAGAAAGGGGCAATATCAGATGTCTCCTCAGTTCCAAACTCCCGAGACAACACCTCCTGAGGGACAAAACTAAACCGTACTTGCTTTATTCGAGACAAGACAGTAGGGAGTATCGAGCCCTTCTCATGCGTCACCAGTATGATGACTGCCGAAGAGGCCGGCTCTTCGAGTGTTTTCAAAAGGACGTTTTGTGCTGTTTCCGACAACCGATGAGCATCCTCGATGAGCAGGACACGAAATTTTCCTCCGGCCGGGAACTGACTAAGAAAAGACAGCGCCTCACGGATTGATTCGGATGGAATATTTTTTACTTTGGTAACACCCCGCTTGGTTACTTCCAGGGGCCGGATCACCATCACATCAAACGGATGCGGCTTTTCTTCACTTGGTTCAAAATCAGGCTCCCCCGCCAGGCATGCCGCAAATTCCAGTGCGCACAAGCTTTTCCCGATACTTTGTGGCCCGGTAAAAAGATACGCCTGAGCAATATTGCCATAATCAAGCGTGTCCTTGAGTGTTGCCCGCTCTTTTTGATGACCGATGATATGCATATGAAATTTCTAATACCTACTATCTAATTTCTAACTCAATGATTTCACTCTGTAATTAGAAATTAGGAATTAGATATTAAGCCATCAAGCACTTTTTTCATTTCCTCCTGAGACTTTGCTTTCGAGAAACGTTTCACACTCTCTTTCATTACTTCCTCGCTATACTGTCCTTCGTGGGCGAGAAACCGTCGTACACCCTCAGCCACAATCTCTGGAGCAGTCGTATGAAAAAATTCCCCTGTCCCAGGGATAACGATTTCGCGCAGTCCCCCGTACTCGAGGCCGATGACGGGCACTCCAAACGACAGTGCCTCCGCCGCGACCATCCCAAAGTCCTCTTCTGAGGGGAAAATAACTGCCCGCGCACCCTGGTACCATTCGACCAGCTCATGGTCTTCGACAAAACCAACAAATCGGATATGCGCACTGGCACGCTTGCGAAGCGCTATTTCTTCCGGTCCGGTCCCAACCACTACCAATGGCAACCCCAATTTATTGAAAGCATCGATGACTGTGTCTATCTTCTTCGATTTGGTCAGCCGCGACACGACCAGAAAATGATGACGTTTTTGTGGAGCACTGGCGGACCCGCCCGCCACGTTTCGCAAGAGAGTTTGCTCACGAAGCGATACGGGTGGGTAAATCACTTGTGCCTCACGTCGATAGTATTTCTCTATGCGCCGTGCGGTAAACTGTGAGTTGGCCAAGAGCACATCTGGTCGTTCAGCGGCCTGACGATCCCAGATACGCAGGTAGCTCATGAGCATCCGAGTGAGGATACTGCGCCGTCCCCGAGCCCCCAGCTCCTGCAAGTAGCTCTCGTGGTAGTCCCAGGCATAGCGCATGGGCGAGTGAAGATAGGCCACATGGGTCGTATTGAGCCGAGTGATAATACCCTTGCTCCAAGCCCCCGATGACGAAATAACCAGGTCAAACTCACGCAGGTCGAGACTCTCCACCGCGGCAGGAAAAAATGGCAAAAACAATCGGTAGCGTTTTTGGATAAACCGAGGCAATTTCCCCAACCATGACGTGCGAATGTCTCTGTTTTTGAAATGTTCACCCACCATCTTGGGATCAGCCAACAATGTATAAATCGGCGCCTCAGGATACATCTCACAAAGCGACTGAAATACCCGCTCCGCTCCCCCATAGGAAACCAAAAAATCATGCACCAGTGCTACTTTTTTCGCCTTGTTTTCAGTCATACAAAATCTCCCCTATATTTTTAGCACAGAACACCCAACTATAACGGCTCACATTGTGGGTCGCTTTTTCTATTATACCACTTCGCAGTCCCTGGTCAGAAAGCACCTGGTAAATACCCTGAGCGATATTCTCTGTACTCGCAGGATCAACCAATACTGCTCCATCGCCCGCCACTTCCGGCAAAGACGATATATTGGACGTCACCACCGGTACCCCCACACTCTGGGCCTCGAGCACGGGGATCCCAAACCCCTCATAGAGCGTCGGGAAAAGAAACACCTCAGCATTTTTTAATAATTCCCATTTTTTTTCTTCATCCACATATCCGACTTCATGTATTGCATTCTTAAATCTTGAATTGTAAATCTTACTTCTGATTTTTTCATAACCAAATCCTGGTTTTCCTGCCAATATCAACTCATGAGGAATATTATATTTTTTCTTCAGCATCTCAAAAGCTTCAATAATTCTCACAATATTTTTTCTCTCCTCAAGCCTGCAAATAAACAAGAGGTAGGGTTTCTTTATTTGTGAAATTGGTTCATTTGAATTTGATTGGAAATTGGAAATTGGAAATTGGAAATTGTTCTCGTATCCTTCAGCTATGACAACTATCTTCTCCTCTCCCACTTCATACAGCTTCATGACATCTTTCTTGGTATTCTCGGATACACAGATAACGGTACTCGCCACCTTGCATGACCACATGATGGAATAGTGCATGTAGATACGCTCCCAAAACGAATACGCTTCTTTGCAGTATTCATACTCCAATCCATGGATAGTTACCACTGTTTTCTTGGGATGAATGAGTGGCACCGTATGAGCCGGCACAAACAAAACATCCGGGCTCTGAAAAAGCATCTCAAGTGACAACCCTATCTGTGTCCAGAATCTCGGCGCCCAAATCGCACGCACCCGCCAGTTTTTCGGCAATGCAAAATCAATCTCGAGAGGATTCTTTTGTATTCGACCGTGAGCAAATGAAAGTTTTTTTCGCACATACAAAACAACCTCTGCATCAGCAGGCAGCACATCTCGCAGATGCTTGATCACCTGGTAGCTATATTCCTCTATCCCCGTGCGTCGTTTCAAAAACGCTCGTGAAGCATCGATACCAATAACCATAGAACTGGGGGGTCTTTATAGAAAATGACTTCCTTTTTTCATTCTTCGTATATCCCGAACATTTCTGACTCGTTCTACCGAACAGGGAGCTGTCCTGTACCAGGGTGTCAGTCACGCTCGACTGTTACCGGCTCACTCATCACAAATGTGACCGGTCTATACGAAATGAAGAAAAAAGAAAATCATTTTCAAAAGACCAGAGCGCCAGCCTATTCCTTATTTCGCCAGCATGATACTCCTTTTGTACAGCTCCAGATTTTCGAGCACAATCCCCGTCCCTTTGACCACACAAAACGCCGGGTTATCCGCCACATAGCATGGCACGTTGATGGTCTTGGAAATAAGCTGATCGAGATAGCGCAGCTGTGCCGTGCCGCCCGAAAGCACCATCCCCTTGTCCATAATATCCGCCGCCAATTCCGGTGGTGTTTCCTGAAGCACCTGCTTGATGACATTGATGATCTCGCGCAGTTCGTCCTGGATAGCCTCGGTCACTTCGTTGGACGAAACATTGACTGTCTTGGGGAGGCCACCCATCAGGTCGCGACCGCGCACCTCCATATGATCCTCTTTGACCTGAGCAATGGCCGATCCAATTTTCATCTTGATTTCTTCCGCCGTCCGATCCCCGATAGCCAGACTGTACTTGCGCTTGATGTAGTCCGAGATAGCCTGATCAATTTTGTTCCCACCGACGCGTGCACTGTGCGAGGCCACTACACCACCGAGTGAAATAATAGCAATCTCTGATGTGCCACCGCCGATGTTGATGATCATATTGCCCTGGGCTGTATGGATAGGAATACCAGCTCCGATAGCGGCGAGAATCGGCTCCTTAACCACGTAGGCCGCCTTGGCACCCGCTTTGAGTGCCGCATCGATGACAGCGCGGCGTTCGGTCGAGGTTATACCGGCTGGAATAGAAAGCACCACCTCCGGACGAAACAACCGGATACGACCAGCCACCTTGCCCAAAAAATATTTGAGCATGGCCTCGGTGATCCGATAGTCAGCGATAGCACCATCACGAAGCGGCTGGGAGGCGACGATAGTATCCGGGGTGCGGCCAAGCATTTCCTTGGCTTCGTTACCAACGGCCAGCACTTTGTTCTCGGTCAGTGAAATAGCCACCACCGATGGTTCGTTGATAACAACGCCCTTCCCCGGCACGAACACCAGGGTATTGGCCGTACCGAGGTCAATACCAATTTTGCGAACAAACATGGAGTTCATATCCCACTTCATGCGATTTCTTTCCTTACGATATTGGCACCAATTTTTTGTAACCGTTCCTCAATGCGTTCATACCCACGATCGACTTGGTAGATCTCTTCGATGATGGTCGTCCCCTCGGCTGCCAGTGCCGCAATAATCAACGCTACTCCTGCGCGCAAATCAAAACTTTTAATTGTTGTACCATGAAGCACAGTCTTGCCATGGATCACCACTTGGTGCGGATTCAAAATGTCTGCTTGTGCTCCCATCTTAATCAATTCAGAGATATACGAAAAACGACCCTCATACAGGGTTTCAAAAATAAGTGTGTCGCCCTCAGCCTGCGTCGCCAGCACACCAAAAATCGATTGGTCATCGGATGGTAAACCTGGATAAGTTCGCGTATCCACTTGTGCTACAGCTCGCAATTTCTCAGGCGGATGAACCGTGATCGTATTTTCTTCTATCGTAAACGATACACCGAACTCTTTCAGTTTTTCAAGTACGATATCGAGGTCATCTTCACGGGCATTCTCAACTGTCAGCTCGCTTCCTGTTACGGCACCCAACACCAAAAAAGTAGCTGCCTCATTGTGGTCCGGCATGATGGTATGGATAGCACCTCCCAAACTCTCTTTTCCAACAATAGTCATGGTGTGTGTACCCAGTCCAGAAATTTCTACTCCCATAGCCTGGAGAAATTTTCCTAAGTCTGCTACGTGCGGCTCACAGGCCGCTACCTTGATCACTGTTTTTCCAGGAAGTGTAGCAGCAAGCAGCATCGCATTTTCCGTCGCCGTGACCGACAGTCCCTGGAGAACGACTTTGCCGCTTTTTTTCTCAGTCGCATCTACAACATAATTCTTACCATCACCAATAATGTGAACGCCCAGTTTCTCCAACGCATCGATATGTGTCCCAACTGGACGAGCCCCAATCACGCAGCCCCCCGGCTGACGAATTTCAAAATGATTCACTCGAGCCGAAAGTGCTCCTAAAAGCATGATTGAGGAACGGAGACACTTCACAATTTCCTGGTCGACCCGCATGACATCGATGTCACGCGCTGTGATGGCCACCTCGTGGTCTCCTTGCCATTCAATCTTAGCGCCCAGACTCTCCAAGATTTCAATCATACGAAACACATCCTCAATACGAGGGAGATTTTTCAAAACACATGTTTCTTTTGTCAGCAGGGTTGCCGCCAAAATCGGCGTCGCAGCATTCTTGAGTCCCGCCACGACAATGGTCCCGGAAAGCTTCTTCCCTCCCTCAATTTCAAAAACCTCCATAAAAAAATCCATTAGAATACACTTCTATCACTGGCTCAGTATAGCGGAGTATGGGTCGATTTTCAAGGGACAAACATTTTTAAACCGCCTTCGAGCAGTTGTCGAAAGGCGGTTATTTTTGCCTCTATTTGAAGAGGCGAGAGTATGGGAACATACCCTGCTTGTTTGTGCTTGTCTGCCGGTAGGCAGGTGTTTATTTTTGTTTTTAAAGAGCTGTTTTTTCGGGTTTCCCCGAGAAAAAGCCCTCCAGGACACTCTCTCGGAAAAAGAAAACGGACACCCGCAGGGCACCCGTTTTCTTACTTGTACATCCATTATAGCACGTTTTTCCGCTCTTGTCCAGCCCCTCCACTACTTCCCCTTTCGAATAAAGTCATAGGCGGAGAGAGCAGCTACTACACCGTAGCCGGCTGAGATGTTGTTTTGCTTGTACGGCATATCGGTCGCATCACCAGTGGCAAAAATTCCGGGTACTGAAGTAGCCGCTGTCCTTCCGTCAACAATTATTTCGCCTCGTTCATTCAGTGTCAACAGTTCTTTCACAAATTCCGTATTGGGCACCATACCAATTTCCACAAACACCCCATCAAGTGCAATATCTTCGGTCACGTTCGTTTCGGTATTGAGGAGGGTCATTCCGGTGACTTTCTCTTCACCCAAGATCGCCTGAGTCGTCATATGATACCGGACACTCACTTTTGGCGAAGCGAGTATTTTTTCCTGGGTCACAGCATCACCCTTGAGCTCCCCCGAACGAACCAAGAGCACAATCTCTCCAGCGTACGGGAGCAAATCCTCTACCGCCTCAAGCGCCGAGTTACCACTCCCGACTACCGCCACTTTTTTATTGCGGAAAAATGGCGCGTCACACGTCGAACAGAACACAACTCCTTTACCGACAAATTTTTCTTCACCGGGAACATCGAGGTGACGATGGCGACCACCCGAAGCGATAATGACCGTCTTGGTCTCGTAGCGTTCCCCTGCTCCTGTCTCAACGATGTAGCCTCCTTCACTGCGAGCGGAAACCTTGGTTGCCTTGGCACCTGTCTTGATTTCGATACTTTCCTGAGCGCGCAGATGCTTTTCCAGCTGGGCTCCAAATTCATAGCCCGGCACCGTTACCGTCCCGATCCAGTTTTCAATCGAAGCCGAGACAACAGACTGACTGAGAAAATCCTGCGTCAAAAACAAAGTCTTCATCTGTTTGCGAGCCGTATACACCCCCGCTGCTTCTC
>CAZBFG010000005.1:0-45461 GCA_964491155.1 uncultured Bdellovibrionales bacterium | reverse complement strand
TCTATGAAAAAAACGACTGTACGGCCGCTTGGAGAAAATATTTTGGTGCGATTAGAAAAACCAGAACACAAAACTGATGCCGGTATCTATTTGCCCGACACTGCCAAGGAAAATCGCTCCCAGTTTGGTCTAGTGGCAGCTATAGGGGAAAGCGACAAGATTAAGGTAAAGACTGGAGAGAAAGTAATATTTCGACTGTACGGCGGTGAAGAAGTGACGATAGAGGGTGAAAAATATCTCCTGACCAACTACAAAGATATTTTGGCAGTAGTTAATCGTTAGACTCAGTGTTAATAATAAGGCTACAGAGGAAAGTAACTTTTTCTCGCCGTGTTCCAGACTCGCCAAGGCTTTCAGTGACCAAAAAAATTCGCCCCCAATCAACGGCGTGACATAGCTCTTTTTTTGAACTGAAAGCCTCGTCTCAGACAATGGAACAGTCGAGAAAAAATTCTTTCCTGTAGCCTTTTTAGTTTGGAAAAATTCTACGGCTCTAGGATAAACCCTGATTCGGGAGTAAGGTGGCTATTGCCACGCAGTGTTTTGGCAGTAAAGATATTGAGATCGCTCAGTCGTACTCCAGCACGAAACGATATCAGTTCTGATTCGCCGTATACCAAAATATTTTTCGCGGAGGGTATTTCTCGCGAGCGTTTTTCTATTTGATCGAGTGGGATATTGACCGCGCCTCTCAAATGACGTTTCTCATAATTCTCTGTTGACTGTACGTCGAGGATAAAAGTATTTGGAACGCTAAGGAGTTCCTTCTGGGCGTCTGCCGGGGAGATATAGGTGACCTTTGATTGATCAAGAAAAGAATCCGGATCACCATATGAAAGGGCTTGATTTCCTCCTTCTCTCCATGCCTCGATACCACCTTCGAGAATAAACGCTGGGTAAGAGACTTGCTTGAGGATATTGGCTACTGCCTCTCTTCGTGATGCATCCGTAGCAGAGAGGACAATGACGATAAGTGAGTCAGAATCTGCTGTATAGGAAGAAAGGTTTGTGGGAGAGATGAGGATAGAATGAGGAATGTGTTCGGCATCAAAGTTGGCTTGATCTCGCACATCAAGAAAGACAACTCGTTCTCCATTGAGCAATTTTTGACGTATGATAGAGGTCGAAAGGGTAGGCGACTTCTCAAATGCGGGTGCCTCA
The DNA here is from genome assembly GCA_964491155.1 of uncultured Bdellovibrionales bacterium. Lineage (GTDB taxonomy): Bacteria > Patescibacteriota > Minisyncoccia > Moranbacterales > UBA1568 > UBA1568. The sequence goes on along the minus strand of CAZBFG010000005.1, from coordinate 44,300 downwards.
TCAGTCTGATCGTTGTCGACCAGTGTTTCTTCTCCAGAAGCATTGAAAAAAGTTTTGAAGACAAAAAATCCACCAATGAGCAGAATTGAGAACCCACCTATGGAGACGGCCCTGATGTTTTTCTTGGTATCAGTCTGTGCGTATGTCATAACATGGCACGTTATTGGAGAAGTGTTCCGACAAATTTCGTATCACCGTTGATAAAGTCTTGGATAGAAACGGGTGTTTTTCCTTCGAGTTGCACAGCTTCAAGAAAAAGGATGCCATTACCTGTTTGAACACCGATTTTTTCTCCGATTTCAAAAACCATGCCGATCTGATGAGGAACTTGAGCATTTTGCTTTTGTACTGAAACAGTGAGCAATTTTAACCGGAGCAAGCTATCGTCACGTTTGTAGTATGTAAAAATTCCTGGCCACGGAGACAGGGCGCGATAGCGGTTGTAGATACTCTCTGCGTCATCTGACCAAAGAATACGACCATCGGAGCGTTCAATCAGTTGACAGAGAGTGGCATCAGCTTCGTTTTGGGGTGTCGGAGTGATGCGACGCTCTATCCAGAGAGGAAGTGTCTCAATGAGCAGTGTCGTGCCGGCCGTGAGGAGCTTGTCGGTCAGTACAGGAGTAGTGTCGGTAGGATCAATGGCGACGGATGTTTGGGTAATAATGTCCCCAGTGTCCATACCGACATCCATGAGCATGAGTGTTACACCCGTCTCGGTATCGCCGGAAAGGAGAGCATTTTGAATAGGGGAAGCTCCTCGATATCGTGGCAGGAGGGAGGTATGAAAGTTGATACAGCCGAATCCTGGAATGCTGAGGATTTCTTGGGGTAATATTTTTCCATAGGCCGCGACAACAATGAGATCGGGTTTCCAGTTTTGTATGGATGCAATAGCAGAAGCATCAATTTTTTCCGGTTGAAGCAGTGGGAGACCGAAACGCTCCGCTACTTCTTTGACTGGGCTCGTGCTTATTTCTTTCTTTCTTCCAACGGGTTTATCTGCTTTGGTAACCACCCCGACGATGTTGTAGCCCTGCTCCAAGAGCGTAGAGAGAAGCGAAGCAGACAGGTCAGGCGTGCCCATAAAGACCACACGGACCTTGGGGGTTTGTGGAGAGGGCGCCGGTGTTTCCTGTGTTCCTTGGGGTGCCTCTTGTGGGGTATCGTGATGAGAATCTGATTGTGAAGAAGAAATCGTCAGGGACTCTATGAGGGGTTTTTCCCCGGAAAAGAAAGAGCGGATGCGTTTAATTGGCGTGGTCATAAGGAGTGTCTCTTAGTGTGTGTTTTTGTTGCTTGAGATAGCGGTTCAATATCAGTATACCATCTAAATGGTCTACTTCATGTTGGATGACCGTTGCGAGAAATCCTTTGGCACGAAGTTTTTTGGGAAGACCTTTTTCATTCAGGTATTTGACGGTAACGGTTTCTGATCGGAGGATAGGGAAAAATTCTCCCGGAAGACTGAGACATCCTTCTTCGGAAACAATTTTTTCCTGTGAAAGCGACGTGATTTCCGGATTGATCAGGTAGTACTCACGACCATCCACCTCGGCTACGGCCAAACGAAGCGAAAGACCGATTTGTGGCGCCGCCAAACCCACGCCGCGTTCTTTGTGCATGGTCTTGATCATCTTTGGAAGGAGTGACTGAATGTCCGGGGTAAGCGGATCAGTAACAAGCTTGGTTTTGGTGAGGAGAATAGTGTTTTCTTCTCCGGTAACAAGTGGCAACATAGAGCGTTATCTGAGAGTAAGCGGGTCAATATCAACGATGCAGTCTTTGGAATGTTTCTTCAAAAGGGAAGTGACGGGATCTACCAATGGCGCATCGGCAGGAAAACGAAGGAGGAGAAGGGATTCGTATGTTGTTTTTTTCTTCAGGTATGATGGAGCGCGAGAAGCGGTGAGACGATACTCTTTTGGCAGAATTTTCTCCATTTCCCGAGAGAGACGAGTACTCACTGTCGTAGCTTCTTTTTCGCTTTTGCCGTGACAACTGATAGAGAGGAACCGGTACAGCGGTGGATATGACAGATCACTTCGTTCTGAAAGGAGATATTCGAGCACCTCTCTGCTCTTTTTCCCGGCTATTTTTTGAAAAAAGGCTCCTTCGGGACGAAAGGTTTGGACAAAAACACGACCTTTTGGTTGCCCGACGACTTGTCTCGCGGCTCGTGAAAGGTCTCGAAAAAGCCTTTCATCAGCCTGAAAATCGGGAAAAAGGAGCACGCTATCCGCATCAATCATAGCAATGAGCGACAACTTCGGCAAGGGTGGATCCTTCAAAATCATCTGGGTGCCGATGAGGATATCGATCTCGTTATTTTGACCGGCTAAAAATGTGGTTTGGAGTATTTTTGGCGTTTTGAGGGTGGTGCTATCTAGGCGAACGATACGCGCTTTCGGCAGGAGCTTGCGCACTTCTTTTTCGATACGTTCCGTACCAAATCCTACATGACGAAAAGTGAGGTGGCCACAGGTGGGACAATTGGGAAAGAGTGCAGTAGTATATCCACAGGAAACACAACGAAAGTGACCTTCTTTGGTACTTGTAAGAGGGTGGTCACATTCTTTGCAACGAAACACTTCTTTACATTTTTCACACACTGAAAAAGCATTCATACCCTGACGATTGATATAGAGGAGCGCTTGCTCGCCACGATCGACGGCATCACGCAGGGCGAGAGCGAGCTCCTCGGAAAGCGGTGAGAAATTCCGGCGGTAGCGTTCTAATTTGAGATTGACGATGGAGAGTCGGGGGATGAGTGGTTCATGATTGGCCAATGGTTCGAGTGGCAGTAGTTTCTTCTCGTGTATTTCATGGAGTGTGCTCACGCTCGGTGTTCCGGAAGTGAGGAGGAGGCGAGTGCTTGTCAGTTCGGATAAAAATTGCGCCACCTTTTTTCCGTGATAGCGCGGGCTCATATCCCACTGTTTATAACTTTCGTCTTGCTCCTCGGTTATGATGATGGTTCCGAGAGCACGGAAAGGAGCAAAGAGTCCTTGGCGGGTGGCAATAATGACTGATGCCTCACCGGAGCGAATACGCTCCCACAGCGTGGAAAAGGCACCGTCTGAGAGCTTGCTGTGGAGGATTGCGATGCGCTCCGCGGCAAAGTATGTCTGGAAGAAATGTGCTAGTCCAAATGTCAGGATAATTTCCGGTATGATAATGAGCGTTTGTTTTTTTTCGGTTACCATAGCCTTGGCAATGAGTGCCAGTATACGCTTTGGTTCTGCAAATGCAGAAGTGTCGAGGAAACACGGTACGGAGAGTTTGCTCCCCGAAAAAAACTTCACCAATTGTTGTTCGTGTTTGGTGGCTCGGAGTAGTTTGGGTTTTGAGAGAGTAGCTTCTGCACGTGCGCGTTCCTGTACTTTCTTTGGAAGAAAATGTTTGAGTGTGCGGCCGAGGGGGGTGAAATACTCTGTGCTTACTCGGATGGCAAGTTCTCGTTGCGCAGGAGTAAGTGCGGATGGTTCGATAATATGAGAAATAGACTTCATCCATAGTGGTTTTTTCCCAGGAAGAACCTGGCAATCAAAAACGACGCCCTCGACTGTTTGAGAGCCAAAAGAAATGGAGACCAGTGAGCCAAGAGCGATAGGTGTCGTACTGGCATAGCTAAAAAAAGGTGATCGCGTCAGGGGAAGGATCAGGAGTGGGGCGATTTCGAGGCGGTACAGTGATGTGGTATTCTTCATGACCCTAGTTTAGCAGGTAATTGATTTTTTGGCTCTTTTAAGCTACTCTAGCTTACATGAACAAGACACGAAGACTTTTTGTCGGTATTCCTCTTTCACCAGGATTGAGGAAGCGCCTGGTCCAAGAAATGGAGGCTTTTCCCAAGGGAGCATCTCTTTTGACACGTCCGGAGAACCTCCATATCACGGTGTTTTTCCTTGGATTTGTCCACGAGGAACAGGTAGCAGACGTGTGTGCTCGAGTAGGAGCTGTCTGTGAAAATCTGGAGGCTTTTGAACTAGAATTTACCGGTCTGCGTCTCATGGAAAATGATGAAAATCCAAAAATGATCTGGTTAGAAGGACAGGCAAGCGAGGGTCTCAAAATACTGCGCGAAGAAATTGAAAAAGAATTTTCTTCCTTTGTGACGGAAAAAAAGGTCTATCGACCGCATGTCACGCTTTCAAAAATAAAAAAGCAAAAATGGTTGGCGCTTCCGGAAAAACCAGTACTCAAAGAAAAGCTTCATCTCATGGAATCAATTGATACTGTTTGTGTGTTTGAAAGCCTCTCGCTTGATGGCAAACGTCGCTACGAACCTATCGATACTTTTTCTCTTCTCTAGTATTCACTTAGCAACCCGGCCGCTAAGTACATGTTTTTATGAAATTGCTCGGTGTTTCTATATTAGATGGCTCGCGAGAAAAAATCCTGGCTCAAGTCAGAATATTTTTGACTGAGCCAAAGTTTCACCGCATTGCGACGGTCAATCCCGAGTTTCTGGTTTTGGCTGATAGGGATCAAGAATTCAAAAACTCGCTGCTTGCCGCCGACCTCTGTGTCGCTGATGGGTTTGGTATCGTGCTCGCTGGTTTGCTTCGAGGCAAAAAAGTGACTCGTTTTCCTGGCGTCGATCTGCTCCATGAAATTCTCGTCATCGCCGAACGGGATGGCTACGCTGTGTACCTCGCGATAAAAAAAGATGGCCTCTCGGTCTATTCAGATATTTGTGCTGCTGTATTGAAGATGTATCCAAAGCTACAAATTGATGGTATGGATATTGATAGTGTAGATTGCAGATTGGAAATTGCAGATTCTCAAATTGTCAGTCTTAAATCTACAATCGTAAATCATAAATCAAAAATCATCCTCTGCAATTTCGGTGCTCCTGAACAAGAACTCTTTCTTGAGGGTATTCGCAATAATCCTGGTGATGTACGATTGGCTATGGGAATAGGGGGCGCCTTCGACTTTCTCATTGGCAAACAAAAGCGTGCACCATACTGTCTTCGCATCATCGGCCTCGAGTGGCTCTGGCGTCTCATCCTTCAACCCAAACGATGGAAACGTATCTGGAACGCTGTGATTGTTTTTTCTGTGAAAGTATTGTTCTGCAAATAGTGTATAAAAATGAAAAGCCGCGTATCATCTGGACCTGTGTCCATTTATGATACGCGGCTTATCGTCCAGCACTGGTCAGAAGCCGAGGCCCTGCGCGCGCTGCTTTCCCAGACAAGCAAGCCACAGGCTCATGGCGCCGACCACGAGAGTGATCCACTTGATGACCATCACATCGACCATGGGCACACCCGGTGGTTTGACGTACAGCCACTGAAAGTGGACTGCGATACCGATCATCACCAAGGTGGCGATGATCAGAGTGATGGTCTCAATCCGATGCATGAACTTATTGAACGACATCTTGATCTCCGGTTGTGGCTCGAAATGAGTCGGTAAAAGGACGGTATCGGCACGATGTGACGATTATACATGATAGCATATTTTTAATAAAAAGTCAATAGTGACGAATGATGAGAAAAAGGCTATAATCAAGCCATAAATTACATTGTATTTCGCTAATTGTTGTTTGTTGATTGCCTTATGTCTAATGTCAGGGTCAGATTCGCGCCATCACCGACCGGGTATATGCATGTTGGGAACTTCCGAACGGCGCTTTATACGTATCTTTTTGCTCGTAGGCAGCAGGGGACGTTCATTGTGAGGATTGAAGATACCGATCAAAAGCGGTTTGTGCAGGATGCCCTAGAGAAACTGATTGGTATTTTAGGGTGGGCTGGTTTTGAATATTCTGAAGGAGTGTTTATCGAAGATGGTCAAGTGATTCAAAAAGGAGATGTCGGGCCATATATTCAGTCGGAACGCTTAGATATCTATAAAAAATACGCCGACCAGGCCATTGCAGACGGACAAGCATATTATTGTTTTTGTACACCAGAACGCTTGGAAATCATGCGGAATGATCAGACGAAAGCGAAGCAAGCACCGATGTATGATCGCCTTTGTTTGCAATTGTCTCAGGAAGAGAAAGAACAAAAAATATCCGCGGGTGTCGCATTTGTCGTACGACAGAAAATAAACACTGAAGGTTCGACTTGCTACGAAGATCTCGTTCGCGGGACAGTGGAAATTAAAAACAGTCTCCTTGATGATCAAGTTCTCATGAAATCAGATGGATACCCGACGTACAACTTTGCGAATGTCATTGATGATCATTTGATGGGGATTACACATGTTACTCGAGGCGAAGAATATATTTCAAGTACGCCGAAATATGTTCAATTGTATAAGAATTTCGGATGGGATGTTCCAAAATTTGCTCATCTGCCACTTCTTCTTAATCCTGACAAATCCAAACTCTCAAAGCGACAAGGAGATGTTGCTGTTGAAGATTATATTTCCAAGGGATATCTCAAGGAAGCGATTATTAATTTTGTTGTGCTTCTTGGGTGGAATCCGGGAAAGGGGAGTACGCAGGAAATTTTCACACTGGAAGAATTGGTAGAGGCGTTTGATTTTGCACAAATTCACAAGGGTGGGGCGGTGTTTGATTTGAAAAAACTTGATTGGATGAATAGTGAATATATCAAGAAACTGTCAGTTGATGAACTATATGAACGTGTGGTGTTTGGTGGATTTCTCAACAAAGACTTGATAACCAATGCTCCGGAAGCCATGAAAACAGAAAGTTACTTGAAGCGTGTGCTCAGCGTAGAACGTGAACGCTTGACGAAACTTTCTGATATTGGCGAGCTCAATCCTTTTTTCTTTGCAATTGATCCAGTCTATGATCCACGAAAATTGCACTGGAAAGAGAATACAGCCGAGATGACAAAGGCCTCTCTAGAGCAGGCTCTGGCGCTGCTTGAATCATTTGATGACGCTACGTGGAATGATGTAAAGTTATTAGAAGAAAAATTATTACTAGCAGCGGGGGACAAAAAAGGGGACTTCCTCTGGCCACTCCGCTATGCTTTGACTGGTGCAGACCGCTCACCCTCACCACCACAGGTGGCCTGGGTTTTGGGGAAAAATGAGAGTGTACTTCGAGTAGAAAAGGCTCTAGAAAAGCTTTCTCTGTAAAGGGAAAAATCGTGCTATAATGAGGGGTACAATGAAAAACAAATACACTGTATCGCAGCACGTTTTTTTCTTGACGATTCTTTTTTTCTCCGGAGTCGTGCTTTTTTCTTTTGCAACACAGTTCACGCGCGCTCAAGTTATAACCGAGCTCAGTGAGGCCGCACAAAAAGCCATCGATGATAAAGAGGAAGAATTGGAATCTATCGACGCAAAAATCAAAGCCTACAAACAAATCATCGATCTCAAACAGCGTCAGGGCGCGACCCTTTCTGAACAAATCGAAGGACTACAGGCTCAGGTAGACAAACTCGAACTTGAGATCAATACCACCAAGAAAAAAATCAAGGATTTGGAATCACAGATTCGTAGTCTTTCTCTGCGTGTGGCGGAAAAAAGCATCCTTATCGATCGACAGAAAAAAATTCTCGCAGAATTGATGCGTGTGTATTATAGTGACTATTCCGGTGAAAATACGCCGACCTTTTTGACCTCATCCGAGAGCCTCCTCTATTTCAAAACTGAAAGTTGGGCAGTGGATATCAGTGACAAGGTCAGTGAACTCCTTGATTCGGTCAAAACACTTCGCGATAAATTGGCAGTTGAGCAACAAGAGGTGACTGACAAGAAAAATGAAGTGGATTCTTTGTACAAGGATCTCGATGCGCAGAGTAATGATCTAGAGGCAACCAAGCGAAACAAGGCAGCACTTCTTTCGAAAACTCAGGCCGAAGAAACGAAATACGAAGGCCTCGTTGATGATCTTCAGAAGCAACGTGATGCTATCGAAAATGAAATCGAGGATTTGGAATCCGGTCTGTCTACGGAAGGGTTGCCAAGTGCCTCCAAAAGTCTCTTGGCATACCCAGTGAAGAAGGTCACTATCAGTCAGAGCTATGGCAAGACAAGTTTTTCCAAAAAAGCCTACGCTTCAGGAAAACACAACGGAGTTGATTTTGCTGGTCCCTACGGCACATCGATCTATGCGGCGGCTGAGGGGAAAGTGATCGGAACCGGCAACTTGGGTAAGTACGCCTATGGTCGTTGGATTGCTATTGATCATGACAACGGTATGATTACACTCTATGGTCACCTCAGCTCTGTCGGGGTCAGCAAGGGCCAAAAGGTGTCCAAGGGCGAACAAATCGGCAAAATGGGCAGTACCGGATACTCCACAGGAAATCACCTCCACTTCACAGTTTTTTCTGAAAAATCTTATGATGTTGTGTCATCTAAGACTGTCAAAGGCTTGAGTATCCCAATCGGTGCTACGGTCAATCCGATGAACTATCTACCCTAAAACAGTTTGTAGCTTCATTAGCTTTTAGCTTCTTAGGGAAATCCTGTATGAAGAAGAATACTTTATCGATACGGACGCGTTTCGCTAAAGACATTGTTGCGGAAGTTTATTTTCCAGACAGGCAAACCGGAAAGATTGCTATTTTGGCTACCGGTGCACCATCTGGTTCTTCCAAAAAGGATCGGCTGCAATTTTTAGCTGACCATGGCTACGTTGCCATCTTTCCACGGTATCGGGGGACATGGGAGAGTGATGGTTGGTTCCTCGTACATTCACCGGCAGATGATATCCGTGACGTAGTGCTTGAGCTTCAAAAAAAGAAATGTGTGACCGATATCGCTAGGGGAGAGAGCCGTGCTGTGAAAGTAAAAGCCATACATCTTTTTGGTGGATCATTTGGTGGACCGGCAGTTCTCATGAATAGCCATCTCCCCATCGTCAAAAAAGTAATTGCACATTCCCCTGTCATTGACTGGAGCGTAGAAGGGGAGGATGAACCGTTTGATGAATTTGTTCGTTATTCGTGTGAGGGTTTTGGGGGTGCTTATCGAACGAAGCAAAAATCTGATTGGCAGAAATTGGTACAGGCGGATTTTTATAACCCAATTGCTCACGGAGAAAAAATTGACGGCAAGAAAATCTTCATCATTCATGCCAAAGACGATGCCGTAGTACCATACGATCCAGTCATTCCGTTTACTGAAAAAACTGGTGCATCCTACTATCTCAAACCACATGGTGGTCACCGTATAAAATTCGAACACAAATTTCTTTGGAAAAAAATTGAAGCGTTTTTGAAAAAGAAGTAGAGAACATGTATTACTAAAAATTTTACACAAGACTCCCCTGGCATTTTTTCTTAAAAAGAGGGGAGTCTTTTTGATTTTTAAAAACTCATCAGTATTGGGTATATACAGGTCTCATTTTATCTCTTCAAACAAGAACTCATTATCCAAATAGAAATGAAGAGATTTCTGAGGGGTAGATGTACCCCTCTATATATTCAAATTCCCCACAAACGATTATACGCATTCATTTTTAGGAAAAAAGAAAGAAAGGGAAGTCAGAAGTGAAATACTGAAATAAATACAAGCATCTGTATTACCTAATATGATTCTTCTCTACATAATGTCCTATAAGTTACATTATGAGACGTATTGTAAATACTTCTCTCGCAAATAAAGCCTCAAATGAAATATCATCTAATGTAAGATATATAGATACTGAAAGTCTGGGTGTTTCCCCTATCAATCTATCAGGAAGAATTTAATGATATGATTTAAAAAATAAAATAAAATTGAAAAAGTATATTAATATTCATACTTCAATATTCTTTCACAAACCCCCTACCAAAAAATAAAAAATGGCAGTGGAGTTAGAAAAAGAAAAAAGCCGTTTGCGTTGCAAACGACTTTATGATGATTTGGTTCGGCTCGACAGTCTTTCCGGTTTCCCTTGAAGCTGCCGAATCTCCCTCTTCATGAGGCAGATCTCCCCTTTCAGGGAATTGTTCTTCTGGCGCAACTCCTTGTTTTCCAGTAGAAGATTGTGCAGACCCGGACAGAGGCTAATCACTATGCCTCGAATTTTGATCCGGGCCTTTAGAAAAAGTCTGTATCTCACCTGTTTCCTCATTCTTTCAAAGACTATCCCAGTCGCTCATGAAACACCAAGCTAGTCCCGAGTTGGCTGGGTCTTCCTGGAGTCGGTCAACTTCCTCCCAGGTTCGACATACGACGACTCGAACGATACCTTCCCGTTCGTGGAGACACACGAGATTTGGTTTTTTTCGGGCGAATACCCATGATTCCGGAAATGCTGTGAGCTTTCCCATCTGGTATATCAGCATGCTCCGATTTACCAAGGCCCTGACTGAGGGTCTTAGCTCGTGGTACTCCTTGTAGTCCGGTGGGAATAATGGTGTAACCATTTTGGCTGCTCCTACAACATGTCGGAACGAATAACCCTGTCTCGTCCGTTCCCTTTGGCGACATACAAGGCCTTGTCAGCGTCTCCCATAGCGCGCTCTACATCTTTTGGACTAGAACTACTCATCCGTGAGATGCCTGCGCTTAGGGTAATGGGAATTCTTTTTGTTATCCCATTATTGACCTCAACTGCGAATGGTGTTTTCCGTACTTCTGCGAGGAATGCCGCCGTTTTCACGTAGGCCTCACGCACCAGATCGGTTTCCTGATCTTGGTGCTGTGGCAACCACGAGAAAAAGACAAAGAATTCCTCGCCGCCGGTTCGTACCACGTAGTCTGAATCACGACGACCGAGGTGTTCCTTCATGAGCCTGGCTAAAGTACGAAGTACCTGGTCGCCAGCCGCATGACCATACGTGTCATTGATCCGTTTGAAGTGATCAATGTCAAAGGCGATGGCTACCCAAAGTGGGAGACGACGTTGCTCTTCGTTGTCGTGAGCCCAACGTCCGCGTTCGGCTGTGAGTGATGACAGTACGATTTCAAGCCCACGCCGATTCATCAGACCCGTGAGCGAGTCTGTCATGGCCTGCTGCTTCAAAATCGCGTTCTCTGCAAGGAGGGCGTCGCGCTCTTGCCGCAGCTTTGCAAAGGCAACAGAATCCACTTCTGCGAGCGCCATTTCTAAGCTGACAATGCGTTGATTGAGTACATCTGCACTGTCGAGAAAACCGTTTCCGGTCGTTATAGCAACCTGCCCGGCAATCTCAATATCGCTCAACGCCTGATCGAGCTGGAGTTCTTTAGCTTGGTATCGTGCAGCAAGCTCTTCGAACAAACTGCGCGAAACAAATTCTGTTCCATAGAACCTCTTCAGAAGCCAGAGAAGTATTGTTTCCACGGGAAATTCCTCTTTCTTGGTCGGTTATTTGGCCGAGGTAAAACCCCTCGGGGTTGGTAAACTTGTAAAGGTGCAATGGTTCATATTGGCATAAAATAGGCAATTTGTCAAGGTTACGTCGGGAATTTTTCTTGATACAATGTGTGTATGAGGATTTCCTATTCGAGTGTCGGGACATATCAAAACTGCCCGCTCAAGTACAAATATCAGCATGTCGATCGCATCCCCGAGCCCAAGAGCAAGGAGGCGGTTTTCGGGACGCTCGTCCATGCGGTTCTCAAGTATATACACACCCCTGCCCTGCTCGCTCCGACCGTCGATCAGGCGCTCGACTATTTTGCCAAAGGCTGGAATAGCGAAGTCTATGAAGACGAGCTAGAGGAACGAGCTGCTTTCTCCCAGGGTGTTACTATCATCCAAAACTATCTGGCGCACAACAAACCAAATGACTTTACTATTGTCGATCTTGAAAGTCGTTTTGCTATCGAAATAGGAACGGAGGAGTCGGGTAAACATATCGTCTCCGGCATCATCGACCGTATCGACAAGACACTCGATGGCTATGAAATCATCGACTACAAGACGACACGCAAGATGCCTTCACAAGACAAAGTCGATAATGACCTCCAGCTCTCTATTTACCTGCGCGCTTTTCTTGAGCGTTATCCCAAGGAATGGGAACGCATGGACAAAATCACCGTCAGTTTGTATTACGTGAAGCACGGTGTAAAGCTCTCAAGTACGCGTACCAAAGAGCAACTCGAAAAGGTTGATCAAACGTTTCTCGACGTCATCAAATCGATTGAGGAAGCCAAATTTGAACCTATTCTCTCGCCGCTCTGTGACTGGTGTGGTTACCAAAAAATCTGTCCGTTATGGAAGCACAAGTTTGCCGAGACACACCGAGTAGAAACCGAAGAAGTGAAAACAGCTATCAGTGAGTATCTGGATTTGAAAGGGAGAATGAGTGAAGAAAAACAACGCTTGGGGAAACTTCAGGCGATGATTCTCCAATATATGGAGCAAGAGGGTGTCGACCGAGTGTTCGATGACCAGGGCATTATCGGCAAGTCACTGCGTAAGACCTACAAGTATGATGCTGAAAAATTACGAGCAGTACTTGAACCACTCGACAAATGGGAATCAGTACTCAAGGTGGACGGCATTGCGCTCCGCACCATTCTCGCTACCCTTCCCTCTTCGACTAAAGGATTAGTAGAGGAGACAAAAGTACTCGACAAAGAAAGTACCAGTCTGACCGTGAAGAAAAACAAAATAGAAGTCGATGATGAACTCGCCTTTTAGTGATGTTTGCTAACGATCACTTTCGGATTCCAAGTCGTCAGGACATGGGGCGAATTCACAGTTTTTACCAACCTTACCGACGAAACTACCATCCGGACACATTTTGACCACATCAGTACAAACAATTGCTGCCTTTTCTTTGAGTACGATAGGCTCTGTTCGTGGTGGAGTAAACGGTGCTTCAAATGGTTCTTCGGTAATACCGGGTCGATTCGGAAGGTTATTATTGGGACAGCGGGTAAAGTCACAGTTTGGTCCAGTACGAGAAACTAGACTCCCGCCAGGACAGACACGAGTCTCCTCCGAGCAAGTTCCTACACGGTTAGTTTTCTGCAGTAGTGTTGGTAGATATGTGAGAACAAATGCCAGAATAACTACGATGAGTAATGCTAGGGCAGAAAAAAGAAACGTATCCGGATGAAGCTCTGGTTTGCGAGTATGAGAATTGTTTTTGTGTTTCATGTATTTAGTATATACCCGAGCGTGCTGGTAATCAAATGAAAATGAAAAAGCGCCTCGTCGATGCGGGGCGCTCGGCCGCACAAAACAGTTGTCAATCAAGCGAGAGAAAAAGCTGTTTCGCCTGACGGCGGGGTACAGCAGTCAATCAGCCTCACCAGGGCTTCCTCATTGCCGATGGATCGCATAGCGTTCCATACAACGGCAGCGACGTCATGGGGATCCCGCAGGATTGCCTCGACCCACTGAGCCGCATCCGATAAGCCGGCATCACTCAGTTCGTCGCTCACGAGTTCAGCGTAAACAGTGAGTCGACTCTGCGTCGTCACCATACAGTTGACCGGCTTGATGTCTGGGCACATTCGGCGTTGCGCCAAGCCGATCAACGCCTCCTTTGTTTCCGCAGACAACTCAGTGCCGGGCGCCGGGAGACGTGGACCACCACAGGAAACAAGTATGTTCTCGGCACAATGCCGCTCGCATGTTGGTCCATTACACATAAATTGGTAAACAGTCACGATGGGCCCTTTCAGGGAGTAGTAAGATTGCGCCCTTAGTATACCTCAAAAACCAGATATATCAAGAGGGAAAGAAAAGCACCCGCCGGCACCAGCTTGATTGCCAAACAAAAAAGTACTCTCCAGAATAGAGAGTACTTTTATTTGTTGGGGGGCTGGGAATCGAACCCCGCATACACAGTCACTGTAGTACAGAAACAAACAGATTTGTCGATTCAGTTTGCGTGATATTTTATCACGCGTGCTGCATCTCCCCTTTGATGCTACCCCCTATTATTTTGTTGAGCAGACGCTCATTAAATTCAATTGATATATTTATTCTAATACTTTTTTTATTCTTGTCAAATATTTTTTGAGCAGCTGTTCAATTATATTCTACGAGAACTATTTTTAATGTGCTTAAGAGTTAAATATAGAGATAGTTATTGCTGGGGCGCTAGGATTCGAACCTAGGGTCATGGGACCAGAACCCATTGCCTTACCGCTTGGCCACGCCCCAATAGCTTATTTGGGTGAGATAATTCCCTATCAAAAAGCCTCCTTATCCTAGCGAAAAAGAGGCCTTTGGTCAAGAAAATGCAGAGTCTACACCTTGAGATAACGACGAATGGCGATACTACTTGAGAGGACTCCGAGAAAAATACCAAGGAGAAGAAGTCCGATGAGGACAGGAGCCAAGAACGCAATGTAGAGACCCATAAAATTGCCCTGTGGCAGCGCTCCTTGAGTGAGTGGAGAGATAATATAGGCTGCGCCAAAAAGAGCGATAGTCGTAGCAAGGGCAGCAGCAATACCGTAGAATACTCCCTCAAAAACAAACGGCATACGTACATAGATGTTCGAAGCGCCGACCAGACGCATAATTTCAAATTCCTGACGGTGTGAGTAGATGGTGATACGGATAGTATTGAAGGTGATGAGAACAGCGATAAAGATAAAGGAGAGTCCGAGAATCAAACCGACTTTTTGAATGGACTTATTGTTCTTTTCCAGATTGTTAAAAATCTTGCGGTTCTTGTCGTAGTTGATACGGCTGATATCGCTTTGAAAAGTCGAGCGCTGGATTTGGTTGACGATAACCTGAAAATGTTCTGGTGCTGTTGCTTTGATGACGAGTGATGGGAGAAGCGGGTTCTCACCGATTTCTTCGATAGCTTGGATGACGGCCGGGTTATTTTTATTTTCAGCCAAAAATGTTTCCAGGGCGGCATCACGAGAGACGTATTCAACGGAAGCTATTTCTTTTTTATACTTGGAAAGCTCGTCACGTATCTCCAAAATACGGGGTTCCGGAATATCAGGATTGAACGAGACATTGACACTGACCTTTTCGCGCATGTTCTGAAGCATGTAGTGCGTCGTGAGACCGAGAAGCGTCGAGAGGCCGACAATAAACAACGACAGAGTCAGGATACTGACCGTCGCAAAAGACAACCATCCATTGCGGCGAAAGTTTTGCCAACCTTCCCGAAACGTGCGCCAAAGTTTGAGTGACTTCATCATAGACCTATTGTAACATATATTTCCCTTTGCTTTCATCATGAGCGATATGCTCGTTTGAAATGTTGATAACCCTCTTCCCGAGCTTGTCGACAATTCCTTTGTTGTGTGTGGCTAGTATGATGGTCGTACCGAAGGAGTTGATTTCAAGCAACAGTCGAATGATTTCATTGGAGGAAACGGGGTCCAAGTTCCCCGTCGGTTCATCAGCGATGATAACTTTTGGACGATGGATGAGGGCTCGTGCCAGTGAGACGCGCTGCTGCTCTCCTCCTGAGAGTTGATGGGGAAATTTCTGCATCTTGGTACCGAGGCCGACGATTTCCAAGATTTCCGGTACTTCGGCATCGATTTCTTCTTGGGTTCGCCCATCGACTTCGAGGGCATAGGCAACATTTTCAAAAGCAGTTTTATTCGGCAGCAGTTTGAAATCCTGAAAGACTGTCCCGATATTGCGGCGATAGTATGGCAAATGTTTGCGGTTGATCTGGCTCAGGGGTCGTTCGTTGAAGTATACTTCGCCTTCGGTCGGAACTTCTTCAGCATAAATGAGCTTGAGGAGCGTGGACTTGCCCACACCACTGGCTCCGACGAGCGACAAAAACTCCCCCGGATAAATAACGAGATTGATATTCTTCAAGACAGAAATATCATTCTGGTAGGTCTTGGTTACGTTTTCAAAACGAATAATTGGTTGTTTGTTTTCCGGCATAGTGTGCTTTTTTTATGAGTGAGATTGGAAATAGCGGAGGGTGCTTTCGATAAACATATCTAGTGTACCATCAAGGACCCTGGCTGTATCACTTGTTTCGGTATTGGTGCGATGATCTTTGACGAGCGTGTACGGGTGCAGAACATACGATCGAATTTGATTCCCCCACTCGGCACTTTTGAATTCGCCTCGTAGCTTTTGTTTTTCTTCAGCCTGCGCTTCCAGTTTTTGCTGCAATAGCTTTGAGCGAAGCAGTTTCATGGCCTGTTCACGATTTTGCAACTGTGAACGTTCGGTCTGACAGGTCACTACCGTGTTGGTAGCGAGATGGGTGATACGGACCGCGCTCTCGGTCTTGTTGACATTTTGTCCCCCTGCCCCGGAGGATCGGTAAGTATCGATACGCAGCTCTTCCGGTTTAATAACAACAGCCGTATCATCGTTTTCAATCACCGGCATGACCTCGACTGAAGCAAACGATGTCTGGCGCAGACTGTTGGCATTGAACGGCGACAGTCGTACCAAGCGATGAATACCCGCCTCGCCATGGAGGTAGCCGTAGGCATAGGTACCATCGATTTCAATCGTGACACTCTTGATACCAGCTTCACCGCCACGGGTCTCATCAAGAACGCTGGCACGAAATCCTTTTTTCTCAGCGTAGCGCAAGTACATACGCATGAGCATCTCGGCCCAATCCTGCGCATCGACGCCACCGGCACCACTGCGAATAGTGAGGAGCGTAGAGGCGCTATCGTAGTCACCGCTGAGGAGTGTCTGGAACTCAAGTGCTCCAATGGACTGCTCTACTGTGGTGTATTCGTTTTGTACGAACGCGATTGATTCTGCCGAATTTTCCAAAGACAATGAGCGTAACTCCGAGAGCGTACTCTGTAGCTCAGCAAAAGAAAGACGTTCTTTTTCAATCGTCTCAATCTCTTGCATGATACGCCCTGCTTTTTTTGGATCATCCCAAAAACCAGGGTGCTCACTGGTCTGTTTCAGCTCGTCTTTGCGCTTGGCCTTTTTGGCAAAGTCAAAGATAGTCCTGCAACTGCAGGAGTTTTTGTTGAAGAACCTCTATTTTCTCGGTCAACTCAGTCATACAATGGACAGTATAGCATAAACTCTTGTCGTCAAAAAGCTTCTCGACAGAGAAAAAGAAGTATGCAATGATGCCAGTGGTTTCTTCCAATGATGGCTCAAACGAGGAGTTCGCAATGAGCATATTTACAAGACTTGGTATCGCCGGTGACGGTCAACTTGGCAGAATGATGATCGAAGCAGCTAAACGGCTCGGCATTACTGTCATCGCGTACGGTACATCTAGGGCTAGCCCAGTGGGTCAAATCGCCCCGGATATGTTTCTGGCCCCTAACTATCAGGATCCCACGCTTTGGGGCAGCTTTGCACGATCCGTTCAGGTGGTCACGCCCGAGTGGGAAAGCGTCCCGAAGGAGATGCTCTACGATCTAGCGCAATCCATCCCGGTGCGTCCGTCTCCGAGGTGCTTCGAAATTGCCTCCGACCGGAGACTCGAGAAGGAGTTTGCAGCGAGTCTGAGTATTCCCCCGGCGCCCTATCTCAACATCGACCCAGGCAGTGAGATGGTGGTTGTGAAATACATTCTGCCTGGAATTCTGAAAACCTGTTCCGGTGGATACGATGGTCACGGGCAAACAGCTATTACCACGGAAGCAGAATTTGAAGCAGTGCGTGCCAAGATTACCGTCCCTTATGTCCTTGAAAGGCGTCTGGCATTTACCTACGAGGCGTCAATAATCGGCGCTCGTTCCCTTGCGGGTGAAATCGCTCTCTATCCCGTAGTTCGCAACATTCATGAACACGGTATCTTGCGACGCACCATCGTGGGCGAAACACCCGCAGGCAATGCTGACATCCCGGAAAAGGTACGGAGAAGGGCTGCCCGCATGATGAGCGCTATCCTTAAGGCGCTGGACTACGTCGGCGTGCTGGCCATCGAGATGTTCGTTATGCCGAATGGTCAGATCATCTTCAACGAGATGGCGCCACGTGTTCACAACTCCGGTCACTGGACGATCGAAGGTTGCAAGACGAGCCAATTCGAAAACCACGTGAGAGCGGTGTGTGGACTGCCACTTGGTTCGACGGAGCTCACTTGCAGCGGTGCTGTCATGCACAACGTGCTGGGAGATGAGATTACCCCCTACCGTACTGGGCAATCTCATCCATGTGGAATAGACCAGTTTTTCCACGACTACGGCAAGGCCGAAGCCCGACCCGGACGCAAGATGGGACACCTGACAACGATTTACAGATGACATCACGGCGCAGAGAAGCCTGGGACACACGCTTTGTCCTAGGCATTTTTTTACCAAGTTGGCCGAGTCTTGAATATTTTCAAAGAGTAGGCTAGACTTTCTGAAGTATGCTGATGTAGCTCATCCGCCAGCTGGCGGAGGTAGAGCGGCGCACTTCCGTCAAGGGCGGATAAACTCCACATGCAGAAGTTATTTTTTGAGAGCCGTCTTAGCTCAGTTGGTAGAGCGTGGCATTCGTAACGCCAAGGTCCGGAGTTCGATCCTCCGAGACGGCTCTCAGAAAATATCACCTAGGTCTCCGGTTCTCTGCCTGCCGGCAGGCAGGAATCCCGGTCATCGGCTCAAAAGAAAAAACACCCTTCGACAAGCTCGGGGTGTTTTTTTGTCAATTGTAAGCGTTGAGATTTGAGATAGTTACTTCGAAAGTTCTTCATCGATAACGAACTTGATGTCTGAGGCAGCGACGGCGCCATCGAGAAACGTGCCATTGACAAAGGTAGCCGGGGTAGCCGTGACGAGGAGCGACTGGGCTTCTGCCCTGTCACTCACGATTTTTTCTTGATACTTTTTATTGTCGAGACAGCTGGCAAAAGAACGGAAATCGAGCTTGAGCCACCAGGCATAGTCTTTGAATTTCTGCGTACCATTAGTTTTGCTCCATTCGGCCTGTTTGGTGAAAAGGTAGTCGGCATAGACATCGAACTTGCCCTGTTCATTGGCACACTCTGCTGCCAAGGCCGCGTTCTCTGCTTGGACATGCAGGGAGAGCGGCAGATGCTTGAATACGACGCGCACTTGGTCGCCATACGAAGCGGTCACTGTTTTGAGGTTTTTATGAAAGGTCTGGCAGTGTACACACTCAAAATCAGAGTATTCTACGATAGTTACTTTGGCAGAATCCGGCCCTGAAACGATATCGGTTTCTTCAACGCTCGGGAGCTTGAGGTAGCGTCCAGCTGGCAAACCTATTTTGCTCATGTCAAAGAAATAACGTCCTTCTTTGCCCTGAAAGAGGCTGGCGGCCTGGGTATAGAAGCTCGAATGCAAGACGTCCTTGGAAAAAATAAAGGCTGGCAGTGTTACGATATCAAAACGCTTGGCATACTGTTGGCCGAGCTCGTCACTGATATCGATGCGCGTTGCTTCAAGTGTGGGAATAACTCGGCGCAGCCAGACCAGTGCCTCGCTTGGATCACAGGCGCTACAGTCCTTGTCGGTAATAACCTGCAGTTCAACCTTTGGATCGCTGTACCCTACCCATGTCTTGTCAGCGGTTTCCAGAACATTGTGTGTCTTGGCAGCCCACGTAGAAAATCCCTCACCCTGTACCAGCTGCAAAAAATCCACAAACAAACTTCCCAGGAAAAGTCCGCCGGCAATGATACAGAGAGCAAGAAGATTTTTGTTCTGTGCTTTGACTGTTGTGACGGATGCTACTTCCGGTTCGGATGGTGTTGTTTCGAGCATAGTGATAGAAGTATGGAATTATTGAGCTATCGGACAAGACTCTCCTTGGAGCGCTGGTCGTTCACTGGTAGCAAATGATCCGCCCTGTTGGATGAGTTCTTTTTGAAGAAGATTGAGATCGATGGCATCATTCTTTGTCGTCAGTCGATAGTCATCAAATCCCATTGTCAACGAATCGTGTACCAGTGTTTTGATAAGAAACCCACTCAAAACAGCGAAAAAAAAGAGTACGACGATATTCTGTTGCCCAAGGGCTTCCCAGTATTTTTTGGAAGTTTTGAGAGCCGTAGCGGTGATGTGGTGCCAGTCAATTCTGTTCATAGGCTTATTTCTATAAGAAAGCACCTTAGCACGAGACCGTATCCGTTGACAATCCCCCTCCATCAGAAGGAGTGGGGCGCACGCAAGGTCTGCCAGTCCTCATCAAGACTCGGCCCAAACCAATCGGAGAGGTACCCTTCGCAATGATTCGTTTCGTTGCAATCCTCTTTCCAGCCGATATCAGCTGCCCCGATAGAACGCCAGTAATCAATACCTATTTGAAGACGTGCCAGCCCGGTGATTTTTACTTCAACTTCTACAAAATAATTCATTCCTGGTTTTGCTTCAACCTGTGGTTCAATCCAACCATGATAAATTTGCTGAGGAACACGAGCCACATCAATAACCAGAAATTTGTCCCGATGTATCGTAACTGCTTCCAAAACAGGATCCATCACTTGAGCAAGAGATGCATACCAGGATGGAAAGCGCTCAAAAAGCCGCCCCACAAAAAAAGGTTTCTCGTATGAGGAAAAATCACTGACTTCAGTTACTACTCGTTCTTCACCTGTCTTTGGATTATGCTCAATGAGACGAATGGCTCGTAAAACCAGTTCTGCTTTTTGATCCGACTGCCATGCACAAGGAGCGACACTCACGACTTGCATCAAAGGAAGCACGGCAGAAAATCCATCCGGTGCCGTCGCGCGCCAAACGATTTCATGTTTATGTTGCGCATCAATCGGAACAGTCAAGGTACCAGGGAGCGCGTCCGATACTGTACACGCCAGTTCCGGATGAGCCAGAAACTGCCTCTTTATTTCTTTGTATCCTTCAATACCAAAAGCAAAAATACCGATACTGACTAATACCGAAAAAAGGATATTCGGATTCCAACTGTTTTTCCATTTCCATCTCATAAATAAAAGCAGACTACCGGATAATAAATATATCATCCAAAACATTGTCTAAATCTTCAATATCCCGCGATCCGATACCATCGGCTTTGCACGACGGATTGCAGAGCTCGGCTCGCACGGTTTCGACAGCAGTAATTGGCTGTATATTCCGCATGATATTGTCATTGACTGCTATATTCGGTCCATTTTTGCACCCAGACAAGCAGCGTGGCGACCGCATCACCAATGCCTCTTCGGGAGCAAATCCCTCACGGAGCGCCATAAAAACGTTCTCTGCGCCTCTTTGGCAGCAGCTTGGTTCCAGGCACACCTTGATGGTGGCTCGAGTGTCCTTATTTGGAGTTTTTTCTTCCATATCCGTCACACTGTACCACAATTTTACTTTCTTGACAAGGGGTGCTGTACGAGGTATAAATACATATCTTTCCACTGGAGGTTTCATGAGCAAGCTTCAAAGAAAGCCAGGGCAAGCGGGAGAACTCAATCCTCTGATTCTAGTTCCATATCCTTGTCGGCGTTGCGGCCGAACAGTAAGGATGTATGGCTACGAACATCCAAAGAATCGAATTTGTATCCGATGCCTGGATAACATCGAGGTACGCCTGTGGTACGCCCTCACAAGATCGAGAAATGACCCCGCCGGTCAAGCGAGACGCCTCAGTGTCTACAATTGGATTATGACACTCTCCTTGAACCAACATGAAAGGAGCTCTTGCTAGCTTCAAATCTTTCACACGCCTTAGTTCGAGCCGTAACATTCGGCCTCGAGCTTTTTTCTTTCCATTGACAGGTATGGATTCCAGATTATACTGGAGGCAACGAATTTGGTTCCTTCCTTTTTTATAGCCACTGGAGCAATCCATGACCAGACTTTTTGAAGAAACGTTACAACAAGCATTCTTGGATCTGTTGCAACAACACGATTTGTTCCCGGACGGCGAGGCCCGCTTCGTACACGTGTACGAGCAGACGCGCGATTCCTGGCGAGCGTTCTACTACTACGATGGCGTAGAGTGCCAAGCTGCCGGTACCTATACCGGCACTCATCAGTCTGGTGAGTTCCGCCTCGCATGGGCAATCACACCCACGCCTCATAAGCGGATAGAGTACAACACCACACACCCCTACCCGCTCAAGCAACCAGCCAGAATGCCCCACGGGATTCTCGCCGAACACGCCTAGACCCTAGGCCCTCAACTACTCGCCCGAGCCAACACGCCCGGGTTTTTTCTTTGTACAATTTTCCACTCAAAACTTGCGGTGGGCGAACTGAACGATAAAAGCGAGCTGCGCCTCCAGATACTCCGGTTTGTCTCGTCGATAGGAAAAATACTTTTTCGGCAAACAAAAGGTGCACTCACCCGAATCGATGACATTTTGAGGTGTTATTCCAGCTGCTACTGCCTGTGCCCTGATGATGCCTTTCAGATCTACATGGATACCACTGTCACGGGAGACATATTCTGAATAGGCTGCAAATTTTTCCAAAACGTCTTCTTGAATTTCAAAATGCTTTGCGCAGATCCCCGGACCGATGGTGAGTATGGTTTTGCCTGGTTCCCCACCGAGCCCAGTGATAGCCGCTTGTGTCTCTGCCACGATACCACCCACTATCCCCCGCCAACCACCATGCGCCAATCCGATGATGCCAGCCCCTTTTTCTTCAAAGAAAAGCGGAAAACAATCAGCCCCCGTGAGTGTGAGGACAATATCTGATTCTTTGGTAACGAGTGCATCTGTTTGTGGCACAATATATGGAGAACGCCGATCGATTATAGCGACCCGTGTCCAGTGCACCAAATCAGCAATTGCGATCTGCTTTCCTGTGAGACCATTGTTTTCCAAATACGTTTTGCGGTGAGCGATATTTTCCGCCAGTGGATTCTGGAGCGGCAAATACATCGACCCATCCTTCTTTTGCGAAAACCCTTTGATAATTTTATTCATAAACCTCAGTATACCAGAAAATGAAAGATTGCTCGTGTCAGTACCTATCTAATCATTGACAAAACACTGCCATTGGAAGCTATAATGACAATATCGCAACAATTGGGAGAACACCATGCGGTGGTGGGATTATCTTTTCGCGGGACTCCTTGTCATTCTGTTCGTGATTTGGTGCTTCCGATCTATGCAGAAGGGGTACGACCAGGATGAGGAGGATAACAAGCGCATTCCGCCAGTACCAGAGTCGCTCTTGCGCGAGTCCTACTCACAGTTTGACCGTCAGCAAAGTGACGACACGCCAGCTCAGCCGGTCACTTTGCAAGACCTCGGCACGGCGCCACCTGGCAGATAGTGCCCAACACCATTCCCGTAGGCAGCAGCGCTGCTTGCGGATTTTTTTACAAAAAATTTCAGCCATTGACTCAATATTCGTTCTGTGTCAATTTGAAGTCATTCGGTTCCTTCATCCTTTCACTGTGAGGAGTTAGGCATGGTTATCAGCCTATCTTATCCACCCTTGATTTCGCTACATACAAAGTCACTCCCCGACAGAGGAGTGAGCGTATTGATGTGCTTATTGAAACAGCTTTCAACTTATCAAGGGCACCCCGCTACACGTGATACCCTCACCTCTGTCGTCAATAGAAGTGCCTGTTTCATTACGGCTGTCGCTGATCACGAGGAACAAGGCGGACATTTCGTTGGCATCATTCGGATTGAAACTCATCTTGGTTCCGACGGACAACGTTATGGTGAGCTTCACGATGAAATCGTCGCAGGAGCTTTCCGTCACAATGGCATCGGAAAAGCTCTCATCAGAGAGGCGCTTGCACAAGCCCGTAGGCTCCGGGTGGTCGAACTCAGTCTGCAAGTCAAGCCGTACCGAAAAGAGGCAATAGCTCTCTACGAACGCTTCGGGTTCAAGCTTGTTTCCACTGCTGATCCCAATGTGGTTGGTAGTGCCAACCACTACTGCCTCAAGCTCTGAGATGCACTGTCTAACCAAGCCTCGGTGAACACACCCTGGCTTTTTTCTTTCTCCAAGAAAAAACACCGCAGGAATTTTCCGGCGGCGTTCATGCTCGTCTCACTCCATAAAAAGCGTTGGGATTCGCAAGCGCAGCTCGAGGTCAAAGGCCAGTTGCGGCTGCATCTCCCACTTCGCGCAGCCCGTAGCGTAACGGCAGATGATGTCCACCAGGAAATATCCACGGGCCGGCACGCACCTGATATGACTAGCGAACGGGACCAACCTCATTCCTATGGTGTTCTGTTCGGTGAGGCGCACGACAGGCAGCTGAGGATGGCAGAGGCCCTGCACTGACTGGAACTCCATCTCGCCAAGCTCGACCCAGTCCGGAATATCCCACTTCTGAATCTGGGAATAGGCAACGTCCAGCGTCACCAGAGCGAGCACCAAACACACAACGAGTCTCTTCATGATGCCTCCTTCGGCTCAGGTGAGAAAGTCATTTATCCGCATTGTAGAAGATAGGCTGTCCCTGTCAAGAAATCACTCATTGACAACTTCTTTCTCAATGGTAAGCTGCAGGTGTTCTTCCAACCAAGGAGACATCCATGGTCATGCAGAATATCGAAGTAGAGAGTATTGATAGTCCCACAAAACCTCGAAACCTTCGAAGAGATACTTTGCATGATGTTGAATGTTGGTTAACGGGACAATTCGAAAGAAATCCCTATTTTCCGATAATCAATATCGAGCACGATTGGCATTCTGTGCCATTGGATCAGATATATCGAGCCATGCTCGACTACCTTTTTCACTGGGCTCTCGTGACACACCGCTGCCATCTGCGTCCTCCCGAGCTTCGTGCGGCTCTACTCAAAGTAGCTGCCAGGTATCGACTCGTCAGGGATAGTCGCCACAACAAAGCCCAGTGAATAAATACATACACTGGGCTTTTTTCTTATTCACAATTGCTTTACGCCTGAAAACCAATCTTATTTGTCGGGGCCTCAGAAGCCTCTACTTTGCCAAACTGCGCTTCATACTTTCCAAGGTTTTCACTCATAGCAGCAAGCATGCGCTTGAAGTGACCAGGACTAACAATGATACGTGAATTGAGCGTTCCGGTTGGCGGAAACACATTCATGAAATCCAAGACAAACTCTTCCTTGGTATGCAAGACCTGCATGACGTTGGCATACTCCCCTTTTATCTTTTCATCTGTCGCCTTAATCTGAATCTGATTAGCTCCTTGTTCCGGTGTATTCATATTTTTTGAAAATAATTATTTCTTCTCTAAGTATACCACTTTACCAATCTAGTTTTTCTTGACAGAATTGATAATAAAGTTCATAATATACTGTCATCAACGACAAAAGAAAGGAAAGCTTGTGAATGTATTCGACAATTGGCCAGCAGTAGTCGTGCTGTGTGCACGGAAGGCATTTATCCTCGTGCTCACCGAGCATGGAGTAAACGCCCCCATGAGCGAAATCATCGCTGGCACCATTATTCAAGGTGAAAAAGGTGACAGCGCGTACGTAGAGGTATTGTGGCGAGAAGGTCTGTCGCACACAGCCAATGCTATGGGGCGTTTCTATCCCGATAGCACATCCGGCGGCGTGATGTTTCTAGATTTTCTCTATCTCAACAGCAAGGAAGTCCAGCGCAAGGCTGAGAAATACACCTTCAGCGTGACCGCGGACAACTGCTTTCAACTCACGGTTGCGCCCTAGCAGGCAACACTTGCTCGGGCTTTTTTCTTTACCAAAAAATATGCTTTTTAAAAAAATTCAAAACCACCGCCGACCACAACGCTGGCCGGCTTTTTTCTTTTTTTACATAACAAATTACGTAATTCTCTCACTGTCTAGATGTTACCGTAGCGAGACTCGATATCCTGCAAAAGCTCGTCAATCTTAACTCTTTCTGGAGACTCTAGAGCCGTTGTGATTCGTGCGATAATTAATGCCGAGACCACTTCTTGACGCTCTCTTGCATCATAAAGGCCCCGATCAAGGTCCGCGATTGTTTCTTGAATAATCTGCTCTGTGCTTTTCCCTGCTACAAAATGTTCAATACTCATACATTTGGGACGAATAATCATTTATATCTCAGACTTTCTTGAATACTGAGTGGAACATAGTGTATCAATGTTTGCATGAGCGAGGTATCGAGAGACGTATCTGCCAGCATACTCTCGGGGAGTGGCACGGGCATGGACGCACCATGAAGGTTCTTCGTTGGCACCCCAAGCGCCTCCATTCCCTCACGCGTAAAGTCATAGACGCTCATCCGTTGACCCGAAATATGAATCGTTCCGACAAATTCCCCGAAAGCCAACATAACAATGCTTTCAGCTGCCTGTCGATACGACAGTGGTGACTTGTACATATCAGTAAATCGAGTCACATTCTTTCCTTCGAGTAATTGGGTTCGCGCTTCGCTCAGTCTGGTATCGAGCTTGCCGCCGACAAAGCCATACATATAGCTCGGCCGAACAATGCAATAATTCTGAGTATTCTTCTTGACGAGGTCTTCGCAGAGAGCCAGGTTTCTCCCATACAACGTCGTTGGATGTGGCGTATCAGACTCGGTGTACATTCCCTTCGTACCATCAAAGATGCCATCGCTGGAAATATAGACCATACGGGTCTCACTAAAATAAGCAAGGAAGCGCTCCATAGCCTGACCCAAAGCAACACCATCTTCTGTAAACTCAATTTTTGCTGGAATGATTACTGTCGTGATATTCTCTCCTGCAAACATATCTTTCGGATCATCATGCAAAAAATCATACCGAATGGAATCGTCATATTTCTGATGGGAATAATAGGTCGAGACTACGACCTCTCCACGCTTGTGCAGTTCATCGCACAACGCCTCTCCTAAAAACCCTGTTCCAACAACCAACGTTGCCATAGAAATAATAGTATTGACAATTATTCTTTATTACTGGCATTATACCACCAATCGACAGAATCCTCTGCCGAGACAATTTCACAGGAGGGCTTGTGGAAACCACCAATCGTCCAGATGTCATATTTTCGAGTCGCTATGGGAGTGAAACATGGCCAACATGGAGATGGCGTAGGACCTTAAACATGCTTTATAAGGCACGCGCCCAAGAAGACAAGAAAGAGCACGTAGAAGCTGATCCATTTTGGGAATCGACTGAATTACTCCTTCGATTTCTGATTCTTTTGAATGATGAGGCCGTTGGTATGGCGACCTTAACCAAACGCTCAAACGGATTAGGTACCGCTCTTATTGGAACGGTTGAGGACGTGTATATCCACCCCGAATACCGTGGTAGGCACTTGAGTCGGTTTTTGATGGAGGCAGTCCTGAGGGAAGCCCGTAAGAGTAGGCTTATAACTCTCGAACTTACTTCAAAACCACGAAGAAAAGAGGCTAACAGCCTCTATGTATCGCTTGGATTTCAGTTGGTTGCAAAAGCAAATTCGAAAATGGGTGATAAAGCAACAAATTTCTACCGCCTTTCTCTTCTTCCGCTGGAAAAATTGTGTATCGCGCCATGAATAGGCATCAAATTCAGACCGGCCCTCCACTCGATGGCCGGCCTTTTTCTTTTGTTCCGTAATTAATTACGTAATTCTTTTGTTACATAATTCCACGGCCGTGGAATTATGATACATTATTATTCTTGTGGGTGATGTAAATAATGATGAAGTTCATAGGGTTGTTATTGACAGTTCCTCTCTATTTCTGGCATTATGCCACCAATCAACAAGAGACCCCTTGTCGAAAAATTCGTCCTTTTACAGGAGAAAAGCGTCATGGTTACTCGAAATGAAACTTTTCGACGTTTAAGTATGGCCACCTTTCAGGCTGTCATCGATGAAGCCACGCTGCGCTTCGCTGAATGTATAGAGGAGGCTGGGCTCCCCCCGCTCTCCCTATCCCAGTCTCAACATGACAGCGGAAACTGGAATGTCCCACCGGACTATCACAAGCTTGTTCGGCAAATCATCAAGGAGTATGCCGACCATGAACAGTACAAGTTCTCAGGGGCACAACTCAAACTCGCATTACTCCAGGGTACCATCAAGGCTCGTCGACTCGTCATCGATGGCAATACTGTTGCCGAGGAGCCAAAAACGCGGCAAGTTACGCACTGGGTCGCACGTGCTGGTCGTCGCATCTGTCACTCGCGTCGACAAGACAATGCCAAAACTTAAAGCCGGCCCTCCACGCGAGGGCCGGTCTTTTTCTTTTATGCAAAACGACGATCTTCTTCAAAGCACTTACAATTACTTATGTTACTCTTGACTTTCCAGGTACTTATGCTACTGTATTACGTTGCTTCATTGAAGCTAGTGAAGAACGAAGCAGAACATATAACCTAAGAGGTAATCCATGTCGGATTGTTTTGAAAGGCTGCAATCAGCCATGACAGATGCTCATGTGGCCGCAATCACCCTTCGTGCCATCAGTCCAGACGACGAACTGATTCAACCACTGACCCATACCGGTGTCGACATCGAAACTTGGGAGGACTTTCAGGAACGCTTCGGTGACAAGTCTGGCAACGAAACAGATCCAATGTGTGTCAGAGCTGTGTTCTGGGAAAACTACCGCGACGCCATCGATGCTCGCATCAGCGAGCTTGTCCCGGGTCTCTGATCAGTAGCAAAGCCGTCAACGCCGGTTCTCCATACGAGGACCGGCCTTTTTCTTTTGTATGAAGCACATGCAACTACCCTTTTAAAAAAGTTCGCAATTTACTGGCCGATTCCACCACTTTGGCGATGTTTTCTTTGGTCTTCATATGCTCTTTGGCGTACTTGAGTATAGGACGGGCAGAACTCACTCTCCGACCAAATTTTTCCTCATCATTCATCCACTCATAACGAGGCAGCATCCAGAGATGAAAATGATCTGCCGTATCTTCTTCTTGAATCAAGTAAACTGTTTCTATTCCCAAAATTTTTCTTTGAGCCCGGCGAATCTTTCGTAAAAGATCAATAAATTCTTTTGCCTCTTCATCTGTAAACTCATCAACGCTACCGATATGTCGTTTCGTCGAGAGTATTACAAAGCCTGAAATAGGGACTTCCTGGTCTTGGTGTGCATGAAACAAATCTGATTCAATAATAAATCCCGATACGTCTTTCCCGGCCGCAGCACAAGCACAACCGATACACTCGACTTCTTTTTTTATCCCCGTGAAATCTTCGATAGTTCGTGTCATGGATATTTTTCATTAATATTCTTATTTTAGCATAAAATCACGAGCTATTGACTTTTTATAGAAAATATGATATAAAAATAAGTTGGTGAGTTGTTCATCAATCAGATCGATAAAGTCGATTTGCGGCTCTTTCTACAGGAGAGACTCATGCCCTTTTCTCTTGAGTCATTGAATGCAACCAACGTCATCGGCTTTGTGTTTGGTGTCGTTTTCTTTGGTGGTCTCATTTGGTACTTCATGCGCCGCTCTGATCGGAAGGCCACCGAGGAACGCAAGAGACATGCCGACGAGACAGCTGCTGTGCGGCGACGCCGGAATCGACGGACTTGGGACAACCCAATGCCTACCAACTCGGCTTACTCGCCAACAGAGGCGGGTCGGCAGGACTCACGCCCTGCCGCATCGAGTAACCAATCTGGTGACGGTGACTTCGGCACAAGCATGGCGGTCGGGTATGTCACCAACAACGGACTCCTCGGCGGCCTCGTAGGTGGAAACCTGATAGGCGGCATGGTCGGCGATGCGATGAACAACAGCGACCAACGGTCGCCATCCTGCTCGCCCGAGCCGACATCGGGCTCTGGCAGCTCGTACAGCAATTCCGACGGCGACAGCTGCTCTTCGGACAGCGGGAGCAGTAGTTCAGGTGGCAGCTCCGACTGAGCTAGCCGAACAATCGCAACTCCGGTTCTCGAGTAGAGAACCGGCTTTTTTATTTTGAGAGTCCTTCGATGACTCGTGCGTTTGGGAGGGAGGCGAGGAAACTGCCAGAAACGGCGAGCTTGGATTTGCGGATACCGCTGCCAATAATAACAGCCTCTGAGTCAGCTACGGCTTTGTCGATCAATATCGGCCAATCGGCCGGGAGTCCGATTGGTGTGATGGCGCCATACTCCATCCCAGATTCAGCAACCGCTTTGTCCATCGGCGCAAATGAGACCCTACGCACTTCAAGCGTCTTCTTTACGATCCCGTTCACGTCTGCTCGGGTGTCCGCCAAAACAATGCAAGCAGCAAACCATCGCTCCTCCCCTTGCTTGGCTTCGAGAATGACACAGTTGGCTGCTTGATTCGGCGCCACTCCATACTCCGCACAGAAAGCCGCCGTATCAGACAAATTCGGGTCAATCTCCGCTACACCGACACTTTCCGTATCAGTCATGGCCGCAAGCGCCTTGGCGACCGGTTCCGCAATCAATTCCGGTTTCTTTGCAATAGAAAACATCTCCAGCTTCCCCATTTTTCGTATCATATATGTAATTTGTTACGTAATTCTTTTGTATCATAATTCCACGGCCGTGGAATTTAATAACGTAGTACTTAGTTAATACCAAGGATTTTCCTAAAAGTTTCCTCTATTCTTTTCCGGAGCAGTGGAATTTCTTCAGTTAACGCTTGCCATGACCTTAACCAAAGATCCTCCTCTGCTGTTTTTGCAACAATCTTGTCTTTGAATTGAAAATCAAGAAAGATTTTAGAGTACTTCTGTTCCATTTCATCAATAATTTGGCAAGTTTCTTGATCTAAGTAAATTTTATGCTCGCGATAATAGTTAAAAAATTCTAGCGCAGCATCCGATGCTCTATTTCCACGAACACTTTCTGGTTTGTCAGAACCTAATTGGATCGGATTTATAAGTTCTCTTGCTAAACGATCAAATCTTTCCAAGAGCTGATACATTTTCCGAATGGTGAATGCACGCCGCTCTTGAAGTATCGTATACTGGATCTTGCTGATCTCGCTGTCTTTTAATAATTGCGCCTTGAAAGACTCTATACCTTTCAGTAACTGTTGTTCAGTAAGTCTTTTGATTAGATAAGCCAGTATCCCAGCAATAAGCCCTGCACTGAAACCAAAAACACCCAGAGTTTTAAGAAGTTCTTGCCAGTCCATACTTTTCTTTATTAAAGAGCGGAGGAAAAACCTCCGCTCTTGCGTTTGCTATTTACTTTTTCTCTTCGTCGGCTTTCGCCTCAGGAGCCTCGGTTTCGGCGTCCTTGGGAGCTTCAGTGGCTCCTTCGGGCTTAGCTTCACCAGTACCGGCTTTGGCTGCCTCAGCCTCAGAGGCGGCCTTGTAGAGTTTCTCGCCAATCTTCTGAGCAGCTTGGGAGAGGGTCTCGGTGGCTTTCTTGATAGCTTCGAGGTCGTCACCGTTCTTTACTTTGTTCAATTCGGTGATAGCCTCTTCAACCGGCTTCTTTTCATCAGCCGTGATCTTGTCACCAGCGTCCTTCATGGCTTTCTCGGTCGTGTAGGACAGGGTATCGGCCATGTTGCGGGCTTCGATCAACGCCTTTTTGTTCTTGTCTTCCTCGGCGTGCATCTCGGCATCTTTCTTCATGCGCTCGATTTCGTCTTTCGACAAACCGGTCGACGATTCGATACGGATGTTTTGGCTCTTGCCGGTGGCCTTGTCCTTGGCGGACACGGTGAGGATACCAGAGGCATCGATATCAAACGTTACTTCGATCTGTGGCACGCCACGAGGAGCTGGCATGATGCCATCGAGGATAAATTGACCAAGGGATTTGTTGTCCCCTGCCATCTCACGTTCACCCTGGAGCACATGGATCTGGACAGACGGCTGATTGTCAGAGGCAGTCGAAAACACCTGTGAGCGACTGACTGGCACTGTGGTATTGCGATCGATGAGCGGTGTACGGACACCACCCATGGTTTCGATACCAAAGGTGAGCGGCGTCACATCGAGGAGCAACACGTCTTTCACCGAACCTTCGAGCACACCACCCTGGATAGCGGCACCGAGGGCCACCACTTCATCAGGATTGACAGTGATGTTTGGTTTCTTGCCGAAGAACTTTTCTACCTCTGCGAGTACGAGCGGCATGCGAGTCATACCACCGACGAGCACTACTTCGGACAAATCCTTCACATCGATCTTGGCATCGGCGAGGGCTTTCTTCACTGGTTCAAACGACGCCTTGACCAAGTCCCCGACCAATTCTTCGAGCTTGGCACGAGAGAGCTTGATGAGGAGATGCTTGGGACCAGCAGCATCAGCGGTGATAAACGGCTGGTTAATTTCTGATTCCTGGGCGGTCGAGAGTTCGATCTTGGCTTTTTCAGCTGCCTCCTTGATACGCTGGAGCGCGAGCGGGTCTTTGGACAGGTCAATCCCCTCTTGCTTCTTGAATTCATCGAGGATCCAGTGGATGATGCGCTGGTCAAAGTCATCACCACCGAGGTGCGTGTCACCGTTGGTCGACTTCACCTCGACCGAGAACGTGTCTTCGCTCTTGTCTTCGGCGACTTCGAGGATGGAGATATCGAACGTTCCACCACCAAGGTCATAGACGGCAATCTTCTCGTCTTTCTTTTTGTTGAAACCATAGGCGAGTGCGGCTGCAGTTGGTTCGTTGATGATGCGACGGACATTGAAGCCGGCGATTTCCCCTGCTTCTTTGGTCGCTTTGCGCTGCGAGTCGTCGAAGTACGCCGGTACCGTGATGACAGCATCGGTGATTTTCTCTCCGAGCTTTTCTTCGGCATCGGCCTTGAGCTTGGCCAGCACCATGGCACTGATTTCCTGTGGCGAGTACTCTTTGCCACCCATGATGATTTTGACCCCCTCACCGGCCTTCACCACTTTGTATGGCAGGGTCTTCATGTCACGCTGGGCGTCCTCGTCATTGAAATGCCGGCCGATAAGACGCTTCACAGAAAACAGAGTATTCTCCGGATTGGTCACGCTCTGGCGCTTGGCAAGCAGTCCCACGAGACGTTCGCCGGTCTTGCTCACGGCAATCATCGACGGAGTGGTGCGATTGCCCTCTTTGTTTTCGATAATGGTCGGGGTACCACCCTCCACGAATGCCATGGCTGAGTTGGTTGTTCCTAAATCTATCCCAAGTATTTTACTCATAATCTTATTTTACTTACTTATTTATAACTTTATTAATTACTACTGAGAACCTCGCTCATGAGCTCCCCAACCGGTCAAGGTAAGGGAGCCGAGCGCAAGGCTCTCCACCTACTTCACCTGAACCGTGACCTTTTTCGGCTTCACGGACTCCTCCTTTGGCATCGTGATAGTGAGAACACCCTTGTCATAGTGGGCTTGGGTGTTGTCTCCTTTCACAGCCATCGGTAGGACGACCGAGCGAGAGAAGCTCCCTGTGCGGACTTCCTTGCGATAGTAGTCCTCACGCTTCACTTCCTTCTTTTCCTCGGATGACCCACTGACGGTCAAGACATCATTTTCAATAGTGATGTCGACCTTGGCAGGATCGATACCCGGAAGCGAGAGTTCCGCCACAACGTTGTCTTTGTCCTGATAGACATCGAGCGCTGGAAAAAACTCTGCTCCAAGAAATTCATCTCCGAAGAAACGACTAAGGTCGTTCGACGGCATAAATGGAATGAGATGGCGTGTCATATGTTCTCACCTCCTTTCTAATAATTTCAGATTTTTAATTGCAGATTGCAAAATGACTCCTATGAAACACTGACTCTTGCTGGACGAACTACCTTGTTACCGACTTTGTATCCTTTCTGAAGCATTTTGGCGATTTTGTGTTCTTCACTATTTTCTTCGTCTCCCTCTTCTGTGCCAACCGCTTCATGGAGGCTGGGGTCAAAGGGCGTTCCCGGTTCTGCTTCTATCGTCGTCACACCGTTTTCGATAAGAACAGTCTCGAGCTGCTTTTCAATATACTGAATGCCGGTCACCCACGGGCTGTCTTTTTGTTCGGGTGGAACGTGCATTGTGGCGGCACGGAAGTTGTCGAGCACCGGAACGATATCGAGAACCAGCTTTTCTATCAGATACCCACCGAGTTCCTTCTGCGACTCCTGCTGACGTTTCTTGTAATTGTCAAAGTCCGCTTGCAGTCGTTTCAAATCGTTCAGGTATTCTTCTCGTTGTATTCTCGTTGTTGCTTTCTTTATTCTTTCTATGAACCACTCTTTAAATTCTTCATCTTTCTCCATCTCATCAAGGCTCATCCAGCAATATTCACTGTGTTCTTCACTCACACGAACCTCTCCGCCCCTGTAGAGCATAAGATAAGTAACGAGGAATCCTTGAGCTTCTTTATAGGGTTGCGGTGAAAGAGAAGCATCAACGACTCCAACCACTTCACAGTCCGTCAAACCCGTCTCCTCTTCGATTTCCCTCAGTAGTGCGTCTACGGCTTTCTCGTCTTTGTGGATTCGTCCTCCAGGTAGTTCCCATGGACCAAACTTTCTCGCGTATTCCCCTTCCTCATCACTGTCCTTCACTACCAAAAATTTCTTGGTAGATGAATCATAAATTGCTGCACCAATCGAGACGTAAAACTTCTCGTGTTCTAGCTTTTTTTCTTCGTTTGTTTTAGACATAGGTTATCAAAATTATTACGAGTGAGGAGCCGAGCATTTTGCGCATATATTCGATAAGGGATTTGTTTTTGGCGTAGTCCATGCGCTTGGGACCGATGATGGCGAGCATGCCACGTCCTTCGTCTGTCTGATACGGCGCTACGATCATCGAGCAGTTATTGATACCGGCGATCGGATTTTCACTTCCGATAAAGATACGCGTTTCGCCATCCTTCAGCTTGAGCATGATACCGTCCACTTTTTCATCGAGCGAATCGAGCGTTTCTACTAATCGACAAAGCTCGTCCATTTCCTGAAATTCCGGGTTATCGATAAGCTCTCGCATCCCAAAATCGTAGTACTCATCCTTGTCGACAATGCCTGAGACTGCGAGATTGCCAGAGAGCGAGGAGAGGAGTTTGGCGGTACTCCGTCCCAGGCGCATGTGCTTGGCCTTGAGCATGAGGAGCTCTTTTTGCAAGCGGCGTTGATCTTCGCGTGACAAGTCTTCATCCCCCATCATTTCTTCGACATACAGTCGGTAGCCTTGGTCGGTCGGGATGCGTCCGGCAGAGACATGGGGTTGATAGAGGTATCCTTCCTCTTCGAGCATTACCATGTCGTTCCGCAGTGTCGCCGAACTGACACCAAAATCATAGTGTTCAAGGAGAGCCTGTGACCCCACTGGTACCGCCGTCTTGGTATACAGCTCGACGATGGCCGACAACAATTGTTTTTGACGATCAATCATATCCTTAGCTTCCTAGCTTGTTAGCTGCTTAGCTTATTAGGAAATACGTAAGAAAAATCCCTAAAACTTTATTACATTTCTATTATAAATAGTGATTAGCACTCTGTCAAGTAGAGTGCTAATCAGGGTTTTGGGGTAAGAAAAAAACCTGGAAGAACATGTTCCTACAGGCTTATTTGTTGCGGGACTGAGACCAAAGGTTTCGCCCCAAGTGTTTTGGCGGGGTCACCGATGAGCGTCGGTGGTTACCCGTCATGATTGCTCGACCTCCCCCTGCCAAAACGCGCATCACGATCAGGAAGAGGAAGTAATCCTTGAGCGGGTCACTTTTTGTCATGGTGACTCCTCAAATCAGTCAGGCTGCGAACAGATCGCGTTGGCCGACCAGTTCAGCCTGCAGTCGACCGCAGTGACCACGTACTCGACAGTCTTCGCAGCTTACCCCGCCGTTGTTGTGCCGGGTGGCTGCATGAAGATGCAGCCGAATCGGCTGGGTGCCGCCGCTCGCAGCACGACACCAGACGAACGAACCAGGGAACGGCCAGCCACTCGCTGGCAGCTTCGAGTTGGTCATGACTCCTCCTTGGGCTGCGTGGCGTGGTAGGCGTTGCAGGCCGACTGGGACGAGCAGGTCTGGCAAGGCGGACGACCGAAGTATTGTCCGGTCTGCTCGAGCGGAATGCGCGGGCCAGGCAAACAGCCGCTATTGGCCGCCAGACACATCGGCACCGCACTGATTGTGGGAACAGTTTTCAAGATGAACTCCTTCCTATGTGTATTGCACTCATGCCGCTTCTTCACCGACGAGTTGCAACGGCATGTCCGTCACGGCCGCCTTGCGCTTACCACAGATGACGCGAGCCGGACAGCCATTGCAGTATGCGCTCTTGGTCTTCTTGCGTGCCACATTGAGTGCAATCTTGAGTTCCGCACACCCCGCACGTTGCGCGAGACACACGACGACAGGATTCGGTTCAGCAACTCCTTCGCTTCTCGCGATGAAAAGAGCACTTGCCGCTTCGGCAACACACTGTTTGGCAGCAATATATGTGGTATCACAAGCCTTGTGACAGGTACCAGTGAAGACAACCACATAGTCCTTGCTGTTCTTGCACTTAGCGTTCGAATCGATATCGCCTGAGTGTGAGCCGTACGGAGGCGCCTGGAACTCACACAGACAGACGAAGCACGAACCTGAGAAGGTCTTCTTGTTTTTCTTCTCTTCATCTTCTTTCTTGCCTGCGGTTTCAGTACCCAACTTCGTCTGGCTGGCCTTAAACTCAGCCATACTCATGTACTTCTTATTTGAAGCCACGGTTACCTTCCATTTTGTTGGTAAAACAACTAAACGACGGGGTCATAGCCTCCGTCATTCCACGGGTGGCAGCGGAGGACACGTTTGCATCCCATCCAGCTTCCTCGCAATACTCCATACTTGGCGATCGCCTGATAGGAATACTCCGAGCAAGTCGGATAGAAACGACAGAACCGTTCACCAAAAACCTTGCCTATGATGCCATGATCAAAAGACAGTGTTTTTTGGTAGAGACGAATCAAACCGAGAACGAGTCTTTTCCACATATGTTCATTGTCCCCCTTTTGTGCTAAAAGTCAACCCAATGTGGTATAATTTTAGAAGAAAAACAAATACCAATGAAAACTATCGAACACAAACACCTCGCCTGGATTGATTTTGAGGATCCGCAGAAAGACGATATCACGTACCTGCAAGAAAACTTCAATATCCACCCGCTGGCTATCGAAGAGCTGATCACCCCGACCTATCAGCCCAAAGTCGTCCAGTACGACGGCTGTTTGTTTTTTTCTATCCACATCCCCCTCTTCGATACCAAGCTTCGCACTACCTACCCTGGCGAGCTCGACATCATCATCACCAAAGAGCACCTGATCACCAGTCACAAACACATCATCTATCAGCTGACGGCCTTTTTTGAACTGCTCGAAAAAAGCGAGGGCAAGCGTCGCCTCTACCTGGAGCATGGCCCCGGCAAGCTCCTCCATCATATCCTCGAGATCCTCCTCAATTCTTGCTTTCCCAAGCTTGATCATATTACCGAAAAACTCGACTTCATCGAAATGCAGGTGTTTTCTGGTAAAGAAAAGGAAATGGTTCTAGAAATTTCCGTCCTCAAACGTGATATCCTCAACTTCCGGCGCACGCTCAAACCCCAACGATCTATCATCGAATCACTGATCCAACATGATCATCCTCATATCCCCAAAGAACTATTTATCTATTATCAGGACCTCATCGGTACCAATATCCGTCTGTGGAACCTCCTCGAAAGTCAGAAAGAAACTATCGAAGCCCTGGAAGACACCAACAACTCACTCCTCTCGAACAAGCTCAACCAGACCATGAAGGTGCTCACGATTTTTTCTGCCATCCTCCTCCCGCTCACTGCCTATTCCAACATGATGTCCATGAATGCTACTGTTCCTTTCATCGGCAATGATTTTGGATTTTGGATCCACCTGTTTATCATGGGCATCATTTCGATCGTTACCTTTGGTATTTTCCGTTGGCGCCGCTGGCTCTAGCGCACAAAAGAAAAAAGGACGCGGGTTGTTACCCTGTCCCTGCTAGTTCAAATACTTGGGTGGTGGTGACACTTCAGATTCTGACGAACAAAGCGCGTCATCACCTAAGTAATGGACAACCACCGCTTGCACCTCTGGTGGCAACACCATCTCATAAAGATAGCTCATACTGTCGAGAAGCTCGGCCAGTTCTTGCCAATCACCACCGAGAAATGAGATGCCCTGTGAGATGCGCTTGGACAACTCGCTTATCACCTCCTCGGCAAACGGTCGGAGCGTCTCGCGATCCGGGGTCAGGGTCGCCCATTCTGCGAGGCCATACTCTTCTAGCTCCTGAGCTGCACTCGGAATCTCTCCCAGATTGATGACCATGCACTGGAAGAAACAATAGTCGGCCAGTACCGACGTAACCCGAGCACACAGATGTTTCGTCTGTGTCATGGCCCCCAAGACAGTCTGAATGAGCCGTGAGTACGCAGCATTGTCAAAGACGTCGTGTGAATCGTGCATCCCTGCCATCACCTGCAAACACACCCGTTGCCGCCTGCGAATCTCAGATAGGTTGATGCCGGCATCACCCTCAATAGCGGCCTGATGCTCTGTTTGCTTCAATATCATAAACTCAACAAACACCTTTACCAAACCAAACTGGCTCATGGTCTCTCCTCTTCACTTCTGATTCATTTCAAAGGACTACCAAACAACTGCTCAGTATAGAAATAATAGGACTCGCTGTCAACGAAACTTGCCTGGCGCTTCATTCCCCTATATTCTATATTCAACCCGCCTTCGGACGGACAAGCATCCTTTTTATTCTATTTTTCTATGCAACTCTACAATACCCTGACCAAGCAAAAAGAAGAGTTCGTCCCGCTCCATACTGGCAAAGTCGGTATGTATGTCTGTGGGCCAACGGTCTATGACTACTTCACCATTGGAAATCTCCGCTCCTATACCTTTGCCGACACCCTGCGCCGCACTCTCGAAGACAGCGGCTATGAGGTGCGCATGATCAAAAACATCACTGACGTCGGCCACCTGACAGCTGACGATATTGGGCAAGGAGACTCCGGCGAAGACAAAATCACCAAAAAAGCCGCCAAGGAACACAAAACCCCTCAAGAGATTGTCCAATTCTACGAGGAGTATTTCATGCAAACAGAAAAGGCGCTCAATATTCTTCCTGCTCACTATTTTCCACACGCCACTGCTCACGTTGGTCAAATGATTAAGCTGATTGAAACACTGATCGAAAAAGGTCACGCCTATGAAAAAAATGGCAACGTTTTTCTCGATGTCACGACTTTCCCTGATTATGGCAAACTTTCCGGTAACAGCCTCTCGAACTTAAAAGTTGGCGCCAGACTTGAAGAACATCCGGACAAGAAAAATCCTTGGGACTTTGCCCTCTGGCTCAAAGCACCAGCAGGACACCTGATGCACTGGACCTCACCCTGGAGCGAGGGCTACCCCGGCTGGCATATCGAGTGTAGTGCCATGAGTATGGAGTACCTGGGTGACACTTTTGATATCCACACCGGTGGTGAAGACAACATCTTTCCTCATCATGAAGCGGAAATCGTCCAATCGGAAGGTGTCACCGGAAAATCGTTTGTAAAATACTGGCTCCATGCTCGCCACCTCTTGGTTAATGGCCAGAGAATGGGAAAATCAAAAGGAAATGCCTATACTCTGGAAAATATCATCGAAAAAGACTTTTCTCCGATGGATTTGCGTATGCTCTATGTGAGCGCTCACTATCGCAGTCAAATGAATTTCACCTGGGAATCGCTCGAGCAGGCACGGAAAAACAAAGAGGCTCTCTTTGCTGTTGTCGACCGCTTGGCTAGTCTGTCGAAAGAAGAAAATAATCCAGAGGGTTTCGACGGTGCTGAAGCCCTCCACACTGCACGCACAGTCATGCAGGATGATCTCAATACACCCCAAGCACTGGCAGCCGCTCTGGAACTCGTGAAAAAAATAAATACACTGCTCGATAGTGGTGAAAAAGTAAATGCGACCGTTTTGGGTTTGGTGTTTGAAAAAATATTTTTCTTCTTTGGTCTTGTTTCAGAAAACCAAATTATCCCAGAAGAAATAGAATCATTAGCCAAAGCTCGTGACGCGGCTCGTGACCAACGTGACTTTGCCGAATCCGATCGCTTGCGTGATGAAATAGCGAGCAAAGGCTACAAAGTCGAAGACACCGCCCGCGGTTATCGTCTGAAAAAAGTATAAAAAAACGGGAGCCCATGATAGGTACTCCCTTTTGCTTGCCTGCCTTGGGCTACTTCTTGCCTGCCTTGGGCTGGCTCTTCTTGACCAAGAATGTCGTCACTTCGGTCACACAGCGACCACGATACACCATGACCATGAGCTGAGAAAACTGATCGTACAGCTGTGAGCTCATGAGCGCCGCTGGCACCCGGTAGCAACCAGCATGGTTCCTGATGCCGCCGTCCTCATGCACCGCGAACCAGGCGATGTCATGAGCACGTTGAGTGGCAAACCACTGGTTCAACACACTCGACTGGAGCATCTGGTACTCACGCAAGTCGAGCTCCTGCTGACTCAGTGGAGCGGGAGCCACCTGCGATTGTGGTCTTGAACCCCCAAGCTGAGCGCAGGCCGCAAGGAAACTGGTCAAGATAACTGGTACGAGAGAAAGGAACGATTTGATCTGCACACTGTGCTCCAGTTCGACACCTCCCCCGCGGAAGTGTTCATTATATTAATGCATTTTTCATCACTTTCGTCAAGACCAGTGGGAAAAAATTTAATAAAAAAATCGGGAGTTCCTCGTGGAACCCCCGGTATTGAATTGCCCTCGTTGAGGGCGGCTCCTTACCGCTTGGCTGCAACCTGCCGGTCAGAACGAGCAGCGGCGAGCCGCTGTTGCTCCTTGGCCTTGGCCACGGCGACGGCCTTGGCGGCGACCGACCTGCGCTCAGCCTTGTATGCTGCGACTTCCATGCGGCACTTGTCCGGGTAAGCACTGCTCATCGAGGAGCCAAACTCCTTGAAGTGCCCAGCCGCAGTCAGTGCCGTCGGAGCGATGTTGCAACCAGCCATGTCGGTGAGCTGACTGGTACGGACAACCTGCCGTGCCACCGAGCCGACTTGGCGTCCAGCTTCGGCCTGACGCAATTCCTTGGCCTTCGCCTCCTTGTAGACGGAAAGCTCCGTGGAGGCCTCGGCGGCAGCGACCCTGGCCTCGAGTATCGCCTTGTTGGCGTCATCTCCGCAGGCGGTGAGGCCGAAAGCGATAAAGGCGGCCAGGACGAGAGAAAGGATCTTCTGAACCATGCTGTAATCTCCGTGTTGACGACTCCGAATGGAATCGTTCCTAACATTGTACACGTTTTACTACTTTCGTCAAGCCTAAAGGTGAAAAATACAGGAGAAAAAATAGACTAAAAAACTTTCTGAGCCGGACAATCGCGATGGATGCCCGGCTCTTTGCCTGATGGGTGCCCTACTTCTTGGGCGGCGGAATGAGGAGCCACGGAGCCTCACCCAATTCGGTTTGAAGTTCAGTCACTTGCTGAGCTTCTTGTTGCCGGGCACGCTTGGCGCCGGGCAGATACCACGCGAGCGTGGCAGCGAGGGCCAGTACTGGCCCAAGCAGGGTCAACACTGGACCCACCAAAAAAGAAAAAAACCTCATTAGCACTCCTCGGTTGTTGGCGTTCTCGCGCTCTAGGCACGATTTGTGTATTATACTCCTTTTTTGACATTCTGTCAAGACTAACGAATAGACATCTATACTATCCACATATCCCCAAAGACTGGCTCTTGCACTGTGACCGCGCTATAATACGGCATATCCAAAACCTGATACATTTTTATGGCAAGCAAAACCGACCACCTGCGCGTTCCCCCACACAACCTCGAAGCCGAAGCCTCCGTCCTCGGTTCACTCATGCTCGACAAAGATGCGGTCATCAAAATTGCCGATCTTTTGAAGTTGGGCGATTTCTACAAGGACGACCACAATTTGATTTATGAGACCATGCTCGCGCTCTACGAAGAACGCGAACCGATTGATGTCCTGTCTCTCTCAAACAAACTGGAAGAAAAAGGCAAGCTCGAACGTGTCGGCGGATCAAGCTACCTGGCGTCACTCGTCAACACCGTGCCTTCGGCAGTCAACGTCGTCCACTACGCCAAAGTCGTTCAGAAAAAAGCCCTGCTGCGCCGCCTCATCACGGCAGCCAGTGACATCATCGAGCTCGGATATGACGAGTCTGAAGACGCACAGAAACTACTCGATGAAGCCGAACAAAAAATCTTTGCTGTTTCTCAGAAGTACATCAAACAGGATTTCATCCCTATCAAATCGATTCTCGAACTGGCGTTCAACCGCATCGACGAACTCCACAAAAGCGACAATGCCTTTCGTGGTGTCGAAACCCACTACCCTGATCTCGACAACCTCCTCGCGGGTCTCCAGAAATCAGACCTCATCATCTTGGCTGCTCGACCATCGGTCGGAAAAACAACCTTTGCACTCGACTTGGCTCGTCAGGTCGGTGTCTATAGCAAGGTACCGGTGGGTATTTTTTCTCTGGAAATGGGCGCCGACCAGCTGGTTGACCGTATGATCGCCGCGCAAGCTGGGGTTGACCTGTGGCGTCTCCGTACCGGCAAGCTCTCGAGCGAGGGTCCGGGCAACGACTTTGAAAAGATTTCTGATGCTATGGGAGTCCTCTCCGAAGCCCCTATCTTCATCGATGACTCGGGGTCGCTCAATATCATGGAAATGCGCACCATGGCACGTCGTCTCCAGGCCGAGCATGACCTAGGACTGATCATCGTCGACTATCTCCAGCTCATGGAAGGCCGCAGTTCGAAGGGCGACAATCGTGTCCAGGAAATTTCCGAAATTTCGCGTGGCCTCAAGCAGTTGGCTCGTGAACTGAACATTCCCGTCATCGCCCTGTCCCAGTTGTCTCGTGCAGTAGAATCTCGTCCGGATCAGATCCCGAAACTCTCTGACCTCCGCGAATCCGGTTCTATCGAACAAGATGCTGACGTCGTTATGTTTCTCTACCGTGAAGACCGCGTCAAACCGGACACTCCAAACAAAGGCATCGCGGACATCATTGTCGCCAAGCACCGTAATGGTCCGGTCGGCAAGATATCGCTCTTCTTTGAAGAAAACTCCACCACGTTTAAATCATTGGAGAAAATGCACTAGGAGAATTTTCAATTTTCAAACAATTCTCAATGATGCAATTTCAAAATTCTTCAATTGAAATATTCAAACATTGTTTAGAAATTAGAAATTGATAATTTAGACATTATTTTAGTATGCAGTATCCCAAAGCATTTCAGTCACTTATCGCGCATTTTTCCGCTTTGCCATCCGTCGGACCAAAGATGGCTGAGCGCATCGTGCTCTACCTCTTCAAGCAGCATCCCGACAAACTTCAGAGCTTTGCCGAAAGCCTCGAGGAACTGCCACGCCTGAAGAGCTGTACGCGCTGCTATCACATCGCCGAAACAGAGCTGTGTAATGTCTGTAGCGATAGCCGTCGCGATGCCACAGTGCTCTGCGTGGTCGAAGAACCGCTCGATGTCATAGCCATAGAGCGAATCGGGATTTACTCCGGTCTCTACCATGTACTCGGCGGACTTCTTGAAAGCGGAAAAAATGACAATAGTAACAATCTCCGTATCCACGAGCTCCTCGACCGGGTCCAGGGCGACGGCATCAAAGAAGTAATCCTCGCTACCAACCCGACGACCGAGGGTGATTTGACTGCTCTCTACCTGAAAAAGAAATTAGAGGCTTCAGGAGTCAAAATTACACGCATTGGACGCGGTTTGGCTACGGGTGGCGACATCGAATACGCCGACGAACTGACCCTCAGCGCCGCCTTGACAAACCGCAAGGAACTGGCATAATTTACGTATCTTAACCAAAGAGGAGAGCGCCATGCTCTGCTTGCGATTGGAAAATGGCTCCTTGGTTTCGCTCATACCGTTCAAGCCCCTCACAAACGAGGAACAAGAAAGAGTGCAGCCGGGAACTCCCGTTTTCTGCACTCATGAGCGCATCGAGCACAGCGGAGGAACAATCCACCACGTCCCGGAATCAGAGGGTTATCTCCCCCTCAATGAACGCATGGTGATTGCTGGTCTTGGAACACCACAGCTTCGCTAATCAACAGACGGACTCGAACCTGAGCCCGCCTTTTTATTTACATATTTACAAAAGAAAAACCCGCTCTTTCGAACGGGTTTTTGGATTTAGGCGGAAACTTTGGTAATTTCGACTTCGGTATAGGCTTGACGGTGCCCGAAACGCACGAGGTAGCGCTTCTTTGGCTTGTGTTTGACACCCTTGACCTTGTCATGACGATCCTGAGCAACGACTTTACCCTCAACCAGGGCTTTCTCCAAAACAGGTGTCCCGACGTGGGCTACTTTGTCATCACCGACAAAAAGCACCTCGAACTTTACCGTGCTGCCGACTTCGGCTTCCAGCTTCTCAATCTTTACCTTACTTCCTTCGGAAACCTTGTACTGCTTTCCGCCAGTTCTGATAATCGCGAGCATACGCCAAAAATGAGCCATTTATGTACTAGTCCACTCTACCCTATTTCTCTTACCCTGTCAATAATCTCTTATCTTTGGGCTGTTTTCCTTTTCTTTCCTTCTGTTTCCCGACGGTCACATCCCTGATGAGCGTATCGGTAACAGTCGAGCGTGATTGACACCCTGGTACAAGACAGCTCCCTGTTCGATGAAGCGAGTCAGGGATGTTCGGCGGAAACAGTGGAAATGAAAAGGGAAGGTATTTTCAAAATGGCAAAACGTCAACTTAATTTTGAGTAAGAAAAAACACCCTATTATTTACAAGCGGGGTGT
Source organism: uncultured Bdellovibrionales bacterium (assembly GCA_964491155.1). GTDB lineage: Bacteria > Patescibacteriota > Minisyncoccia > Moranbacterales > UBA1568 > UBA1568. Next base: position 21 of record CAZBFG010000005.1, on the reverse strand, counting down.
GGGCGCTTGGGTGGCTGGTTC
>CAZBFG010000004.1:0-47876 GCA_964491155.1 uncultured Bdellovibrionales bacterium | reverse complement strand
CTGCTTCACATGTAGACAATTGGGGATTTCTATCTTTTATCCTCAATCACGGAACTGTTGCCAAGATCCGGGTAGGGTGGTTTCGGCTGCGCTATACCTCGACGCTTTTCCTTCCCTCTCGCTCCTATGCTTGAGGATTTGTCTACAGCTGAAGCAGAGTTGATTGTTAGGAGAAAGGATACTGCATGTTATCTTTTCTCCCATCAACCAGCCAACACCTTAGGAGGTACAATGGCACAGCAAGTGGGAACTGGGTTTGGAACGCCTGTCGGAAGTGAAAGACTTCTCGATCGGGATCTTGGCGAGCTCGTCTTGGCCAGTCATCCTCTCGACAGAAAAGATGCCGCGGAAGTGCTGCGGCGGGTCGCGGATGTCGGTGAGCACGGCAGTTGGCCGGAGTTCCCGCCAGAAGTGGTTGGTCGAGCGCTCATGCGCTTGATGACCAACTGGACACCGAATCCACAGGCTGAAATGCCTCTGGAAACCAGTGTCGTCGAAGTGATCGGCCGTTTCCTGGCCGGTTTTTACGACCGACCCGTGCGGTGAACGACGGAGGAGGAAGTGGCAACGCTGTTTCCTCTCCCCTCAATTGAAATTTTGAAAATCTTCGAAGTTTTTGAGAGGAAGAAAAAAAGAGTCCATGAAGGACTCTTTTTTTGTTTTGTTTCAAGAGCTCTAGATCTCTGTAACGCGTTCGATTTCTTCGAGCGTCGTTTTGCCTTCGAGCATGGCGAGAACACCATCTTGGAGAATAGTGACCATGCCTTGTTTGATAGCAGCCGCTTCAATCTCGTGTGCGAGAGCACCGGCAGCAATGAGGGCTTTCATTTCTTGATCGATAGTGAGTGCCTCTGACAGAATCATTTGTCCGGTGTAGCCGGTACCATTGCAGGTAGGGCAGCCTTTTTCTTTGAAGATATGGAGCGTGGTCGGAATAGTCACTTCGGCGTTCTTGGAGATAGTGGCGAGGACTCGCTCGATGGTAACTCGCTCTCTTTCTGTGGGTTCTGCTTTCACGGCACAGTCTTTGCACAGTCGGCGCACGAGACGCTGAGCCATAAAGAGGTTGCTGGCATCGGCCAAATCATCTCCCGAGATGCCCATCTTGAGCAAGCGCTGGATAGTGCCGGCAGAAGAGTTGGTGTGGATAGTGGAAAGGACGAGGTGGCCGGTCGAAGCTGCCTGGACGGCAATTTGGGCAGTTTCGTCATCGCGAATTTCACCAATCATGAGAACGTCGGGATTTTGACGCAGAAGAGAACGGAGAGCGGTTGAAAAAGTATAGTCTTCGGCTTCGTTGACCTGGGTTTGGAGGAGTCCTGGCATCTGGTACTCGATCGGATCTTCGACCGTGATGATTTTTATTTCTGGACGGTTGAGACGAGCGAGGATACTGTAGAGCGTGGTCGTTTTACCCGAACCAGTCGGTCCGGTGTTCAAAATAATGCCGTTTGGTTTTTGGATGGCGGCGAGGATGCGATCGAGGTTTTGTTTGCGGATATCGAGAGTTTCCAAGTCGAGCTTGGTGGCGGACTGGTTGAGGAGACGGAGCACGACTGTTTCTCCAAAACCACCGAGGATAATAGAGAGACGGATATCGACCGTATCTTTATTGCTACCGGCAAGGGGGCTTTCAAAGTGGAGCGAGAAGCGGCCATCGGTAATACCAGCGCGCTCACCGCTTTTTAGTCCGGCGAGTAGTTTGATTTCACTGAGAAAACCTGGATATTCATTGATAGGGAAACGAGTGACAGTTTTCAGTATACCATCGAGACGAAAGCGCACATCGAAAGTATCAGCACTGGGTTCGATATGAATATCACCTGCCTTGAGGAGGACAGCGGCTGCAAAGATGAGGGGAAGCTGCGTCTGAGAATCAGCCTTGATGACGTAGGCCTCAAAATCTTGTAACGAACGAATCTGCTCTTTTGTTTGCGCCAGGAGAGCGTCTGATATGAAGGCGGCGCGCGAGAGCTCGTTTGGCATCAGGTCAGCATAAATATTTTGGAGTAGGTCGCCCTGGTCAGTCACGCGGAGGACTTCATCGATAGTGGTCAGGCCCTGGAGTGCTTTGAGGATGCCGTCCTGGGTCATGGTGACCATGCCGTTCTCGAGAGCGGCCTTCAAGATGTCTCGCTCCGTGCCGGACTCGATAATGATTTTTTCGATTTCCGGAGTCATAGTGAAGAGCTCGAAAATGCCACGCCGACCACGATAGCCGGAAAAATTACACTTGGCACAGCCGACCGGTTTCCACAAAGTGTCCATTTTTTTCGGAAGCGAGATATTAGCCTTGGGAGAGAGAATGGTGATGAATTTGGTAATAGAATCAATGGTTTCCTTGGCCGGTTGGTAGGACACTTTGCAATCAGGACAGAGGACGCGCACCAGACGTTGGGCGATAAAGAGGTTGATGGATGAGGTAATAAGTGATGGGCGAACACCGAGCTCGAGGAGACGCGGTACAGAGGCGGGGGCGCTATTGGAGTGGAGCGTCGAGAGGACGAGGTGTCCGGTGAGGGCAGCATTGACGGAGATGTCGGCCGTTTCATCATCACGAATTTCACCGACCAAGATGACATCAGGATCCTGACGCACCACAGCTCGGAGAGCGGTGGCAAAAGTGTAGGATTTGTCTTTGGAGACTTCGGTCTGCACGATACCTGGGAGAGAATATTCGATCGGATCTTCGACCGTGATGATCTTGGTACCGGGTTTGTTGATGTGATGAAGCAGTGTGTAGAGGGTGGTAGTTTTTCCGGAGCCGGTTGGACCGGTGTTCAAGATCATACCATCCGGTTTTTCGATCTGGTGCATGACCATGTCGTAGGCCAGTCCCTGAAAGCCGAGGCTGTCGATATCATTGTCGACATCTTCACCAGAGAGGAGTCGCATGTTGATGCTCTCTCCATACTTCCCAGGGATGCTGTTGACACGGATGTCGATGCGCTTGCCCTCCATGTCGATAAAGAAGTGGCCATCCTGCGCTTCCTTGCGCACATTGAGGCGCATTTTTCCGATCATTTTGATACGATTGAGCACGCGCACATACATCTCGGGAGGGAGGTTACCGATTTCCTGCAGGACACCATCGATACGATAGCGGAGGCGGACAACAGTTTCTTCTGGTTCGAGATGAATGTCACTAGCACGGAGTTTTTTGGCACCGGCCAAAATGATTTCAACGGATTTCGAGGTATTGAGCGGACGATCAGAACCGAGATTGATGAGTTCTGAAAAATTTTTCTCAAAACTTTCGAAATCAGTATCACCCAGTGATACGCGGACGCGGTTGAGTTTGTCGATGAGCGTGTTTTTGTGGGCGTATTGGGCCCAGGCGTGTTCTAGCGAGTTTTCTGAAACGAAATAGAGCTCAATTTCCATTTGGTGGTTCTCGGAAAATGTTTTTATAAAAGCTAGCGTCTCTGCATTTTCAGGAGTGGTTGTTGCCAAGAGGTACTGGGCTTCTTTTTTGTAAAAAGCGACGATATGGAGCGCTCGGGATTGATTTTCGTCAATAAGAAAGAGCACCTCTTCGTCTATGGGAAAAACATTGAGATCGATATAGGGAAGACTTACTCTCTTGGCGCCAGCCGATGCTTCATCTTCGATCGAAAGATCGCGCATTTTCTCGAGAATTTTTTGCGTTTGTTCTTGTTTTGTTTCTCCGTCCAGGACCGGATCGGTGTGTACGACTTGTACCATAACGAAAGTATTACGAGTGGATGGTTTGTTTCCTCCATTCTACCTTACTTTGTTTGTTCCAAGCAAAAAAAAGACCCACACTCATGTGGGTCTTTTTCAGAGAAACTATTATTGCGTCACAAGGAGACGCTGTATTTTTTCAAGCGTCAGTGTTTCTGCTTCTTCAAGTGTTTTGACGGCGAGGGCAAACTCGAGTGTGTCACCGTGGAGTGTTCCTTCTTTGAAACGTTCTGTGAGGAGAGTCAGACTTTCATGAGTGGCGGTTTTGATCAGTCCGCGTATCTGGGTAGGACTTTCGGGATAGAGCATGAGGAAATAACTGCCGGAGGAATAATTGTTTTTGATTTTTTCGAGGACGCGCGGCAGATCGGCTACCGAGGCGCGGGCCTGGACCAGGTCTTCGACGGTCACGAGAGCCCAGATGAGTTTCAGGTTTTCGTCCCATTTGACCCCGGCCATGACGCGACCCCAGAGTTTCAAGAGGTGGAACGGTTGGGTTTTGTAGAGTGAGCGGATGATTTTCTGCTGGTCAGCGCCTTTGTCCATGAGCTTGGAGGCGATGTGGAGGGCCTTGGGGGTGGTGTTTTTTTTCTGAAAACTGTCAGTAGCGCTTATGATACCGGCGAGCAGCGCCTCGTTGACTCGGGCACTCTGTGCGGGTGCTGTTTCTTTGATGATGATATCAGCCAAAATTTCGGCAGTAGAGGAAGCAGTGATATCTACCAGGTTGATCTGACCGAAGAGTTCGTTGTCAGAATGATTGTCGATATTGATGATGGGCAGTTCGTAGAAAATATCCGGATTTTCTTCGTAGATTTTGCCGAGACGTTCTTTGTCGGGAGAGCCGATGACAATGGCGAGATCAAATTTGAATTTGGCCGGGATAAAGGAAAAGTCCCGGGGATCGATAGCGCCGTTTTCCGGAGTGAGAAAAATACGAAGTTCATCCGATGCTTTTTCTGTCCGGACATTGAGGATCTTGTTGCGAGTGGTACTAAAAGTGAGGACGAAGTCGCGCGCACCCGTGATAGATGGCAGCAGGTTTTCCGGTTCGCCGATAAAAGAAAAAGCCTCTTTGTCAGTCAGAATGTTCTCACCAGCCAAGTGCACGTCTTTCCCGAGGTCTTTCAGATAAAAAGTCAGCGCAAAAGCGGTGGCTACGGCATCGCGGTTCGGATAGGTTGGGAGAATGATCAGGGGAACAGAAGATTTCTTGAGCAGTTCTTCGAATTGTTGGATGGAGGAGAGGGACATACGGGAAAAAATTTCTAATTTCTCATTTTTAATTTCTAAACTTCAGAACAGTCACGACTGGTGAAAGATAGATAGTCAAAGGTAGCAGAGAAAACAAGGGGTGTCAAACCAGGGGTTGTATTCGTCAAAATGTCGCGTTTACGTTAGGATGGGGACATGGAAAACAAGCATGTTACAACCAAGAGCGCCGAAGAAACCCGAGCCCTCGGGAAGCGACTGGCAGGTGAAATTCTGCCAGGGACGTTGCTGTGTCTCGTGGGTGATTTGGGTGCGGGCAAGACGACCTTGGTGCAGGGCCTGCTCGAAGGGCTGGGAGCCGAGCGACCGTATGTCAGCCCGACTTTTGTCATCATGAAGCAGTATGACTTAGCGGCCGGGTTGCTAAGTGGGAGGATACAACGTGTCTATCATGCCGATGCTTATCGTGTGGGAGAAAAAGATTTCACAGAAATTGGTTTCGCCGAATGGTGCGCTGACCAGGATGGCCTCGTTATTCTCGAATGGCCTGAGCGCATCGCAGCCATACTCCCCGAAAAAAGAATCGACATCACGATTATTTCGCTTTCAGAAACCGAACGGGAAATTAAAATTATCAATAAGTAAGTGATGGGCAAATAATAAGACACGTTGTTTCTATGGAAAAACATCCGAAAATACTGGTTTTGCTTGATGGGAACGCTCTGATACATCGGGCGTATCATGCTTTGCCGCCGCTCACGACCAAGAATGGCGAGACGGTGCAGGCGGTGTATGGGTTTGCTATGACGCTTCTCTCTGTGCTTGAGAAATTTCATCCGGAATATATCGCGGCGTCGTTTGATCTGGAGGGCAAGACGTTTCGTGATGATATGTATGCCGACTACAAGGCGACGCGCACGGCCGCCCCGGACGACTTGTATGCGCAGATTCCGCGGGTCAAAGAACTGGTGCGAGCATTCAATATCCCTATCTATGAACTGCCTGGGTTTGAGGCAGATGATGTCATTGGGACGATCGCTCGGCAGGCGGAAAAAGAAGAAGTGTGCGTCATCATCGTGACAGGGGACAGCGACGAACTGCAGCTGGTGACACCCGCGGTCAAGGTTTTTATGTTGCGAAAAGGTATCAAGGATATCGCGCTCTACGATGAAGAGGCGGTCATGAAGAAGTATGGCTTTGCGCCAAACCTCATCCCTGACTACAAGGGCTTGGCCGGGGACACGTCGGACAATATCCCTGGAGTGGCTGGCGTGGGCCAAAAGACGGCGACTACGCTCCTCCAACAATTTGGGACGCTTGAGAATATCTATGCCCATCTCGATGAGGTGAAAGAATCAGTCCGGAAGAAACTGGTGGCAGATCAGAAAAATGCGTTTCTCTCGAAGGAGTTGGGTACCATCCATCTCGGGGCGCCAGTCACGCTCGATCTGCCGGCTTGTGTAGCCAAGGACTATGATCGCGCCACGGTGACCTCGATGTTTCAGACCCTGGGTTTTTTCAGTCTTATCAAACGGCTTGGAGGAAGCCAGGAATCGGGAGCTGAGAATCAAGAATCGAGAGGTAAAGAGAAGAAGGCAAGGAAAGAAAAAGAATTAAAAACAAAAGAGGACATCGCTGGGTTTTTTGAAAAAGCCAAAGGCAAGAAGGTAGCACTGTTTGCTGAAAAAGAAACGGAGTCATTGTTTGGCGCCGGACTGCAGTCGATTCATCTCGCTGTTACACCGGAAGAAAGTGTGGTGGTGGCCTGGAATGATGACACAAAAAAAGCACTGACAACGTTTCTGGAAGATGGAGAGCAGGAGAAGGTGGTGTATGACCAAAAGGCACTGATGCACCTGTTCATCAAAGAGGGCGTCAGGCTCCGAGGCGTTGTGTTTGATATATTGCTCGCGGCATATCTCCTTGATTCGGGGGGTAACGTCGAGCTCGACTACCTGGTGTTGGTGGAATACAGCGAAGAGCCACCCTATTTACCGGCGCCATTTCTCCTGAAGCTGGAAGAAACGTACCAGAAAAAATTGGATGAAGTAAGTGGGTCACAGACAGCGGGAAAGACCGTTCGTACGGTGCTCGAGGATATCGAAATGCCGCTCCTCCCGATACTTTTTGCCATGGAAGAACGCGGTGTTATTCTCAATACCAAAAAATTTCAAACACTGTCAGCACAGCTCGCCAAGGAACTCAGCGTGTTGGAAAAAGATATCTATGCTTTTGCTGGTCGCGAGTTCAATATCAATTCGCCCAAACAGTTGTCAGAAATTTTGTTTGGAGATTTGCAGATCCCGACCACCAATATCAAAAAGACTAAGACAGGTATTTCTACGGCTTCGTCCGAACTGCAGAAATTGCAAGAGTATCCGATTGTGCAAAAGATTGAGCACTACCGTGAACTGTTCAAATTGAAAACGACGTACCTTGATGCGCTGCCGACGTTGACAGACAAGGACTCACGGCTTCATACCACCTACTATCAGGCAGTGGCTGCGACGGGACGACTGTCATCTTCTGATCCGAACCTACAGAATATTCCGGCACGTGGCGAATGGAGCGAGCGGGTACGCGGAGCGTTTGAACCAGAGCCAGGATACGTGTTTGTGGGTGCCGACTACTCCCAGATTGAACTGCGAGTTATGGCTCATCTGAGCGGAGATAAGGCGCTTGTCGATGCCTTCACGAAGGGTGAAGATGTCCACAAGACGACGGCCTCGGTGGTGTTCAAAGTGAAGCCAGAAGAGGTAACCTCTGACATGAGGCGCCAGGCCAAGGTATTTAATTTCGGTATTCTCTATGGTATGGGAGCCTATGGATTGTCGCAGGCGGCAGAGATTGACCAAAAGACCGCGGCAGAATTTATCGTGGAGTATTTCAAAAAGTTTTCAGGCGTGAAACAGTTCATCGAAGAAATGAAAGAGGGCGCACGCAAGAATCACTATGTCGAGACCGAACTGGGTCGGCGACGCTACACTCCGGAAATTGAGAGCAAGAATTTTCAGGCGGCACATGCAGCAGAGCGCATGGCTATCAATATGCCGGTGCAGGGACTGGCAGCCGATATCATGAAGCTCGCTATGCTCCGAGTGGCCAAGATGATCGAGACAGGCTATCCCGATGAAGTAAACATGGTTTTGCAGGTACACGACGAACTTATTTTTGAAGTGAAAGAATCCAAAGCGACCGAGTTTGCCGAAGTGGTCAAGAAAACTATGGCCGAGGCCTATCCGCTTCGTGTCCCACTTCTCGCCGAGACAGAAATTGGAAAGAACTGGGGAGAAATCTAATCTTTATAATGGACCGATTATGAACCACTTTGAAGGAAGAAGTAACCAGAACCAAGATATTATTGCCCGTAATGCACAAGAGGATCGGGAATCAGAAATTCATCCGGATGTAAGGAATGTTTACAGAAAGGCAAAAGAATTATTTTTGGCGGAAGGTCTCAAGGAAGACAGCTTCGCTGATCTTTATGGCTCAGAAAATGTTGCTACAGACAAACAAAAAATAGAAAGCATGAAAGCTAATTGGCAAAAGGACAATCCCACCCTTGTCTATGCAACTTCTCTTGAATATCTGGTCTACAGACATATAAACAGTAATAGAACCCTTGGCGAAAGAGCACGGGCTATAAAAACAACGGAATACGATGATGTTATTAATGGTACCGATCTCGTAGTTGAGTTTGAAGACTCGGAATCAGCGCGACCAGATAGGTTAGGTTTTGCTATTGATGTTACCTTTGGATCACAGACATTAACGAAAAAGTTTGACTCTATAAAGAAGCAAATCGAAATAGGTACATTGGGGAAAATGAAATACTACCACTCACCGAAACAAGGCCTTCGAGGAGAATTAAGTCTTTTACCAAGGGTAGTAGTTGGTATCGAAAAAAATCAAATTGAAAAACTAGCTACGCTCACTGAGCGAGGTGGAATAGAGGCTCTAAAAGGCCATGGAGTAACTAAAGCCTTCCTTCACGAGATATCTGTTCAATTACGAACTTTTGCTACTTACGCAGAGCGCAAAGGCCAGAAAGATATAGCCAAGATTTATAGAAGGGAGCTGGGTATTATTCAGGCAGTTACTAGCGAGGCATACGGAAATGATATGACCCTAGAAGGCTTGAGAGAAGATAGAGTTCTCCAAAGCATTCGTCAAGCACTTGGGGATAAATTTTGAGTAAGTCGGTTTTGTGCCAGAATTACCAGAAGTACAAACCGTCGTATCGCAGCTTGACCGAAAGATTTCTGGTAAGCGGATTGTTTCGGTATGGAGCGACTGGCAGAAAAAAATCTTGACCCCTTTTGGGGAATTTTCTCGTGGTATAACAGGGGCTGTCGTTACGGGTGTGCGGCGTTTGGGGAAGCATATCGTGATTGACCTCGATAACGGCCACTGTATTGTGGCGCACCTCAAGATGACAGGGCATTTTCTTGTGAAGGACGAACATAATCGGTATACGGATGCCTTTACCAAAGATCGCATCAATGGCTATATTCACCATATCATCACGTTTGCCGATGGGGCGACGCTCGAGTTTTCGGACATGCGCAAGTTTGGTTGGCTACGGCTCATGGCGACCGAGGATGTGGAGAAACACAAGAGTATCGCGGAGCTCGGGATTGATGCGCTGTCGCGAAAACTGACACTTGAACTTTTTCGAGAACTTCTGATGAGGCGCAAGCACCGCACCGTGGGAGAAGTGCTACTTGAACAAAATCTTATCGCTGGTATCGGCAATATTTATCGCAGCGAAGGACTTTTTCTTGCGGGTATACTTCCGACGAGAATCATTGAAACATTGCAGCCTGGCGAATGGAAAAAGCTCCTCCCCGCCATGAAGAAAGTACTGCGTCATGCGGTGCGGCTCCGTGGTACGAGTGACGGGGATTTCCGCGATACCGACGGGCTGCAGGGGCGTTTCAAACGAGTGCTGTATGTCTATGGACGCACGGGTCAACCCTGCAAGAAATGTGCTACAATAATAGAACGAAAAAAGATTGGCAGTCGGAGTGTTTTTTATTGTCCGAGCTGCCAACAGTAACTTTTTTGAGTATTTGAAGTATGAGTACGAAACAAAAACTGGTTGTTTTTTTGGTTATCGTGGCAGTGGTGAGCGTGGTTGGATATTTTGTGGTGGGCAAGAAAGAGGCTCGCAAGCCCATCGAACTGAACAATAAGAATCAGTCTTTTCCAGCCGCTTCCAAAGACCCAGCTAATACCGGCCCAGTCGGTGCTATTTCTGGTGTGCCGTGCGAGAACTGGAACCGTCGCCCAGTGGCCGTCATGCAGCCAGTCGACCCACAGGCGCGTCCGATTGCTGGTTTTTCTGATGCAGACATGGTGTTTGAAATGCCTAACCCGGCAGAAGGAATCTTTGTTACCCGTCTTATCGGAATTTACCAGTGTGATACTCCGGAAGAAGTGGGTTCCATCCGTAGTGCCCGCCATGACTATATCAACGTCGCCAAGGGCCTCGATGCTATTTTCGTGGGGTGGGGTGGTTCGGCCTTTGCTTTGAAGAAATTGAACGAAGGCGTGATCGATAATTTGGACTGTAATGATCAGGGGGGCAGGAGTGCCAGCAAGTACTGCTTCCGCAAGGAACGAACGGGTCTCATGCGTATCGAAGACACGGGGTATATCAAGTTTGCCAAGATTTTGGAGGCTGCCAAAGATTTTGGCTATCGTATGGAGAGCAAATTTGCTGGGTATCCTCATCAGGAGGACAAGCCGTTTGATGCTCGACCAACTGGCGGGCACTTGCGTATCGGATTTCCTGGCAACATGGAGGCCGAGTACGACTATGATCGTGAGAGCAATAGTTACAAGCGCACCTGGGGCAGCGTGCCAGATACCGATCGGACGACCAAAGAACGGATCGCTCCAAAGAATATAGTGGTTGTTATCGCTGAGAACGAACAGATTCTCGCCAGTACTGATTACAAGGCTCGTGGAGTACAAGATCCTTGGGAAGGCCTGGAAGAAAAGCGGACGGGTATCGGTAATATTTCTGGTCGCTACAATAACCTGCAGTTTGGTGACCCGTGGTTTGATAGCAAGGATAGCGGTATAGCCTACTACTATATGAACGGAGAGCAGAAGCAAGGCATGTGGAAGAAGGACAAATCAAGCGCAGAGAGCAAGCTGACTTTTTTCGATGAGGCGAGCAACGAAGTGAAGTTTGTGCCAGGGCAAATCTGGGTGGAAGTGATGGTGCCTGGTCAGAAGTTTGAGTGGACACCCGCTCAGTAAGAGCGTAAAGCGAAAAGCACTTAGCGTTCAGTGAAACAGCCAGAAATGGCTGTTTTTGCTATACTGTAGATACTTTCCTAATCGCTTTGCGCTAAGTGCTGACTGCTATGATTTTATTTCTCCACGGTGAAGACAAATTTTTGGTGGGGCGCCGAAAGCGGGCGCTTGTTTCGGCCTTTGTAAAAAAGTATGCGGAAGCGGAAGTGTTTGTCTTTGACTTTGAGGACCAAGGAACAATGCAGGATGTGAAGCGGGCGCTCGGTGCTTGTGAAGGTGGATTGTTTGCGGCGGAAAAGATGGTGGTATTTCTCCATCCATTTGCGCTCCTGGAAACGGCTGAAAAAATACTGATTGATTTTTTGAAAGAGCACGTAGCTGCACTTCCAGAAAAGACGATTCTGTTGTTTGTGCACGACGGCAAGATAAAAAAGACGCATCCTCTGACCAAACAGCTCTTCGCCAAGATGGACAAGGAAGAGGTCTATGACGCATTGGATGGAAGGGCACTCGAGCAGCTGGTAACGAAAGAACTGGCGGCGTTTAATAGCGCGGTGCAATTTGACCGAGAGGCTCTGCAACTTTTTCTGGCGCTGACGGAGGGGAATCTGGCACGGATGATAGCTGAGCTGGAGAAATTGGCAACTTTCAAAAGTGAAGGCGTGATTACCAAGGCGGATATCGATACGTTGCTCGCCGTGCCGGAAGAACAAAATATTTTTCAAGCGCTCGATGCTCTGGGGCGGGGAGATCGCAAGCAGGCGCTGTTTCTCTTTCGTAAGGAGTCCTCTCATGCCGAGGGAGTGTTTCCGGTGCTCTCCATGTGTGCGTGGCAGGTGAGGCGACTCCTCCTGGTGCGCGAAGCATATGATCGGGGTATCAGGCGTCCCTCGGATGTCGTGGCGACTACCAAACTTCCTCCCTTTACGGTGCAGAAAGCCATGGCCACGATCGAATCATTTTCCTTGTCTCGCCTCAAGCATGGCTTGGCACTTCTTTCAGATATTGATACCGCTTTCAAGCAAGGCAAGGCCGACCCTGAAGTCTCACTTGATTTGTTCGTGTGGAAGTTTTGAGCTTTTTCCTGGACAGTATATATTTTAAGATTGGATGTATGCTTAAAAAAAATATGAAATTATTTACTGATACAACAGTTGCCTTCGTTAACATTCTGGTAAGACCGACAAAATTAACTTGGATAATTTTTATTCCCAGCGTAATTCTTTTTTATGTTCTTTCTTACTATACTGATATTTTTCAAAGTATCCTCAATACTATAATTGGAGAGCAGCATCTTGGGCCGGCGCTGGATGGTTCTCGCGAACCGGAGGCATTGGGTTGGACAGTTATCATGTTGGTGTATTTTTTTCTCAGTTATTGTATCAGTAGTGTTATTGCTGCTGGGTACTCTAGAATGACAAAGTAAAATCTATGTTGAGTAAATAAAAAACTCTCCGCCAGTTGGCGGAGAGTTTTGAGTTTCTGTAAGACTATTTCTTCTCGCTGGCCTTTTTGACCAAAGCATTGAGACGGGACTTTTTTCGAGCGGCAGTATTTTTCTTGATAATCTTCTTCTGAGCGGCTTTGTCGAGGGCCTTGATGGCCTTCTTCAATTGCTCCTGGGCTTCATCGACGTTGCCCGCAGTGACGGCTTCACGAGTCTTTTTGACGGCGCTCTTTACGACACCGTTGACTACTTTGTTACGGAGTGTATTCTTGGCAGTGACGCGCATGTATTTCTTGGCTGATTTCTTGATTGGCATATTTAGGGAGCTTCATTAGCTTCATTAGCTACGATAGCTTCTTAGAGAGAGGATATCGAAGTTCTTCATTATTAGCATGCCTAAAGCATTTTGGCAAGAGGTGGCTTGTTTGAGAGGAAACACCGCCGTGTTACAATGGAGTGTATCAAAGCTAATGAAGCTAACGGCTAAAAGCTAGGAAGCTGCCCATATGATTGCTCAACTGGAAGGAAAAATGGCTGGAATGCGCGGGAATGGCGTGATTCTCATGGTTGGGGGTGTAGGATATTACGTTTTTGTTTCGGCCTATACGCTCGGGAAACTGGCTGGTCGTGACCAGGTGCTCCTCCATATCCATACGCATGTTCGGGAGGACCAGTTGAATCTGTTTGGGTTTCTCGATGAAGAAGAACTTCATATGTTCGAGCTTCTTATCTCGGTCTCGGGTATCGGTCCCAAGATGGGTCTGTCTATCTTGTCGATTGCTGATATCAAAACTATCCGGCTCGCTATCGTGAACAAAGACCCGTCACTCCTCACCCGTGTCTCCGGCGTGGGCAAGAAGACCGCAGAGAAGTTGATCGTGGAACTCCAAAACAAAGTGACTGCCGTCGCAGGGGACGATGATGGCGATGCAGCCGCCGGACAGGATGCTCTCGAAGCGCTCACGTCACTCGGGTATACCGTCACACAGGCACGCGAGGCACTCAAGCAGGTGCCGGCCGAGGTAACCGATGTCAGTGCCCGCATCCGCGCCGCACTTAAGAATCTTGGTAAGAAGTAGTGGATAGATGAATGATGAATAGAGATTTTTTACAATCAGCAGAGTGGCTTCGTTTGCAGGAAGCAACGGAAAAGCAGATTGTTCCTTGCGAAGAGGATGACTTTGTGGCGAATGGAATTGTTCATACGCTGCCTTTGGTAGGGAAGTATTTGTATGTGCCCAGAGGACCTATTTTTGAAAATGCCAAATTACAAATGCCAAATGTCAAAAAGGGAATCAGCGATCTGATGGCTCTGGCTAAAGAGTGGAAGATGAAGTGGATACGGATTGAGCCGGAGACGGAAAAGATATTGGAAGAAATCAGAAAATCAATTTCTTATAGAGTAGTACGAGCACCACATGACATGCAGCCGCGAGAGGTTTTCAAAATAGATATTTCAAAAAACGAAGAAGAGTTATTGGCCGAGATGAAATCCAAAACGCGTTACAATATCCGTCTGGCGGAAAAGCGTGGTGTCAGGGTGTTTGAGACTCGAGAAGCGAACCACATCACTACCTTTCTTGACCTCATCACGGCGACATCAGGACGCAAGGGTATCACATCACACCCAAGGCGTTACTATGAGCGGTTTTTTCAGGTGTTGCCCGAAAACATGTGTCGGCTCTTTGCGGCGGAGTACAAGGGAAAGGTTATCGCCGCCAATATCCTGATTTTTTATGGCGACACCGTAACCTATCTTCATGGCGGTACCGCTGATGAACACCGCGATGTCATGGCACCGTATCTGTTGCAGTGGGAGCAGATCAAGGCGGCCAAGAAAGAGGGCTTTCAGCTCTACGATTTTGGTGGAGTACAAACAGGAAATAATCAACAGGAATCAAAGAGTGATTGGAGTGGGATAACAAAATTCAAGACGGGATTTTCACCCAGTATAGCGCCAACCGTTTTCCCAGGATCGTACGATATCATCCTTGATACACAGGGGTACTTTTTGTATACTAGCCTACGTCCTTTGCAGGGGCTCAAAAAATCAATTATCGGTTAATCGTTATGTCATTGAAAAGATTTTTTTCGGCAGCGATGCCACGGCGGCTCAAGAATTACTATCATTTGGCGCAGGCAGTTTTGGCCTGTGTGGCCTTTGGTTTTCCCGCCTACAGCCGAGTGCGCAATATGGCGGGCAGGCCTGGAAAGCGGTTGCGAGTTATCGGTGTGACGGGAACCAACGGCAAGACCACCACCACGCAGTTTATTGCTCGTATACTGACCGAGTCGGGAAAGAAGGTAGCTATGGCATCGACGATCAATTTTCAGATTGGTGAGAAGTCATGGGTCAATGATTCCAAATTCACCACTATGTCACCTTGGAAACTCCAAAAGTTTCTCCATGATGCGGTGAATGAAGGCTGTCAGTATGCCGTCATCGAGACGTCGTCGCATGCACTGGATCAGAATCGGGTGTGGGGGATTCCCTATGAGATCGCCGTTATGACCAATGTCACGCGGGAGCACCTGGATTATCACAAAACGATGGCAGCCTATCGCGAGGCCAAGTGTCGTTTGTTTCGTCGCGCCAAGGAGAGAGTAGTCAACCTCGACATGGAGGACCCGATGTTTTTTTGTGGGACGAATAGCAAGACAGTGACCTACAGCACCAAGAACCCACAGGCAGCACTTTTGGCAAGTGATGTCACCCTTGATTTCAAGGGGACCGAGTTCGTTGTAGATGGTACTCGCTTTCATCTCAATATCCCGGGACTCTTCAATATTGAGAATGCGCTGGCAGCGCTCGGAGTGGCTCGTATCCTGGCTATTGACCTGGGAGTGGCGCAGAAGGCACTGGCCAGTGTCATGGGTGTGCCGGGACGGATGGAACTGGTACCGAATCCTATGAATGCGGATATTTTGATCGACTATGCAGTGACACCGGATGCTTTTGAGAAGCTCTATGCTTCGATCTTGCCACTCAAAATCCCAGGGAGCCAAATCATCCATGTGTTTGGTGCCTGTGGTGAACGTGATCGCGGCAAACGGCCGCAGCTCGGTGAGATTGCCAGTTCCTATGCTGATATCATCATTTTGACCAATGAAGATCCGTTTTACGAAGACCCCGAGCAAATCATCGATGACATTGAAAAAGGTGTTACGAAAAAGAAAGATAAAAATTATTTCCGTATTTTCGATCGTCGGGCGGCTATTCATAAAGCGCTCTCGCTTGCCGAAATCGGTGACATTGTGCTCGTGACGGGCAAAGGTGCCGAGGTGACGATGGCTCTCGGCGATGTACGTATCCCATGGAGTGAGCGTCAAGTGATTGAGGAAGAGTTAGAGAAATTATCGAAATAACAGGTTTTACCCTGATTTTACCGGCACTCCCTCCGAAGGCGGGCAGGCGCTCGGAAACGAAAGTACACTTTCGTTTCGCTCGCTTCATTTGGTAATAGAAAAAACCTCCCGCTTGGGAGGTTTTTATTGAGGAAATTGAGATTGTATTCTTAATGTAGGATACCGATGAGGAGGAGAGTGAGAAAGAGACCAACGAAAGCGCCACCGATAATCTCGTTGACACGGTGACCGACACGTTCCTTGAGGCGGGGAAAATTTTCCTTATTGAGGTTGAGCTGCTCTATGAGCATGTTCAGGTAGCGACCCTGGTCGCCGAGGTACATACGGATACGAGCGGCATCATCGATAACGATAAAGGCCAGAACGGCCGAGAGAGCAAAGGAGCCGGAATGAATACCCTCGTAGTAGGCGACACTGGTCAAGAGAGATACTACGAGTGAAGTGTGAGCGCTCGGCATGTGGCCGTGGGTGAAGGCGTATTCAATGTTGAAACCGTGTTTGTAGCTGTAGAGGGCAAATTTGATGGCTTGAGTGATGACGCCGACCGTGATCGGGATGAGAAAAACAAAATACGATTGCAGTGCTTCCATAGGGGAATTTAAAAATAATTTTTCTGCTGACAGTATAGCATAGACTGTTGCTTTTTGTTGCAAAATCAGGGAAATTTGCTATACTAATAGGGTAAATCTTGTGAAAAAACTATGATAAGTTTGCCGCTTATTTTGCTCGTTATTGTTGTTATTGTCGTCTTGTATGTGGTGTTCGTGTACAACGGTCTGGTGGCTCTTCGTAATCGGGTCAGTGAGGCTTGGAGTGATATCGATGTTCAGCTCAAGCGCCGGTATGATTTGATCCCAAACCTCATTAGTACCGTCAAGGGATATGCTGCTCATGAGAGCGGGGTTTTCGAACGGGTGACGGCTGCTCGTGCTCAGGCCATGCAGGCTGGAAGTGCCAAAGACAAGGCAGCAGCAGAAAACATGCTCTCCGATACTTTGAAAAGTTTGTTCGCAGTGGCCGAGGCCTATCCTGACTTGAAGGCTAATCAGAATTTTCTTGAACTCCAGCGTGAACTGTCGGATACGGAAAATAAGATTCAGGCGTCTCGTCGGTTCTACAATGGCAATGTGCTCGAGCTCAACAACAAGATCGATATGTTCCCATCGAACATCATTGCTTCCATCTTCAACTTTGTGAAGAAAGAATTTTTTGAAGTAGCAGAAGCCGAAAAGGAAGTGGTAAAGGTGCAATTCTAATTCATAGCTTCTCTCGCTTTTTAGCTTCGTTAGCTTCATCAGTTTCTTGACCCATAAGCTTGCGCAAAGCTGAGGAAGCTAAGAAGCTAATAGCTAACGAAGCTTTTCTTTTATGGCAACACTGTATACACACAAAGAGGGCAATCAGCGCCTGACCATCGTCTATATTGCGGGATTTTTGCTCTTTGTTATCGGAGTCGGCTATGTCTTTGCTGGAGCCATGCAATCGAGCGCTATTTTGTATGGAGCAGTCGGGTTTTCAGTTTTGATGAGTGTGGCGTCGTATTGGTGGAGTGACCGAATCGTGCTCTCGATGAGTGGTGCGAAACTGGTCCAATTTGAAGACAATAAGGAACTCTATAGACTAGTCGAGAACCTGGCCATCACCGCCGGACTGCCGACGCCAAAGATTTATACTATCGAGGACACAGCGCTCAATGCCTTTGCCACGGGACGTAACCCGGAGCACGGTGTCATCTGCTTTACGACGGGAATCCTGGGAACCCTCAATCGAGCTGAACTCGAAGGAGTGGCTGCTCATGAGCTCTCCCACATCGGCAATCGTGATACTCTGGTTTCAACAGTGGTCGTCATTTTAGTGGGATTTGTGGCGCTCTTGGCTGACTGGTTCCGTCACTGGGCATGGTTTGGGAGTGGCCGAGACAGTGACAACAAGAATCAGGCCCAAGTGATCCTCATGGTAGCGGCTATCGTACTTTCGCTCTTGGCACCGCTCTTTGCGACGCTCATGCAACTGGCCATATCGCGCAAGCGGGAGTTTTTGGCTGATGCTTCCGGCGCACTGTTGACGCGCTATCCGGAGGGCCTGGCTTCGGCTCTCGAAAAGATTTCTGGGGATCGGGAGCCTCTCGAGGCAGCCAATCGCGCGACAGCCTCACTCTATATCGCCAATCCTTTCAAAGGGAAAAAGGTGGCAAAGTTTTTTATGACCCATCCGCCGATGGAAGAACGTATCGCAGTGCTTCGTGGTATGAAAGCAGAGTAATTGTATGGCATCGCCATATCAAGAATTTGTTCGCAAGGCCAAGGAGCGGTACGAAGAGAATCAGAAAAAAAAGTTGCAACCAAAAGGCGGTATCGAGTTTACGGCGCATGCCCGGTACAAAATGAGTCAGTATGGTCTCTCCGAACAAAAAGTACGCGGTATTATCCATCGACCAAAACGAACCGAGGTCGGAGTGATGCCACAGGCAGTGGCTATGATGCAACCGGTTTCTTCAAAGATCATAGATGGTAAGGAGACTTGGAAGCAAGAGATCTGGGTCATGTATCTTTTGAAAGGCAAAGGGAAAAAGTCCAAAGGAAAAAGTGAAGCAAGAATCTCGCTTTTTCCTCCACAGCTTCGTATCA
The DNA here is from genome assembly GCA_964491155.1 of uncultured Bdellovibrionales bacterium. Lineage (GTDB taxonomy): Bacteria > Patescibacteriota > Minisyncoccia > Moranbacterales > UBA1568 > UBA1568. The sequence goes on along the minus strand of CAZBFG010000004.1, from coordinate 29,252 downwards.
TCAGTGCGTGGCGTTATCCAGGGGTCAGTCCCAAGCGCAGCCCCATCCCGGATGAGATTTGGCGTGAACTAGAGGATGGGAGTATACTGGAAGCAGAATAATTTTTGTAATGTACATGTATGGAGCAGAATGAAAATCCAGTGACAGTGACGTCTGAACCAACACCGGCACCAGTGACACCTACGCCAACGCCGACACCAGTAACATCAACCCCTGAGGCGCCAAAGCCAGTTTTTGATCAAAAAGATATTGAAGATAATAAAGTGGTGGCGGCTATCGGGTATCTTTGGATTCTCTTTTTGGTGCCGTTGCTTCTGAAAAAAGAAAGTCCTTTTGCACAATTTCACGCTAAGCAGGGTCTAGTACTCTGTATTGCTGCCATTGTTTTCTCAATCATTCCGATTCTTGGGTGGCTGGCAAACCTCGCCTTGTTTGTTGTGGCTATCATGGCTATCGTCAAAACACTTTCTGGTGAAGCCTGGGAGATTCCATTTGTAAAAGACATGGTGAAGAAAATCAACATCTGATCTTACGTTGTAAAGAAAGAGTGCAAAAACGAGGGAGTCCCTCGTTTTTGTTTTTTCGTATATACTAATAGTACTCAGGTAAAGTTTAATGAAGCTTGTAGATATGAAACAAACAAAAATAGTAGCGACGGTTGGCCCGGCTTCGGAATCAAAAGAAATGTTGCGCGCGCTCGTACGGGCTGGAGTCAATGTGATTCGTCTCAATTTTTCTCATGGAGAACATGCGTGGCACCAGGGCATTATCAATCGTGTGCGCGAACTTTCCCATGAGCTCAATCAGTCGATCGGTATCTTGGCTGATATGCAGGGACCACGTATTCGAACGGGAGTGGAGGGAGAAATTGTTCTGAAGAAGGGTGATCAGGTGGCAGTAGGGGATATCGCTAAAAAAGCTCATCTTGAGGCTGGAGAGAAACCAATTGTGCTCCTGGATATGGCTGGTATCGTAGATGGCGTAGAAGTAGGTCACGCCATTTTGATAGAGGACGGGCTTATCGAGCTTGTGGTTCGGGAGAAGCAAGAACATTGCGTCATTGCGGAGGCCAAAAATGATGGGGTTATTAAAAACCGGAAAGGTGTCATTCTTCCAGACTCTCACTTGGTACTTTCCATACTGTCTGAAAAAGATAAAAAGGATCTACAGTTTGTTTTGGAAGAAGGAGTAGACTTTGTCGGATTGTCTTTTGTGGGGTCGGCAGCCGATATCGAAGAAGTGCGGGGAGAGATGAAAAAAGTAATGGGAGAAAAAGCGCATCTCCCTCAGATTGTTGCCAAGATTGAGCGCAAGGAGGCTATCAAGAATCTGAAAGAAATTATCAAAGCGACTGACGCGGTCATGGTGGCGCGTGGTGACCTCGGGATTGAAATGCCGGAGAGCGAGGTAGTCATTCTCCAGAAAGAAATCATCGCTGAGAGTTTGCGTAGTGCCAAACCGGTTATCGTGGCCACTCAGATGATGAAGTCGATGACGGAAAATCCGCGACCGACGCGAGCAGAAGTGAGCGATGTCTCAAATGCCGTGATCGATCATGCTGATGCGGTGATGCTCTCGGAAGAGTCTGCTATGGGCAAATACCCGGTTGAGACCGTTTCGATGATGACAGAAATTATTGAAAAAACAGAAGAATCACCCTTTGATGATCTCTATCAGACGCTCGATCTCAATTTTCGCAACGAATACGCGATCATGATCCGCAGTGTCTACGAACTGGCCAAGAGCTTCCATACCAAAGCGATAATCGTTCTTTCGATGAGCGGGTTGACTGCTCGTCTCCTCTCGCACTTTCGTCCGGAGAGTCGTATCCTCGTGGCGACCAATAGTCGCGAGACTTGGCAGCAGCTGGCGCTGGTCTGGGGAGCGGATCCGTACTTGTACGAGGGCGATACGCATCTTGATGGTTTTGCCGCGCGCCTCATGAACGAGGCTAAAGAAGCAGGTAAACTGGCTTCCGGTGATCAGGTCGTTATCTTTCATGGCCGTACCCCGGATCAGGAGACCCTCAAGCTTGTCGGAATCCGAGAAGTCCGCTAGACTGATTTTCGTGCCGAAAGGTACGAAATCGGAGATGTCGCATAGTGGCCGAGTGCGCTCGCTTGGAAAGCGAGTAGGGTGCAAGCCCTCGAGAGTTCGAATCTCTCCATCTCCGCCAACAGCAGGTAGCACGACACGCTATCTGTCAATAGTTTAAAAGTTTAGAATTAAAAGGGTAGCCAGGAGTCTATCCAGAGGTTTTTTAAGGAAGCGCTGAATTCCACCGATTGGCGTCTGATGAGCGATGGGGTCAGTTATAGTCTTGGATTCCTTCAGGGGCGCTTAAGGGGTGTAGAATGCGAGGAAAAACTCAAAGAGCTTCTGGAGTCCGAGCAAAGGAAAAAAGTTAGCAAAAAACTACATTAGATAATGGAGAGTTGAGTTTTTTGGTTAACTGTGCTACTGTAGAATGACTTTATGATCAAGATGAAAAAATTACCTCTTTTTGTGTTTGTTTTAGCGGTGATGCTCTCAACCGGAGGTTCTTGTATTTTTCCTATAATTACCGCTCATGCGTCATCTGGGGCCATACAAATGGGCATGAATGATGAGAGTAGATTGGATATTCATGAAACGAACCCGATGGCCCATGTCCCTCTTTCTGAGACTCATGTAAATACCTGTTCGACTGACTGTGGACAAAACAACACGGATGTTGTTGTAATAAAAAACGTAAAAGACGCCCTCGAACTTCCATCGCTCGTTTTTCAGGACACGTATACATTTCCATCACTTATCGATGGATTAGATCTTAGCGTTCTTGAATCGCCAGTGTCTCCGCCAACGCCAGACACTCTTCTTACCGTAGCCAAAAAAGAATAGATTTGTTGAAAACGCCGGAAGGCAGGAGGATTTTTCATTTGTGATGAATCATTCCTGATACTGGCGTTTTTTTGTAACCATTTCTTTGTATGAAATGGTTTTTAGTTCTCAAACTAATCTAGTCTATTTGTAAAGGTGAAGAAAATTATGGAAAAAATAAGAAACTTTCTGCATAACCTGGTATTGCGACAGACGCGTTCCGTTGCTGTAGGTACAGTGCTGGCTGTAGTGGTTGTGATCGGAGTCACGGCCTCGTACTCGGTCAATAAGAGCAGCGCCGTTAATGCGGTTGAGGATACATCTACCGATACAAGATCCAGTAACAGCAACCCTATTGTTGCAGTAGTTGGAGAGGATGATTTTTCAATTACAGGAGCTACAGTATCACATAGCTCGTGGCCTGGTCAGATTATTTCTCCCAGCAATCTACAGATCCAGCCGGAACGAGAAGGTACTATTGTCGAATGGTTTGTACGCGTAGGAGAACAAGTACGCATTGGTCAGGTGGTTGGCAAGCTCTCGCGTCCGCCCCAGACACCTGATGTGGTGATGGCTCTTTCGGAAAAATACGGCGAGCTGTTAGAGGCGCGTACAGATGTGGTTGCTTTGCGTGCCTATACAGAGAAACGCCTGTCGCAATTAAAAGATCTTCGCAAAGATACGAAAAACTCAAATAAAGAAAAGCGAGACTTGCTTGAGCTCAAGACGCCCGTCAATAATGAAGATGCGTTGTCTGGCATTGCGACAGAAAAAGAAAATGCGCGGGTGGCTCTCTACGAGTCATTGGTAAAAATATTCCCTATCATGTATGGTCAGGCCGATATCCCGGCTTCTCCGGCGCTTATTTATAACCTCACGCTCAGGCCAACAATCGGTAGTCAAAATGCAAGTTTGCGTTCGGGGTTCCCCGCTATTGTTTTTAATGTGTTGTCTGATCTCGATGACGTAAGTAAAATACCGGAACAATCCGCCCTGATTTATTTTGACAATGCCCTCAAGCTTGCGAATGCCTCCACGCCAGACGGAACCGTGTTGACCGCGGCGAACATATCCTCATTAAAAATGGGGCTGATACTTAATCAGCAATTGTTTGTCGAAGTGCTGGGAAAAATTAAAGTGATGGAATTGGAAATTGCCGATATCGGAAGGACATCGATCGATACATCGGCTGAAATCGATGCCATGAAGGCTGAATTAAAAAAGGACCTGGCGATGGCAGAAGGAAAAGTAGCTGCCCAAGAGGCGACCTATGCCACTGTCAGAACAGCGGTAACTGGTACGTATTCGATCGTGGCACCAAAAAGTGGTACCGTGTCCAGCATCATGAAAAGACCGGGAGAATTTGTGGGTCCAGGTATGCCCATTGCCGTGGTAACAGCAGGAGGTAACGATGATACCCTGGTCAGAATGCGTATTCCAAACAATGTACCGAAGCCAAACGTCGGGGAATTGCTTTCGGTCACCCGTCCTGGATTTAAAACAGATATACAACAAGTGAAGCTCGTTGGTGTAGGTATCTCCCTTGATGATACTGGATCATACATGGCAGATGCGGTATTTACGGAGTCGACACCGTGGGCCATCGGGGCTTCGGTGAGAGTGCTTGCTCCAGTCAATCAGACCGTCTTTATCAAGTCATCATCCTATTTCTTGGATGAGGAGGGTGCGCCAGCAGTCTGGGCCGTATCAGAAGCTGATAGGATCTTTGCAAAGAAAGTAACCCTCGGTCGCACGCTTGGCAATTCTTTGGAGGTGTATACCGGACTGGTGAATGGTGATCGTTATATCACCAATCCCACACCGGATATACGTGAAAATATGTTTCTCGGGGACCTTCAGGTCGTTTCCCCAGAAGAGAATGATGCTCCATCTGATGAGTCAGATGAACACGCTAATATGCCAGGAATGTAATCAAAACATATGTTTAATCGAATCATTTCCTGGTCTCTTGGACACAAAATCACGGTACTCATCCTTGCTGGTATCGTGACGGTGTTTGGTCTATGGAGTATCGCTACGATGAAGGTAGATATCCTTCCTGATATCAACAAGCCGACCGTGACTATTTTTACGGAAAGTGACGGTATGGCAGCCGAAGAAGTTGAACGACTTATCCTCAATCCGATAGAATCGGCGATCGCCGGTGCTCCGGGCGTCGAAAGGATACGGAGCAGTGCATCATTCGCACAGGCATCGGTTATTGTGGAGTTTGCCTGGGGCAGTGATAGTTTGCGTAATAGACAAATAGTGCAAGAGCGATTAGCACAGGCAGTATTGCCCTTTGGCGTAAAACCGACGCTTGGTCCATCAACGTCTTTGTTGGGGGAAATCATGTGGATTGGCATGAACTCATCGGACTCGAAAACTTCACCGATGGAGCTGCGCACGCTTGCTGACTGGACTATTCGACCGGCTTTGCTCAAGGTTCCTGGTGTTGCGAGTGTCCTCGTGATGGGCGGTGACGCGCGCGAGTGGCAGATCAACCTCAATGCGGAGCGCATGAGTCGCTACGGAATTATGATGGGGGATGTCCGCACAGCTATAGCGGATGCTCTCATCAATAGAAGCGGTGGACTGCTGACAGAAAACGAAAAAGAATATCCTATTCGTATCATTGTCGCTCCAACCGATGTTTCAGACCTCGAGGAGATTTCTCTTGGACGAAACAAAATTGATGGACAGCCTGTTCGTTTAGCTGATATTGCTTCTCTGGTAGAGGGTGCGAGTGTTATCCGTGGAAGCGGAGCGATTGATGGAAAATCAGGAGTAATCTTTCGGATCATTCGACAGCCAGACGCACAGACCCTAGAGGTGACCGATGAAATAAATAAGACGTTCGCCTCTCTTTCGTCTAGTCTCCCTGAGGGAGTGGTACTCCATCAGGATCTTTTTCGACAAGAAAACTTCATTCGAGCTGGATTGGGGAACGTGGAGAGAGCACTGCTCGATGGAACGATACTGGTTATCATAGTGCTCATTATCTTTCTCATGAATGTGAGAATGACCATGATAACGCTCGTTGCCATTCCTCTGTCAATTCTCGTAACGGCGATAGTATTCAAATATTTCGAATTATCGGTGAATGTTATGACGCTTGGGGGTATAGCCGTTGCGGTGGGGGAATTGGTGGATGACGCTATTGTTGATGTAGAAAATATTTTCCGACGCCTGCGCTTGTGGATGTTCGGTGGCAAGAAAGAATCTCGCGAACATATCGTATTGTCGGCTTCCGTGGAAGTTCGTAATTCCATCGTCTATGCTACGATCCTCGTGGCGATAGTCTTCTTGCCCATATTTTTTCTTCCCGGGATCGAGGGACGACTCCTGGTATCTCTCGGTACAGCGTACCTCGTTTCGGTCACTGCCTCTATGGTGGTAGCACTGACTGTCATCCCGGTTCTGTCAGCGCTTCTCCTCAATGATAGATCGCTCGAAAAACACGATCAGGAAACGAAAATCGTACAAAAAATTAAGGAACGCATCACGCCATGGATCTATTGGTGCATCGGAAATGTGAAAAAGGTGATAGGAGTCGTCGTTGTGGCCATCCTTATTACTGTCGGTATGTATTTCTTTGCAGGTAAAGAAGGAATACCCCCATTTAATGAAGGGTCGCTCGTGATCATGCTCTATTTACCGCCAGGCACGGCACTGTCAACGACCAATGAGTATGTGGTGCGCTTGCAAAAAGAGTTGTTGGAAGTGAGGGGCGTACGACAAGTCAGTAATATCGCGGGACGAGCAGTGGCTGATCCTCATGGGGGCAGTCCCAATTCCAGTGAAGTACAAATTGCGCTCAAGCCGGGATTTGAAGGGGAGCGCGATAGGATTATGAGCGATATACAAAAGGTACTCGATAGATTCGGTGGAGCAGATTTCAGTTTGGGGCAACCGATCACTCATCGTGTTGAAATGTTGCTTTCGGGTGTACGGGCGCCTATCGTTGTGAAAGTTTTCGGAGATAATCCTTCCGATATGGAGAGCGCTGCCAAACAGGTTCTTGCGGAACTGCAGAAACAACCAGGTATTAAAAACCCGCGCATTCAACAGAACACACTGGTTCCAGAATTTCGTATTTACGTGGATAGGAACCGTTTGGCAGAATACGGAGTATCTTCGGGCCAAGTTGCGAATGATCTGGAGATGGGACTGATGGGTGATAAATTCGGACAAGTTCGTCTTGGTCCGGCATCGATCAATGTGGTGGCTCGCTATGATGCGGAATCAAAGGGAACGATGGCGTCTTTGCGCGACCTGGCGTTACCACTTGCAGGAGTGGAATCCCTGGGCAGTGCGGGCGATATTCGAATCGAAGGTGGCCTCAATAGTATTGATCATGAAGGAAGTAAGAGGGTTCTGGTTGTTTCCGCCAATTATCAAGGGAGAGATGTCGTGGGCGCCGTAGGAAATGCAAAATCAGCATTAGAATCACAAAAACTACCCGTCGGAGTAACCCTTTCTTTCGAAGGAAATTATAAGAGCCAAAAAGAAAGTAGTCGGCGGTTGGCGCTCGTATTTGTTGTCGGGATTGCGATGATCTTTGGTGTGCTGTACTACGCCTTCAAGTCAATGCCGATCGTGCTTCTCATCATGACGAACATCCCCACTGTTTTCATCGGCGGGATGATTGGCGTGTGGCTCTCGGGAGGGTCGGTGAATCTCGCTCATCTGGTTGGCTTTATTTCGCTCGCGGGGATTGTTTCCAGAAATGGAATTATGTTGATTGGCCGAAGTCTATCACTGGTACAAAAAGAGGGCTTGCCGTTTGTTCCAGAAACAATCGTCAAGGCCACCCTGGACCGTGTCGTGCCCGTTCTCATGACTTCTCTGGTTACAGCGCTCGCGCTTATTCCGCTCATGATAGGAGGGGGCGATCCTGGAAAGGAGATGTTGCACCCACTGGCTACGGTGATCTTTGGAGGACTCATTTCTTCAACGATAATTTCACTCTTCTTAACGCCAGCATTGTTCTATCGTTTTGGGAAAAAAGCGGCGGGGACAAAAGAAGAAACATCCTCAGGATTCTAACAATATGAAACATATCCACATCGGTCGTGAACCACCAGATATATGAAGCATTTGTACGGTTGCGTAAAAAAATTATCAATTCATTATCACAATAAGTATGAAAAATATAACACTCGTTCTTAGTATAGTAGTCGCCCTTATCATTGGTGGAGGCATCGGATATTTTTCCGGAAAAGGCACAATGAGTGACAATACAGAGAGTAAGGAATTGCGAGATTCAGTCACTATGATGAAAGATCAAGCATCCACCATAAAAAAGATGGGAGAAATGATGCAATCAAGTGGTACCATGATGCAAGAAATGGGCACAAAGTATTCGGATGATGGGGCAGTCATGAGAGGCAAGGACCTGCAAATGTTTGGAGAAAAATATCTCAAGGACACTACCATGAAATCAGGAAACAGTGACTCTATGAAGAATATGATGGGCAACTAGGGTGTCCATGAGGTGTTTAAGTTATTGGCACTAACAGTATGAATCCATTCATAAAAATCATTGCTGGCACGGTAGTGCTCGTTGTCGGTGTAGTAGCGGGTCTCAATTGGCTCTCCAAAGGATCAGAAACTGATTCGGTTGATGTTTCACAGGAGTCAAACGGCGATAAGGCTTCATTTTCTGAAGTTCTGTCGCCATTGGAAAGCATTTCTCACATTCATGGTCTGGCGGTCGACGTTGCCGACCCGAACCGACTCTACATCGCCACCCATGCCGGACTGGCTGTGTTACAGGATGGAAACGATCTCTATCGTATCGGTGAGAGTCAAAATGATCTCATGGGATTTGTCGCACACCCAAGAAAAGCCAAGACTTTTTTTGCCAGTGGCCACCCTCCTAAAGGTGGCAGTCTGGGATTCCAGAAGAGTGAAGACGGCGGAATGAGTTGGGATCGAGTATCTGCCGGGGCGACCGGCGTGGCAGATTTTCATGCGCTTTCAATAAGTCCAGTCAATCCTGATCTCGCGTATGGTCTCGATGCTGGTCGTCTGCAACGGAGCATGGACGGTGGGAAGAAGTGGGAAGTCCTGAAAGCAAATTTGCCACAAATCATCAGTCTGACAGCCTGCAGTCAGAATGAGGCTATGGTATATGCAGCCACCACAGAAGGGCTTTATATGAGTACCGACAAGGGCTCTACCTGGGAAAGCATCTCAGAAGATATGAAGGGGACAGCGGTCATTGCCGTCGCAGTTTCCCCGAATGATTCGTTGAAAATGTTCTCATCTTCTCAAAAGTTCGGACTGGCAAAAAGTGAGGATGGAGGAAAGACTTGGCAGAAATTGGATGGGGTATCGAATGATGAAATTGTTATGAACCTAACAATTGACCCAAATAACGTGGAGACCGTCTATACTGCAACACGAGAGAATAACATATTTAAAAGCATGAATGCAGGAAGCACGTGGAGTAAAATCCGATAACTCAGTAGAGAGTACGCTACGAAAGCTTGCAGAAACTGACTGCTGTAAAAGAATAAGTGTACTAACTGTTTATTCTTTAATTAATAAGCTCTCTATGAACAATAAAAAAGTAATTGTAGGATCTATAGGAGTTGTCGTTCTTGGCTCTTTTGCATGGTACGGCATGGCTAATCGCCAAGATAGAATTGGTTCTACTGAAAAAGCAGGGGCTAACTTGAGCACTCCGCCTTCAGCCGAGACGAAACAAGCGACATCGTCTTCTATTCTTGATTTGAAAGACGGACAGTCGATTGATCTCGCCATCACACCTGTTAAAAAAACGATTGCCGGTCGTGTCGTGAAGATGCTCGGCTATAACGGTTCTCTTCCCGGCCCGACTCTGCGTGTTCCCGAGGGTTCAGAGATCACGGTCAATTTGAAGAACGATGGCGACATCGCGACTACGCTTCATGCTCATGGAGTACGGATGGACAATTTGTTTGACGGAGTGCCGGGGGTGACACAGGAAGAAATTGCAGTTGGCGATTCATTTTCCTATAGGCTCAAATTTTCTGATCCAGGGGTGTTCTGGTACCACCCTCACGTCAGAACCGATTACGCGCTCGAATCTGGACTCTATGCCAATATCATAGTGACGCCAAAAGAAACGACCTACTGGTCACCGGTCAATCGCGAGGTGCCACTCATGCTCGATGACATCGCGCTTGATGACAAGGGCCTGCTCCCGTTTGATGCCAAGGTAGCTGATCATACGCTCATGGGTCGCTTCGGCAATGTCATGCTGGTAAACGGCGAGACGGACTACAAACTTGAGGCGAAACAAGGCGAAGTGGTACGTCTCTACCTCACCAACGCTGCTAATACCCGACTCTTCAACTTTGCTCTTCCCGGAGCCAAGATGAAATTGGTTGGTGCCGATGTCGGAAGGTATGAGAAAGAAACTTTTGTCGATCAGATTATGGTGGCTCCCGGGGAGCGCCGTGTCCTCGATGTCTTCTTCGAAAAGTCGGGTGAGTACGCGATGAAGCACCAGACACCTGATAAGGAGTACGCCTTGGGAAAAGTGTCGGTTTCTTCTCTGGCTGCCAATCCTTCCTATAGCAGTGAGTTTTCAGTGGCACGGACGAATGGAGCCGTTGTCTCGGAACTGGAAGGTCTCATGAGTACCTATCTCTCAAAAACACCCGACAAGAGCCTGAATCTTTCGCTTGATATGACATCGGAGATGCGTAGGGGCATGCCAAGCGGGATGCATTCGATGGGTAGCGGTGGGATGGCTATGTCGGATATGGACATGGGTATGGGTGATGATGGTGATGCTCTTGAATGGGAAGACACGATGGCTGGTATGAACGCCCAGTCAAATTCGAACATGATGAAATGGAAACTGGTTGATAAAACAAGCGGCAAAGTGAATATGGATATCAAGGATTGGAATTTCCAAGTCGGCGATAAGGTAAAGATTCGTATCTTCAACGATCCGCAGTCCATGCATCCGATGCAGCACCCGATTCACTTTCACGGACAGCGTCTCATGGTGCTCTCGACAAACGGCGTGAGAAATGAAAACCCGGCCTGGGCTGATACGACACTCGTCGCGAAGGGAGATACCGTCGATATCCTGCTTGAAGCATCAAATCCTGGCACGTGGATGGTGCACTGCCATATCCTGGAGCATGCTGAAAGTGGCATGATGTTTTCCTACACTGTGGGAAAAACTAATTAAAGTAAAAATTCAATCAATTAATGTCCATCGTTATGAACGACTGTTGTAAGAAAGAGGAAGGCGAGGCAAAAGAACCAATCAAGACCAAGAAAGAAGAAGGAGCACCGAGCAAGGGAGTCTGGGTTATTGCCGGATCAATTCTCCTTGGAGGACTCATCATTAGTGTAAGTATTCTCTCCTCAAGCGGTTTTTTCCAGAAAGGCGCCGGTTTTGGATTGGCAGCTCTCGAGCAGCCAGGAAATCCTTCACTAACGGCACAGCAATCAGATAAGCCGAGCGGTCCGGTAAAAGTCTCTGTGGACGACGATCCGGTCATGGGAGACAAAAACGCCCCGCTCACGCTGATCGAGTTTTCGGATTACGAATGTCCATTCTGTAAACGTGCATTTACAGATGTGCTCCCGGAGCTCAAAAAGGCCTATATCGACACGGGTAAGGTGAAACTCGTTTATCGCGATTTCCCGCTTTCTTTTCACGCGAATGCACAGAAGGAAGCTGAAGCAGCAGAGTGTGCCAGAAGCCAAAGCAATGACGCTATGTATTTCAAGTTTCACGATCAAATCTTCACACAGTCCACTGTTGGTGGTACAGGGCTAGCTTTGACAGAGTTACCGATAATCGCCAAGAATCTTGATCTCAACGTAAATCAGTTTCAGCAATGTTTGGATTCAGGAAAGTTCAAAGACGAAGTAGCGAAAGACATAGCTGATGGGTCGGCGGCTGGAGTGTCTGGTACACCGTCGTGGATTATCGGAAAATCGAGCAAGGATGGTCAAATTGAAGGCCAGCTTATTGTGGGAGCTCAACCATTTAGCGCTTTCAAGACGGTGATTGATGAAAAGCTAAGCGGTAAGTAAGGAGTTATAGCCTATGAAGCAAATCTGGTCTGCAAAAATTATTGTTCCTGCACTCATTATCGCGGCGCTTTATGTTATGACGACTGTGTATCTCATGAATGCGAGCCTCGTAAAGGATGCGCTGTTTGGAATGCACTCCCTCGGTTATAAGTGGGGTATCCTGAGTGCGCTCCTTGTCGGTATGTGGACAGCTATGAGCGGACTCAGTCTCTTCCTGCTTATCACTGTCGCGACACTGACCGGATTGAATCTCGTGCTTACGCTTGAGCGTCTTTGGTTCATCAAATCCTCTGGGAAAATTCACTGGGCTATTGGGGGGAGTTCTATCCTGGGAATAGTAGGGAGTGGTTGTGCTAGTTGCGGACTTCCGATCCTTGCTCTTCTAGGATTTGGTGGCGCAGCTGCCTATTTGCCCTTTCAGGGTATGGAACTTTCCCTTGTGGCCATTGCTCTCCTTTCTGTTTCCTTATACGTCCTGATGAGGGGGAGAACACAACAGATGTTTTGCGTCATTGGGCCTATGAAATATCAAGGGCAACGCATCGTTATTGCAGAATAATATGTACAAGTATGGATAAGAAAGTAACTATCAGTTTGAAAAAGGCTTCCAGTAATATCCGGAAGACTCTTTCTATGATAGAGAGCGAAAGACCACTTATTGATCTCCTGCAGATGAATGCTGCTTCCCTGGGGCTCCTGCGTAGTGCGCAGAGGATGCTCATCCGGAACTGTATAGAAGAAAAGTTGAATGGAATTTCTCATACAGAGAAAAGCAAAATATCAAAGGAATTACTCGAAGAAGTAGTCAAAATGGTGAGGTCGTATGATTAATAGCTCTAATTTCGTAGAAAGGAGGTGACATATATGATGGGATGGAACACTTTTGATGGGTATGGTCTGATGGGAGGATTTTTCGGATTCTTCTTCATGATCCTTTTCTGGGGACTGATCATTTGGGGAGTCGTCAGTTTTGTCCAATGGATTTCAAGGCAAGAGACTGAAGAGAAAAAGAACCCAGCCATAACTATCTTGGAGAAGCGGTATGCTCAAGGTGAAATCACAAAAGAAGAATTTGAAGAAAAGAAAAAAGACATTACCTCATAAGAGTAAACCTATGAAATATGGATACAAACGTAAAGTGACGCTCTCCTTTGCCGATGCAGTGTCGAAAACAAAGGCAGAGCTTTCAAAAGAAGGGTTTGGCATACTCACGGAAATCGATGTGAAGGCGACGCTTAAGAAAAAGCTTGATGTTGAATATGAAAACTACCTTATTCTTGGAGCATGCAATCCGCCATTTGCTTTTCAGGCCCTTAAAAGTGAAAAAGAAATAGGGCTCTTTTTGCCCTGCAATGTTATTGTGTACGAAGAGGGCGGAGAAACATTTGTATCGGCAGTTCTTCCGACTGTAGCGATGAGTATGGTTGAGAATTCGGCTTTATCTGGTATCGCATTTGAGGTCGAGGCGAAGCTCAAGAAGGTTGTTGACTCAATGTAACGTATGAATTAAATTAATAATTCAAAAATATGAAACCGTCAAAACTCATGCATATCGTTAGTGTTCTTGCAGGCCTCGCTGGAGTGCTTGCATTTGCGGGCACCATACTTGGTGGTGCCGATAATATAGTATTTGGGATTACAAAAGTAGATGCCTTGCTTTGTGCCGCCATTCTTATTCTTATTGCCATCTGGCTCCAGGTTGCGACAATCCACCATATGATGCTTGAGAAACGTGGAGAGCTTGTTTAATTCACTCACTCAAATATATGGAACAGCACTCAATCAACAATAAGGCCATACGCGTGCACCACTGGGTATTCGTTGGGTTCCTTGTGATTGGAGCATTCTTTCTTATTATCGAGCATCGTGCGCATGTATTGGGATGGCTCCCATTTATCCTGCTGGCAGCATGCCCACTGATGCATCTCTTCATGCACAAAGGCCACGGTGGTCATGGTGGTAACTCTACCGATCGAGAGCATCACAAGGAGGATAATCAGTCTAAAACTTAAATCTATGGAATCATATCCAGCCTACGGACTATGGTCGCTCGTCGTCATTAACTCACTTGTTTTTATCATCTTTGCTTTCAGCTTTACAAAACCAAGAACTTCCCGCGACTGGCGTTCCTTCGGAGCATTTTCGGCGTTTCTTGTTGCTCTCTTTACCGAAATGTATGGATTTCCGCTGACAATCTATCTTCTCTCAGGCTGGTTGACGCAAAAGTTTCCAGGAATGGACATCTTTTCTCATAATGCGGGGCACCTACTGGAGAATTTCCTCGGATGGGGTGGCAATCCACACTTCGGACCTTTTCATATTTTGAGTTTCATCTTTATCTTCGCTGGGTTCAGTTTGCTCTCAAACGCGTGGCGAGTGCTCTATAAAGCACAGAAGGAACACACACTGGCAATTTCGGGACCGTACACGCGTATCCGTCATCCACAATACGCTGGTTTCGTTCTCATTATGTTCGGATTTCTGATTCAGTGGCCGACGCTTCTCACGCTCGCTATGTTCCCGGTTCTCGTATGGATGTATGTCAGGCTCGCAAAAAGCGAAGAGCGAGAGGCTGAAAAAGAGTTCGGCGAACGATGGACGGAATATGCTCGTCGTACCCCAGCCTTCATTCCGAATGTAAGTAAAAGAGCACTCTCTTAACTGTCACGCACATGTCTCGATTCGTGAAAGCAATATATGTCCTCCTGTTTCTCGCTTTGGTGCTCCAACCGCACTTTATTCAAGGGCATATTTTCTCCGTTCCCGAAGCGTACGCACAGTCCATTGCTATTCTTATTCTTCTCGAGATTGGGTACGTAATCCATTCTTTGCATCGACGGGAAGTAGAAAAAGAACAGAGGAAGAGAACACAAGCAGAGACGGAACTACACTTTTCTAGTGAGAAACTCAATGATTCCTACCGGTATATCGGTTCTGTGAATCGGCGACTGACCCTTCTGCCAAGTGTTACCTCTGATCTGCTTGGGCAATATAAAGAGGATAAAAAGAGTAAGAGGATCATTTTTGAGGAGCTTCTCGCAACTGCCGTTACCACTTTGACTCACGCCTCTCATGGATCATTTCGCTTTATTCGGGTGTCAGATGCCAAAACAGAGCAAGAGTTCAAATATACTGCCGGGGAGGCAAGTGTGAGTAAAAATCGATACCATAATCAGGATCTCATGCGAGCGAGACAAAGTTCGTCCAAACGTCTTTTTTCTCTCAATGGAGTCAGCGTGCTGCCGACTTCTGATAGGGAGGCATCGGTTCAATGCTTTTTCCTTTTTGATGTCAAAGGGAGTACTCTCAAAGAACAGGAAGCGACGCTTCAGGCGATTGTCGACCAAGCCCAGCTTTTTTACAAATACTTGTACGATCAGGAAAAATTATGACAAAAAATATTCTTATAAAAAGTATTGCCTCCGGTGTTGGCGCCACGCTCGTCATGCTCGCTGTGTACTTTGTCGTGCTCACATTTGTATCCGGCTGGAGCTTTGCTCAGAACCAATTTGGTACGTACTGGTACTTTATTGTGAGTTTAGCAATAGGTTTCGGTATTCAAATTGCTCTATATCGCTCTATAAAAAGCCTCGTGCATGAGAAGTCGGGCATGGGCAAGGTGGTCGGTATATCTGGCACTACCTCTACTGCAGCCATGATATCCTGTTGCGCTCATTATCTGGTGAATCTCGTGCCAATTCTTGGTGTGACGGGGGTGGCTACCTTTGCTACGCAATACCAGGTAAAGCTGTTTTGGGTCGGTCTGGCATTCAATATCGCTGGCATACTATATATAGCTAATAGGATTTCCAAAATCACTCGCTTATGAAATACATGTATTTCATTGTAATCATTCTCGTAGTCATGGCACTGACCTATCTTTCCTTCGGTGCGTATCGTAGTATCAATGAGAAAGACGAACAAGATACTGTCGAGCCGTCATTGGTTCAAAAGCAGTACGAAACTCAAGAGGATGATCAAGGGTCAGTAACTATCGAAGCGACCCCACAAATCTCACCAGGGGATCGTCAGTGGAAGTTCAAAATGGTATTGGATGCGCATTCCGTCGAACTCGACCAAGACCCTCTCCAAGTAGTCGTTCTGCTTGATGATCAAGGGAATGCTTTCAAGCCGATTACATGGGATGGTCCAGGTCCAGGTGGTCATCACCGTGAAGGAATCCTCATATTCGAAGCTATTATCCCCGTGCCAAAGTACATTGAACTGAAGATAATGAATGTTGGGAGCATTCCCGATCGTTCACTCAAATGGAATATTCAATAACACTCAACAATTATGGATCAGCACAATCATCATTCACAGCGTCAAGGCAAAGGAGGGACGGTATATACCTGCCCTATGCATCCCGAAGTTACTTCCAATCAGCCAGGCTCGTGCCATAAGTGTGGGATGAGTCTTGTTGAGGCTAAAGTAGAAATCGATCATAGTACTCATGTTGGGCACACAATGAGCGATGCTTCAAAGATGAGTTTTTGGGAAAAGTTCAAGATGAGCATGTCGATGACGATGGGCATGGATCATACTGGCCTTGCTGGACGAGAAATGGCTCGTCTCATGGAAATAGACATTCGAAATAAGTTCTTCTTCGCCCTTATACTGACTATACCGATTATTCTCTATTCGCCTCTCGGCACGGAGTTTCTCGGTCTCAATCTTCCATCACCATTCCCGCTGCCATGGCTTCTCTTTCTTCTCACCACGCCAGTATTCTTCTATTCGGGTTGGATTTTCCTCTACTCAACCTATTTCGCTCTGAAGAATAAGACGCTCAACATGGCTGTACTTATCGCGGTCGGGATTACGGCCGCCTATGGCTTCAGTGTTTTGCTTACTCTGATCGGGGGCACTGATTCCTATTACGAAGCGGCTGCCATGCTTATTACCTTTGTTCTCTTTGGTCATTGGATGGAGATGAAGTCTCGGCGCGGAACAACTGATGCGCTGAGAGCGCTGCTCAACCTCGTGCCTCCTCAAGCCCGCATCATCCGCGATGGCAAAGAAGAACTGGTGCCAACAAGCGAAGTCAAAGTCGGAGACATGCTCCTTTTGAAGCCAGGTGACAAGATACCTGTGGATGGCGAAGTAGTGGAGGGAGAGTCTGCCGTAGATGAATCGTTGGTAACCGGCGAATCTCTTCCGGTGACAAAAAAGCCAGGTGATGCGGTAGTGGGCGGCTCTATCAATCAAAATGGCTCACTTCGTTTTCGAGCGACGAAGGTGGGCGATGAGACCGCTCTTGCACAGATCATGAAATTGGTTGAAACCGCTCAGAACTCAAAGGCTCCTGGACAAAGAATTGCCGATAAGTTTGCAAAATATTTGGTCATTGGGGCTATTGGGTCAGGATTGCTCGTGTTTATCATCTGGTATTTTATCGTCGGCGCACCATTACTTTTGGCGCTTTCCTTTGCGATTGCTACCGTGGTGATCGCCTGTCCGGATGCGCTGGGATTGGCTACTCCGACTGCTGTCGCAGTTGGAACGGGTATTGGTGCCAAGCACAATATTCTTATCAAAGATGCTCCGACCCTTGAGCAAGTCTCAAAAATCCAGGCTATCGTGCTTGATAAAACTGGCACGCTTACGGAAGGAAAGCCGAAAGTAACGGATGTGATCGTCTCCAATGGCTTCTCGGAGGAACAGTTACTGGCTGTGGCTGCGGTCACAGAAATGCGCTCCAATCATCCACTCGCGCGAGCGATTATAGGAGAGGCTGAATCAAGAGGAATCGCTCTGACGCAGACGGTGGAGAACTTTATGTCTCTTGCCGGACATGGTATCGAGGCTCATGTAGATGGAAAATCGGTATCAATTGGGACGCGTAAGCTTCTAGCCCTTCGCAATATTCCTTTGGGCGATATTGAGGAACGGGCAAAGTTGCTGGAAGCTGAAGGAAAAACGCTCATGTTCATATCCGTTGACAAAAAAGCAGCTGGCGTCATCGCGGTCACTGATCCAATCAAGGCAACAGCCAAACGGGCTATTGATGGGATGAAGCAGTTAGGAATCGAAGTGGCTCTTATCAGTGGCGACAATCAGAAGACGGTTGAGGTCATTGGAAAAAAGTTGGGAATTGACCGCCTGTTTGCAGAGGTCTTTCCTGAAGACAAAGCTCGCTATGTTGAATCACTCCAAAAGGAAGGGAAATTTGTAGCCATGGTCGGCGATGGAATCAATGATGCGCCAGCATTGGCTCAATCGGATGTTGGTATTGCGATTGGTGCGGGCACGGATGTCGCGATTGAAACAGCCAAGGTTGTCCTTATGAAATCTGACCCCCTCGATATACTTCGAGCTATTACACTCAGTAAGGCAACGGTTCGCAAAATGAAACAAAATCTTTTTTGGGCTTCCATCTACAATATTCTTGCCATACCAGTTGCTGGTGGTATTTTGTACCCGAGTTTTGGCATTATGCTCCGTCCGGAATTTGCAGCCTTGCTCATGAGCGTCTCTTCCATCATTGTTGCGACGAATGCAGTATTGCTGAAGAGAGTTGAATCAGAACTCTAAATCTAGCTGAGATACGTGCTATGAAGAAAATTATCATTATTTTTATTGTCGCTCTCGTTCTTATGGAGGGTGTTTCGTGGTGGGTTTATACGTCGCTCTCTTCCCAGGATACCGATGAGTCTCCGCAGTCTGGAGAGGAAACATCAGTGTTAACAACTACTCCTAATGGTTCTAGTCAGCAGCCCAGCGAAAAGTCTGAAAACAGTTCTTCGAGTAGTGATCCTGCATCAATTGTTCCTGAAGCTTCTTCTGGTGCGCTTTCTTCAGGAAAAGCAGTATCAGATTTTGCTAACTTCCCGCCCCCTTCGACCGAGGTAGTAAATGGGAGAACAGAACGGACTATTCATATGGGGGTGAGGCAGTATGTTTGGGAGCCAGCAACCATTACGGCCAAGAAAGGTGAACTAGTCAGGCTCATCATCCATAATGCCGATGTACCACACGGTCTCGTTATTCCCGACCTCGGTGTTATGGAGGGAGATATCCCTCCTGATGGAGCGGTTATAGAGTTTATGGCGAGCAAAACAGGAACATTTGAGTTTTTCTGTTCCGTCTGGTGCGGTGAAGGCCACATGGAAATGAGAGGGAAGATTGTTATTCAGTAACAGAAACAGATATCATAGAACTCTGTGACTAAGAATCTTATTATCAAACGAAGCGAGCGAAACGAAAGCTCACTTTCGTTTCCGAGCGCCTGCCCGCCTTCGGAGGGAGTGCCTATAAAATCGGGTGAATACCCGTTATTTCGATCCTATACAGCTCAGACTTCTGAGGATTACTGAATTTTAAGTACGCAGTTTTTTTCAAGGACCTGTCTTATGTTTCATTTGTTTCATCAAACGCGTAGTTGTAGTATGATGGAAAAGTCATTTTTTACTTTCACGTTATGCGCACCTATACGCTCGATGCCAATAATATGCTGACGCTCGAGGCAGCGTATGATGAGTTCGAATCGGTCTTGGAATTACCGAAATATTTCGGACGCAATCTCGATGCATTCGAAGAATGTTTGTCGGATCTAGCAGACAAGGAGGGCTCAATCACACTCATCGTGGAGCATGCTGATATGCTCGAGGATCGATTGGCTGAATGGAGGGATTTTTCCACTCTTCTGGTCGCCAACCCGTATGTCTCTTTGATTGAAGAAAAAGATGATTTCTAATTCTCAGGAATAAAGGATGAGGAGTCCGCGTATTTTTGAAAAGTTTGCTTTTTTGGTGTAAAGTGAAAAAAAGAACACAAAAATATGTCAAAAGGATCTGAGCGGCTTGTAGTGGTTTCAAGCGTGGCATTGATTGGTCTCGGGATGATCGGTATTTTTTCGCTGTTTCAGGATGAGCAGCCGAATGCTTCGTTTGAGTCGAGACAATTGGAGAGAGAAGATAGAGGAGACGAAAAAATGGAGCGCACTACTCAGAATCCTCAAGACCGTGAGAGACAGGATACCGATGAGCCACCGCTTCTTCTCAAGAGTATCGGCGTGAACTTGGGTGCGCATGACGCGGTTACCGGCATGGCGGGAGATTTTCGATTTACGAAGGAGAAAATAGAGTTTGATCGTTTGTTTATGGGCTATGGCTTTCTGGTACCGGCTAATAGTGCGGGGCCAGCCAAGAGGAATCCTCAGCCAACCTATGTCTTACCACTCGGTACGCCGGTTCGTTCGTTGGTGGATGGTGTGGTGGCAGCAATGCCAACTCTGTGGAGTGGTGATATCTCTGTTCAGGTGACAGAAGATGGTCAGCTGCAGCAATGGATTTACGAGATGGAACATGTCATTCGTCCGACCGTGCAGGTTGGAGACCGGGTGAGGGCTGGACAAATAATTGGCGAGGTGAGCGATTTTGACAAGGGAGTACCGGCCGGCTTTGGTGTGACAGAGATTGGAATTCTCAAGGGTGGAAATCCGCCATCGCATGTCTGTCCCTATGCCTATCTTGATGAAAGTATCAAACAGGAGACGTTCAAAAAACTAAGAGCTTTCTATGAAGCATGGGAGACATATCGTGGAAATCCAGCTCTTTACGATGAAAGCAAAGAAACTTTTTTAGGCTGTCTGACGCTTGACCCCATCGAAGGCTAGGTGTCTCTTGAAAGTTACAAGTGTTTGCTTCCCCAGGTGTTGAGTGCACAAATGAGTGGGGAGAGGCTTTTGCCGCGTTTACTGAGGGTATATTCAACTCTCGGAGGTACTTCCGGGTAGGCTTTTCGGAGAACGAGTTGATCCCGCTCCAGTTCCCGGAGTGACTGGATGAGCATCTTTTCGCTCACGTCCGGGATGAGTTTTTTGAGTTCCCCATAGCGTTTTTTGCCGCTGGAGAGGTGCCAGAGGAGGATGGTTTTCCACTTGCCGACGATGAGTCCAAGTGTTTTTTCGAGTGGGCACGAAGGCTTGTTTTCGGTCTTTTTCATAGTATTCAATTTATAATATAGTACTTACTAATATGTAGGTACTTGTATAATAGTATGTAACTCTGTATTATGCAAGAGCATAAGCTGTAACATACAAACATATGCTCAAAGTCAAAGTTATTATGGGGAGCACCCGAGAAGGACGAAACGGAGGAAAAGTAGGAGAGTATATACAAAGTGTCGCTGCCACAGAACCTGGCTGGGAAGTGGAATACCTTGATCTGAAAGTCATTGATCTGCCGATGTACGCCGATGCGGTATCACCAAGTTTTCGGGAGAGCCTCGATGGGTTGCCGGAAGTGGTCAAGGAGTGGTCTCGGAAAATCGATGAGGCTGATGCGTATATTATCGTCACGCCAGAATACAATCACGGATATCCGGCGCCTTTGAAAAATGCCATTGATTGGCTCTTTAGGGAGTGGAACAAGAAGCCAGTTGCTTTCGTGAGCTATGGAGCACTTCTCGCCGGTGGCCGAGCAGTCGAGCAATTGCGTCAGGTAGTGGCGGAATTGCACATGACTTCTGTGCGAGCGCAGGTTTTATTTCCAGCGGTCTGGGAAGCTTTTGACTCCAATGGTCAACCCAAAGATTCTGCTACAGACGATCGAGTACGGGGTATGTTTCGAGAGCTTACGTGGTGGGGCGACGCGCTCAAGGTAGCACGTGAGAAGAGTGTATAACAGAGATGAATTATGAAAACAGTTTTTCATGAAGCAGAATCCCGTGGCTATGCCAAACATGGTTGGCTCACCACACATCACTCCTTCAGTTTTGCATCCTATTACGATACAACGCGCATGGGCTTTGGTGCCCTGCGCGTTTTGAACGATGATGCGATTGCTCCGGGATCTGGATTTGGGCGGCATGGGCATGACAATATGGAGATTGTTACTATCCCACTTTCTGGATCACTCAAGCATGAAGATAGTATGGGTAATAGTGCTGTTGTGACCACTGGTGAGATCCAGGTTATGAGTGCAGGCACGGGCGTGGAGCATGCCGAGTACAATGCCTCTGACACTCACGAACTGACACTGCTTCAGATTTGGATCCATACAGAAACACAAGATG
This sequence comes from uncultured Bdellovibrionales bacterium, assembly GCA_964491155.1. Classification (GTDB taxonomy): domain Bacteria; phylum Patescibacteriota; class Minisyncoccia; order Moranbacterales; family UBA1568; genus UBA1568. The sequence continues at coordinate 7,325 of CAZBFG010000004.1, read as the reverse complement.
TGACACCTCGGTATGATCAGAAGCGCTTCGATGCTACAGAGTATCACAACCGTTTGTTTCCAGTTGTAGGGAACATCGCTGAGCAGGGAACGCTTGGTATCCACCAAGACGCAAGAATATCCTTGGGGAGATTTGAGAGTGGACAATCGTTTTCATATGATTTGGAGCGTCCGGGTCGCGGTGTGTACTTCTTTGTTATCGAGGGAGTGGCGACGATTGCTGGAAAAACCCTGGAAAAACGTGATGCACTCGGGGTGTGGGATACAGAGGTAGTCTCCGTGACAGTCCAAACAGGAACTTTTCTGTTGGTTATTGAAGTTCCGATGCGCTAAAGGTATACTTCTCAGTGTAAACAGTAAGAGAATGCTATGCTGCACGTCGGAGAATTCATGGATTTTATTCGTAAGCAGGGAGTGGTGGGTCTAGCAGTCGGATTTGTGCTCGGTGGCGCCGTCTCTAAAGTAGTGACAGCGCTGGTGACTGATATTATCAACCCGCTTTTGGGGATGGTGATAGGGAGAACAGAAGGGTTGAAAGAGGCAAAATGGTCATTTGCCGGGCAAGAAATTTTGTGGGGGGATTTTTTGGCAGTGACGATCGACTTTCTTGTCATCGCACTCGTCGTCTATTATGCCGTGAAACTTTTGGGGATTGAAATGGGGAAAAAGTAACGATACAAAAGTATGAAAGCACAGAAGAAGCAGGATATTGGAAAAGAATCTTTGGCACTGCACAAGAAGTTGCGCGGCAAGGTGAGTATCGTGCCGAAAATATCTGTGAAGAACAAACAAGATCTCAGTTTGGTGTATACGCCCGGAGTAGGCGCTGTGTCATCCTATGTGGCACTCCACAAGGATAAAGTGGCTGAGTATACCATGAAGGGGAATACGGTAGCGGTCATCTCAGATGGTTCAGCCGTACTGGGACTGGGGAATATCGGACCGGAAGGAGCGCTCCCGGTCATGGAAGGCAAGGCAATGCTCTTCAAAGCGCTCGCCGGTATCGATGCATTTCCTATCGTGCTCGCTACTCAGGATACGGAAGAAATCATCCGGACGGTCAAGAATATTGCGCCGGTCTTTGGTGGGATTAATCTGGAGGATATAGCAGCTCCCCGTTGTTTCGAGATCGAACGTCGTTTACAAGAGGAATTGTCTATTCCGGTGCTTCATGATGATCAGCATGGTACCGCACTGGTTGTATTGGCCGGACTCATTAACGCTTTTCGAGTGGTAAAAAAGTCGCCAAAAAAAGCTCGTATTGTTATCTCGGGTGCCGGTGCGGCCGGAACGGCTATTGCCGAGCTCTTGCTTCTTTTTGGAGTAGGAGATGTGCTTATGCTTGATAGTCAGGGGATTATTCACAGTAAACGATCTGGTCTCACTCCTGAAAAAGCATCTTTGGCACAGAAAACCAATCGCCAAGAACGAACGGGCGACCTCAATGAAGCCCTGGTCGGAGCTGATGTTTTTATCGGCGTCTCTCGTGGCAATACGGTGACCGAAGAGCATATACAGAGCATGGCGGAGCGCTCCATCCTCTTTGCTTTGGCCAATCCTGTTCCGGAAATTATGCCGGAACAAGCCAAACAAGCTGGTGCTTTTGTGGTTGCCACCGGGCGTTCGGATTTTGCCAATCAAATCAATAATTCGCTGGGATTCCCGGGAATTTTCCGAGGAGCGCTTGATCACAAGGTGCGGCGTATAACTGACACAATGCTTATTCGTGCGGCGAAAAATTTGGCTGCTATAGTGAAAAAACCACATCGTGACTGTATAGTGCCTAATACTTTTGACAAGAAAGTCGTGGCAGCAGTAGCGCGAGCAATCTGTTAAGAAAGATTATTCTGTTTTTGCACCAAGACTCTGCTAGGCAGGGTCTTGTATGTTATACTAACAAGTAACTGTTGAGATACTAAACAGTTACTAGGAGTCTCTATTGAATATTTTGATGTTTATGGAATCACCAAATACCCCAGAAATCGAACAAAAAGAAGAGGGAGTAAAAAAATCCGTTTCGCACGGCGCGCTGTTTGGAAAAATACTCTTTGCGGTCATTATTTTTTTGGTACTCGGTGTGATCGGTGCCATAGCCTGGGGTGGATATCGCGGTTTTCAGATGAACACCGAGCAAGCGGCTCTTCCATCCATCGCGACACTCTCAACCGAAGAAGTTGCCCCATCAGAAATAGTCTCGGTAGAGGAAGAGGTGAAAGAACCAGAAAAAAATAAGGGAGAGATAATAGCTACGAGTGATGAAGTCATAAAATCAGCAAAAGCCACCGAAATCCATGTGCTCAACGGCGGTGCCGCCAAGGGCAGTGCTGGTACGGCTGCAGAAGCATTGAAAAAAAGCGGGTATACCAAGACAGTTATAGGGAATACCCTCAATGATTTTTCTGGAGTAGTGGTGTACTATACTCCGGACAAAGAAAAAGAAGCCTCACAAGTAAAGCAAGATTTGATCAAGACCTATCCAGTCGTGACGATACAGTTGGCAGACAAAACCAAAAAAGAAACAGTCTTGGCGCCACTGGTGCTTATCCTTGGCAAGTAGGGTACGATGTTGTTTCGTGATAAAATTACGGAAAGTAGTTTTTGGAGTATAAGTAATTTATAATGATTTTTATGGCAGAGGTTCCTTATGTTTTGGTAGTGGAGGATGATCCTTTTTATTCAAGAATTTACAAGACCAAGTTGGCCAAGGAAAAGATTGAGTCACAGATTGTGGGTAATGGCAATGAAGCCATGAAGGCAGCACAGGTGCTTCGTCCAAAATTGATTCTTCTTGACTTGATTATGCCGGGAAAAGACGGTTTTGAAACCTTGGCCGAGCTCAAGGCGGATCCAAACTTGAAAGATGTCCCTGTTATTGTGTTGTCGAACCTCAGTCAGGAGGAGGACATCAAACGTATTATGGATCTGGGGGCAGTAGAATACTTGGTAAAGGCCAATGTACCTATTCAGGATGTTATCGATAGAGTGAAGCAAAATTATATCACTGGTTAAAGATCCTGGTAGCATCTTGTCGTCATAAAATATGAGGCACTACTTTTCTTTTTTATTTAAAAAGTACCGTTCAATTTCGGGACTTTTTATTTTTCTAGTGTTACCCGCTAGTACCAACTATCAATTGAAGGATTTTGGATATGGTGGTGGTGGAGTGGGAAATGGTACTTCTGGGAGCTATGCCATTGAAGGGATAGTCGGTGAACAGAACGCTGCGAAACTTGATGGGACAACGTATGACTTGGGACCGGGGCTCCAGTTTACCAATCAGGCCAATGTTCCACCGGCACCGGCTTTTACTAATCCGAGCAACTATTATAATAAACTGAAGATAGTACTGGATATCGGTGGTAATCCGAGCGATACGAAATTTGCGATTGCTATCAGTACGGATAGTTTTGTGAGTGATACTCGCTATGTGCAAAACGACGATACGGTAGGAGCAACTCTTGGAAGTGAAGATTATCAGACCTATGCCAACTGGGGAAGTGCTTCAGGAACGCTTATCATCGGACTGGTTCCCGGGACGACGTATCAGGTCAAAGTCAAGGCCATGCAAGGGAAATTTACAGAAACAGGGTATGGCCCGACTGCCTCAGTGGCGACGGTCAATCCCCAGATGACCTTTGATATCGATGTGGCTGCGACCGATGTGGATAATAGTGTTTCTTCGATAGCCCTCGGGAGCTTGGTAGCAAGTACCGTGGTTGATAGTACCGACAAGATTTGGGTGGATTTTATCACCAATGGCGAGAGTGGCGGACGAGTCTATGTCTATGGGAGCAACGCCGGTCTCTCGAGTACTCGCGCCGCCTATACTATTGGCGCTGTCACTGGAAACCTGACGGCTTTGACAGAGGGGTTTGGAGCGCAGGGTTCAACGGCAACCAACGGCTTGGCTGAAGCAACGCTCTATGACCAGACGGGGAATACGGTTGGTATTGTTGATACCTCTATTCGTGAGATATTCACTATTGCTGCTCCAACGACCAATGGTCGGGGGTCATTTTTACTCAAGGCCAAGTCTTCGGCGGTCACCCCGGCAGCGGGTGATTATACCGAAACCCTTACGGTCATTGCATCGGCTAGTTTTTAGTCGATAAGTCAATGCAAAAAACGATTTTCTCTTTTGACAAAGCCACTTTTTTGTGATATCATGGAAACGTCATGAGAATATGAATTCTCAATGGTTTCGCAAAAACAAAAACCTTTTATTATGCTGATTTTAAGCGCTACTTCCAACAAAATTATAATTGGATCCTTTTCCTTTGTAATTCTTTTTGGTTTGCCGCTGTTTTTTACAAAAACAGTAGAGGCAGCTGGCTTGACGCAGGCCTACGTGCGACTGGATCGTTTGACAGAATCTATCGCTACAGGGGGTATGGTGTGCGCCAAGTCCACGACGGCTTCGACAGAAACCACAGTCAAAGTGACTTTTCCGACAGGTTTTGCAACGGTAGATACCCCAGCCAACTGGACAGTCACTACGACTAATATACCAGCTGACGCTACGGCCTGGATCGGTATCGGGACTGCTTCGGCGGCTACAGGTCAGGATGTGACCTTTCCCAGCGGCAACATGGTGGTAGGGACGCTCTATTGCTTCAATTTTACGGGGACTAGTACGCTGACTAATGCGGGCGCGGGTAATAATCTTGTCGGCACAATCACGACTCAATTAGCAGGCCCAACGACTATCGATAGTTCTGACTTTGCTCTCTCGACCATTACCAATGATCAGATCGTGGTATCCGCTACCGTTCCAGCCACGTTTTCCTTTGTGCTCAGTGGAAACACTGATTCAATCGGGACATTGTCGACGACGACAGCTTCTTCTTCGGGGAGAACAGTGACTATTGCCACCAATGCCGCTGCTGGTTGGGTGGCTTGGGTCAAGAGCGCCAACGCTGCTTTGAACTCTGCTTCAACGGGTGCATCCATTGCAACGGCCGGTACGGTAAACAATGCTCCAAGTGATTTGGCGGCACTGACTGGATATGTGCTCGATGTGGATATTACGACCGATAGTGGAACTGGTACCGGTACGGTTTCTCAGGCCTCGGACTATGGTGCTGAATACGCCGGAGCCAACGCTACCTCTGGAGGAACCCTCTCAACCACCTTTCAGCCTATTGCCGCTGCCAGTGGTACGAGTGATGGGGACGTACTTACTTTGATTGAACGCGCCAAGATTAGCGCTGTCCAGGCTGCCGCAACTGACTATACGGATACACTGACGGTGGTGGCTGCAGGTCGTTTCTAGCGAAAAAGGTGATTTTATACAAAAAGATAGGCCCCTTTTCCTCTAAGGAAAGGGGGTTTTTGTTCCGTGAGATATGCAGTATACTGAAAATACTTGTATGGTGTATTTCCGGTCAAAAATTCAATTCCTGAGAGGGTTCTTCTCCCTCTTTGTTTTTATGCTCCTGGCTTCTCCCGCGCAAGCTCAGACAGATGGGAGCCTCAATCTCATTACTTCTCCACTCCCAATCAGTCTCACGACAGAACCGGGAACATCCATTTCTACTGATCTCAAAATCAAGAATGGCGGACTAGTGGATGAGGAGCTCAAGATTACTATCATGAAGTTCCGAGCCTATGAATCCTCTGGCAAGCCAGAGCTTTTAGAACGAGAGGACGGGGATATTTTTTTTGATTGGGTTCGTTTTTCAGAGCCGACATTTACTGTGGCACCCAATGAATGGAAGACGGTGACAGCGACATTTGATATACCACAAGAAGCCTCATTTGGATACTACTACGCTCTTGTTTTTTCTCGTGCTGAAGAAGAAAAGCCACAAGAGGAAAGACAGACAGCTATCGTGGGTGGCACCGCTGTGCTCGTCCTTTTGGAAGCGCGGGTCCCGGAGGCCAAGAGACAAGTAGAAGTGGCGGAGTTTTCTCTGGAGCATGCTTTCTATGAATTTCTTCCAGCGACATTTACGGTCAAGTTGAAGAATACTGGCAATGTTCATATCGCTCCTCGGGGAAACATCTTTATCAATCAGGGGAGCAATAAAGACATTGCAATTCTTGAGATTAACCAAGAAAAAGGGAATATTATCCCGAATTCAAGCCGTGTTTTTGATAGCACGTGGAGTGATGGATTTCCGCTTTATGAACAAAAGGTTGTAGATGGCAAGGTAGTACTCGATAAAAATGGCCAGGCAGAAAAGAAGCTCGCTTGGGATTGGAATAACGCCGCCAAGCTTCGTTTTGGAAAGTATACTGGGAAGATGCTCCTTATTTACGATGATGGACAACGTGATATCCCGATAGAGGGAGAAGTATCGTTTTGGGTAGTGCCGTGGAGATTGATATTGGTGATATTGGTTATAGTGTTCTTTGTGTTTGTGGGTATGCGGTCAATTTTTCAGAGTATATGGGGGAAAATTATAAAAAAAGACGTTGTTTCAGAATGAAATACTTTCGCCTGGTTTTCGTTTGTTTCGTGTTGGCAGCGGCTTACACAGAGACTGTTTCTGCAGAAAACGGTCTTACATTGGAGCCGGTCTTTCAGAATATTTCTTTTTCTGCTGATGTAACACAAACTGATTTTTTGGTAACCCTTACCAATACGACCGGTGCACCGCTGACGCTCCGTCCATCTGTCGTGGACTTCGGTTCGCTTGATGAAAGTGGGGGTGTGGCTTTTTTAGGCGCCGCTGATAGTCTGGAACGAAAGTATGGTCTGGCCTCATGGATGTACCCCGAGAAAGACGTTATTTTCTTGGATTCAGGAGAAAAGGAACAGTTGCGAGTTTTCATAGAAAATCGAGACTCACTTTCGCCGGGTGGACATTATGGAGCGGTGTTGTTTCAAATAGGAACCGATAACGTGAGTGGTGATGAGAACACCGTTTCTGTCAGTCAATCGATCTCGATGCTGGTATTTGCCCAAAAAAAGGGTGGCGAACGGTACGATATAGAGCTCAAAGGGACAGAACGGTCAAAAAATCCGTTTTTTGTACCAACGCAAGTTCGTTTGCGCTTTCAAAATGGAGGCAATGTTCATGTGGTGCCGAGAGGGAGAGTGACGCTGACCGATCCTTTGGGAAGAGTGGTGAAAAAAGGCAGTATCAATCCTGAATCGGGCCTGATACTCCCAGAAACGCAACGTATTTATGCTACAGAGATGCAGGGGCTCGCTCGCATGCTTTTTCCAGGATTCTATACAGTGACTATCGCACATCGTTATGATGGAAAAGATGATTTTTCTTTTGAAGAAGTAAAGATATTCCTTGTTCCTTGGCAGAGTATAACTTTGTTCTTGGTAGGCGGAGGAATATTCGGTATGAGGCATTGGTGGAGGCAAAA
>CAZBFG010000003.1:0-51781 GCA_964491155.1 uncultured Bdellovibrionales bacterium | reverse complement strand
GAGAACGATATTGTTTGATTTTCTTTTGGTATTGAAAAATAAAAAAAACATGTCAATGATTGAAAAAAGCGAGCAGATTCAACCAAAAGAAACGACGCAGAAGAACAGAAAGACGCTCGTTTGGACGTCTATCGTCCTACTTTGTGTATCTGGATATTTCTTGTGGCAGTTTTTGCAAAGAAAAGTGGAAGGAAAGATTCAAGTGAGAGACTTGAGTACTGATCAGGTTTCGGATACAAAGAGTCAAAAAAAGCTCTACAAAGGGAAATTTGTAGAGTTTTTTCATGGATCAGGGTACGTAGAAAAATCGCACTCCACCCCGGAGAGCGGTCCGGTGGTAGAAACGATTCTTCTTTCTACGCTTGATGTCGAGGGGCAAAAAATTGCGGTTACCGTAGCCTATCGAGGAGTGTCGGACCCAGCGAGCGAGCCTGCCTTTCAGCTCCGTCAGGGAATACCGGAAGAATACCATTCAAAAAACTTTCAAGAAGGCCCATGGAGAGGTGTTTTGTTTGAAAAAAATACAGCGCCTTTTGAAAGAACGGTATTTCTTGAAAAGAATGGTTATATTATGAGTATTTCCATCACTACTCCCTTTGAAAGTGACGATTTGGATGAAGAAGTTTTGATGATTGTTCAAAGCTTTTCTTTTCTTTCGCAGTAACGCAGAAGAGGTCTCTTTTGGTTCTAAAATTGCTTTGCGAAAGGGTGCTTTTTTGGTATTCTAAAGGGAGAGAGTCGGGGTGAGCCGACCCAGATTTTTTGTGTATGCTTTTCTCACCGAAAAACCCCAAGACAAAAATAATACAAAACGAGTTCAGGAATTTTTTCTTGCCCTCTTCTTTTCTGGCGAGTGTGATGCTGGCAGGTTTTGGTATGCTTTCACCGGCCTTGGCTGCTACGGGTATCAATGAACAAATTAGTTTTCAAGGAAAGGTCGTCAACAGTGATGGGACCAATGTCACGAACGGCAGCTATACGTTTTTGTTTTGTCTCTATACCACGGGAAGTCCGGCCACACCCTGTACCGGAGTTGCCAACGAGGATGCTGTCTGGCGCGAATCCAAGAGTGTAACGGTCACGGATGGTATTTTTCAGACTAACCTGGGTGATACGACGACACTTCCCGGGTCAGTAGATTTCAATACAGACAATATTTACCTTGGTATCAACTTCAATGGCGATGGGCAGATGACGCCATTGGTACGATTTACGGCTGCTCCATACGCGCTCAATGCGGCCAAGGTCGGAGGACTGACTGTTACCGATACGACAGGCACTCTTACTATCCCGAATGGCGAAACTATTTCTTTTGCTGAATCGTTCTCGACTTCAGGTGCTTTTGCTACAACGCTGACATCGACCGGTGTCACCAATGTGACACTGCCAACCACTGGAACACTTGCGACACTTGCCGGTTCCGAAGTTTTCACGAATAAAACAATCGGTTCGACAGGATTGATATTTTCCGGTGCGACCTCCGACATCACCACTACTGCCGGTGAAGCTCTGACGATTGATTCCGGTACTACCGGTGCTATCAACATTGGAACGGATGCCAGTGCCGAGACTATCAACATCGGCAATACCGGTGCGGCCGTCAAGACGATTGCTATCGGTAACAACTCGCAGGCCAACACCATCACCATCGGTGATACTTCGGCGACTGGTGTTTCCATTACTGATAACAACTGGAGTATCAATACTTCTGGTGTCGCTTCGTTCATTACCGGTTCCACCATCGGGTCACTGACATTTACCACTAACAACATTGCCGACTCCGGTGCACTTACCATCAAATCAGCCACCACCAATGCCCTCACTCTCGATTCCGGCACCACCGGTACGGTCAACATCGCCACCGGCACAGCGGGCAAAACTGTTAATATCGGTACCGATAACACAACCAGTGACACTATTGCCATTGGATCTGCCCTCGACAATGTGGCCATCACTGGTGATCAGTGGAGTGTCACCGACGCCGGGGTACTGACAGTCGTGTCGTGCTCTGGTTGTGGGGGTGGTGGAGGGACTCTCGACAGTGCCTATACTGCCGGCAATACCATCGGTACTGATAGTGGCAGCAATGTCATCATCAACCTCGCAGACGTAGCCACTCCGACGGAAGTGGTCATTAACAATCTCGATGCGTCGGGTGCCAATGCTCTCCAGATCGACAACTCGACCACGCTGACAAATGGTCTTCTTATCGAGCAGTCAGCTGCTGGTACGCTTTCAAACGCCATCCAAATCCTGGAAACGACCGGTACTATCACTGATGGTATCCTCATCAGTGGGACGCTTGGAAATATTCTCAATTCTGGATCGATCGATATCACTGGTGCAGGGGCTATCACGGGGGCGACGGGGATTACCTCTTCTGGTACGATTACTCTTTCCTCTATCGGAAATGACGGAACCGAAGCTACTGCTCTTCTCATCAATGGTTCTAATCAGGTTGTCTATCGCGAACTCGGTACGAATGCCTTTACTAGTGGTGGCTTTGCCACGACTGCTCTCGATAACCTGGCTTCAGTGGCTATCAATACCTCTCTTATTAGTGATACCAACAATACAGACGATCTTGGTTCCGATGCTATTCGTTGGAAGGATCTCTTCCTCGGACCAAACACTCTCCATATCGGAACGAGCTCTACCGACGAAGGTGTTCTCTCCTATGACACAACAGGCAATATTCTCAATATTGGTACTGATAGTACTGCCAATGGCGACATTGCGTTCTTTACCGACGATCTCTATCTTGATAAATCCGCAGGGTTTATTGGGATCAATGATACGACCCCAGATGCTCTTTTTGACTTTGATTTCTCTTCCACTAATGGTACGGCGGGTACCGAGTATGGTGCTAATTTTACCGTGACCGACACGGGCGCAGTGTCTTCGGGAACTGATACTACCTATGGAATATCAATGATTGCGACACGAACGGGGGCAACTGGTGGAGTTATTACTTCTTATGGGAACTACACCTCTCTTACGAATACCTTTGCATCAGGGTCGGGGACAGCTCAGGGATATGGTAACTATACGACAGTGACAGGTAGTACTACGGGGACGAATACGATGTATGGAAACTATGTACAGGCAACGGGGGCTGATACGACCTATGGGTATGCAGCGGCTGTTACTGCAACCACCGGTGCTATCAATGGCGGTTATCTGGCAACGGTTACAGATGGCACTACGGGAGCAAATACCAATCGAGGAGGTTATTTCACGGTAACTGACACTGGCGTTGTAGAGAGTGGAACAGATACAAATTATGGTGCTGAAATATCCGTACTCAAGTTTGGCGCTTCTGGCGGAACAATCAACACATATGGATTGAGAGCTGCCGTTTCAACTGACGCCGCCGGGGCGGGGACGAGTACGAATTATGGTGCTTACGTTTCTGTTACCGGTGCCGATACTAATTACTCTGGTATTTTTACGGGGGGTAACTTTGGGATCGGTGACACTACGCCGACCGCTCTCCTGACTGTTGGTTCCGGGGATCTTTTTCAGGTGAATAGCAGCGGAGCTATCATTGCTGCTACCGGGATTACTTCAACGACGGGCGATATCACTGCAACAGCTGGGAATATCGTATTGGGAGCAGTAACTCGGATTTCCAATGCAGGAATAGGTACATTTATCACTGATACCGTGATCGGTTCCCAGACGTTCACTACCAACAATATTGCCGACTCTGGTGCACTCACCATCAAATCAGCCACCACCAATGCCCTCACCCTCGACTCTGGTACCACCGGTACGATCAATATCGGTACAGGCACAGCCGGCAAAGCTATCAATATCGGAACCGACAATACCACAAGTGATACCATCGCTATCGGCTCAGCCCTCGACAACGTGGCTATCACGGGTGACCAGTGGAGTATCACCGATGCCGGTGTCCTCACCGTCGTGTCCTGTAGTGGTTGTGGAGGCGGAGGATCAGTCTGGAGCTCGATCGGCGCTCCGACGGGCGCACTCTCACTCTCCTTTGATGCAGGGGAAACATCCACCTTTGCTTTCAATGGGTACACGACCGAAACCGGCTTCGCTCTCTCCTCTGATGCGGGCATCACCTCTGGTGAACTGATGGACCTGACTGTGTCGGCCGCCTCAGGCTTTACTGGGAACATGCTCGACCTCAACCTGTCGGATGCAACTGGAGCAGCGTCGAATACCGGGAATCTTTTGAAGATCACCAACTCCGGGACAGCTAACGCTAATACCTCACTCCTCGTCAATCACTATGCGACAGGTACTGGCAACCTGGCTTTTCGGGTAGATGATGTGGCGAGTGATACTACACCCTTTGTGATTGATGGAGCGGGAAGTGTCGGAATCGGAACGGCTGCGCCATCCAGTATGGTTGATATCTTTGGCTCATCCAACATGGTACGCCTCTCGTATGATATCTCTAATTATGTAACGCTCGCCTCTGATAGTGCAGGTAACCTCTTGGTCAACAGTTCGAGCAGCGCACAAAGTGTAGTCCTTATCGGCGATGGTACAGCCATTGATTCCTCCGTCCAGTTTGACGGGGTTACCAATGATTATTATGTTGGTGAGGATGCCACGGACGGCTTCTTTCATATTGGCAAGGGGGCGGTATTGGGAACGACGGTTTTCATCACAGCAGATAGCACTGGTCAAGTCGGCATCGGGGATATGACACCGAACGCTCTCTTTACGGTAGGGAGTACATCGCAGTTTCAGGTGAACACTACGGGTGCCATCACAGCCACCACTGGCATCACTTCCTCTGGTGCTATTGCCGCCAATGGGGGTATCACCTTCGATGCGGGTTCTGACACTGTCGGCGCCTTCACCGCCGCTGGCACTATCCTCATGGGTACCAATATTTTGGAAAACATTGGCAACAACGGTACAGACTTTATCGCAACGACCGGTGCACTGACTTTGGCAGGTATTTTGACGGCTAATGGTGGTATATCGATAGGGACTCAGGCTCTGACTGGTACGACTGGCAATATCGATTATTCAAATTTTGATGTCACGGGTTCGAACGGGAATACAGACATTGGCGGAACGATCACGGCCGGATCATCGAATACGGTTCTGACACTCGCAACTGGACTGATCGATGCCGATGCTCTGACGCTTATTGCCGCCGCCGATGCCGGGACGGGGACTTCGTCAGGATCGGGACTGATTGCACGGAGCGATGGGGTTGGGCTCCTCCAAGGTTGTTCGGATGGACAAGTACTAGCATGGGTGGAGTCGACTGACACCTGGGACTGTGCTACTCCCGGAGGCGGAGCGGATAATAGTGGACTCGAATCCGTCCAAGTATTCACGACGGCCAATGACGGAGCGGATGCTTATAACGAGTCAATAGCAGGAATCACCCATATAGTTGTAGAGTTGGTGGGTGCCGGAGGTGGTGGTGGTGGTGGAAGTACAGGTGATGCCGGTGCTGGAGGTGGTGCCGGGGGATACTCTTCCGAAATTATTGAATCTTATAGTGCCAATGAAGATGTTACCGTTGGTACTGGTGGACCTGGTGCGGCGACTGGTGCGACGGGAACTACCGGAGGTACGAGCTCATTTGGTGATGCGACGGCAGACCTACAAGCAACTGGTGGTGGCGGTGGTGAGGGTGATGGTGTGGCGGGAGTCGATGGTGGGGCAGGTGGCGTTGGATCAAACGGAGACATCAACCTGACTGGTGGTGGCGGTGGTGATGGAGGTACGACATCTGGAGCGGAAGTGGGTGATGGTGGCGGAAGCTATTTCGGTGGTGGAGGTATGGGTGATCCTGATTCAGCTGGTAACGCTGCTACGGCTCCTGGTGGTGGTGGCGGTGGTACGGGTGTGGCGGCAGCGAACGGAGGTGCTGGTGCCAACGGTATTGTGATTGTTTGGGAATATTCGGGTACAGCCGGTTCTGACTATGCTGAGTATTATGAAACCGACGGCTCGGTTACGGCAGGCGATCTCGTCGGAATGGGGGATGAGATGTTTGAGTATACGGCCGAAGATGGCGTGCAACGGATGGCTGTTTTGGAGAAGGCGAGCCCAGAAAATCGTCTCATTGGTGTGGTTTCGACTGCCCCAGGCCAACTGGTTGGTAAAGAAATTCGTGAAGTGGCCAAAAATCCCCGACCGATTGCCCTTACGGGACGTGTACCTACCAAAGTGTCCAATATGAACGGTGTTATCAAAAAGGGAGATCTCCTCACGGCTTCACCTCTTTTGGGTGTGGCGATGAAATCAACCAAAGCTGGTCAGGTAATCGGTTCGGCTATGGAAGACTACGACGGTGCTGAGGGAGAGATTGGTAAGATCACTGTTTTCGTGAATACCGGTTATTCTACCGGTGCTCGTACCAAACAGCTTTTGGCAGCGAACGGCATCGATCTCGAAGAAAACGCTATCGAGATGAAGCCTGATGTCGACAAGTTACTTTTAGCCCAGCTGGTTGCTCAAAAGAAAGATATGACAGTAGTGACCCCGATATCAGAAATTTTCACTGATCGGGTGGTCGCGGGGCTCGCTATCATTACTCCAAAAGTGGTCACTCAGGAATTAGTGGTCGATACGATCTCGCCGGTAGAAGAAAATATTGCTATCAATCTGACTGAAGATGGGAACTTGAGTATCAAGAACGAAAAGGGTGAAACAGTGATGAGCTTCGACGGGGCGGGCAACGCCACTTTCTCCGGGACAGTGACTGCCAATGTCATTCGTGCCAATACCATCGAGGGTCTCGAGATCTACACTGATTCGGTGAAGGGTCTCGAAGAGAAGTATGCTGAGCTCGTGCCGGAGAATTTCCTTGTGTCCTCTACGGTCGGTTCTCCACAGTCTGTCGAGGAGACTGCTGCTTCCTCTCTCATACAGACGATGCAGGCGCTCACGACCGATACTCTCACGGTCAACAGCGATGGACTTATTCTCGGAAAACTTGCGGTTTCGGGCGGATTGACCATCGCTGGAGCAGTTGAGTTTCAGGGTGAGACGCTCTTCCGAAAGCTGACGTCGTTTTTCGGGAACACGCTTTTCAAGGGTCGGGTCACTTTTGAGCGGACCCCGGTCTTTGCTTCGGATACGGCTGGTTTCGCTGTCATCAAAGCGGGGGCACATAAAGTCCGTGTGACCTTTGATACCTCATATGCCAAACAGCCAATTGTCACGGCTACTTTGACCAACGATGTTTCGCCACTCCTCGATGAAGAAGCGAGTAAAACATTGCAGGCTGATGTGGCCGCCGTAGAGCAGGACTACCTCGATACAGTTTTTGCTTCCGATATCCGCTATCTCGTGACAGAAAAAGGAACAGATGGTTTCACTATTGTGCTTTCTCGTGAGGCTACCCGCGACCTGCAGTTCAGTTGGGTGGCGCTGGCGGTACAAGGAGGCAAGACCTTTGTTTCTGAAAAAATTGAGATCCCTGTGTTGCCAGATGAGCCAATCGAAACGATCCCGGCAGAGACTGCCCCGGTGATCGATGAGCCCGAAGCAGAAACAAATACTCCCGATACTGCCAGTAGTGATGCCACGGCCCCTTCCGTGACCGATGATATGTCAATTGAACTGATCCCTGTTGTTTCCGATGAAACGGTCACGCCTATTCTTTAGGCTGAGGACCCCGTTTTCTTTCGGAGAATAGAGTATACTAAAAAAGATATCTGCGTATGTGGGAAAGATTTGGAATGAGCTTATGTTTTTTTGTGGCTTTTCTTCTGGGGGGAGGCTTGGTTTATTTTGTGGATGGATACTGGTACGACAAGTATGAAATCAGAGTGACAATGCCTTGCGATCAGCAGTATCCTTTTTTGAGTCCGCTTTTGGACTGTAAGGATATCGAAGAGAAGTTCTCGGATATCGAAAATTTAGGGAAATCAGTCGAGCGTATTATTGAGGATGAGAAGCAGGCAGGCAATATTTTGCGTGGTTCTTTTTTCTATCGAGATCTCAATACGCGGCGCTTTGTGGGAGTCAATGAGGCAGATCAGTATAATTTGGCCAGTTTGACCAAGCTCCCGATTGCCATGATATATTACAAGCTGGCTGAGGTGAAGCTTGGTTTTTTGGATTTGAAATTTTCTCTGACGGAAGAGCACCTGAAGGAGGATGTGCTCCAGTCCTTCAAACCGGATAAAAAATTGTTGGCCGGTGAATACTCTGCTCGAGAGCTCATCCACTATATGCTGATCTATTCTCAAAATGCAGCAGCACGTGCTCTCTACTCTGAACCGACACAGGTTTCTGAGACGGTGTTTTCCGATCTCGGTATCTATATTCCATCCGGAGATGGGTATGGTCGGGGAACATGGAATGCTACCACGAGGACCTTCGGGAATATCCTCCGAGTTCTCTACAACGCCTCGTATCTAGACGCTCAGAAGTCTAATGAAGTACTCGAAATACTGTCACAGTCAGTTTTCGAAGGTGGTATTGCCAAGGTACCAGAGGGCGTCAGGGTTGCTCATAAATTTGGTGAAGCAACTCGCACTACTCCTGAGGGGAAAGTGCTTTCACGAGTTTTGAACCATTGTGGAATTGTGTACAAGCCCGGTCGGCCGTATATCGTCTGTATCATGGTTGAAGGCAATGATTTTGATGAGGAGAAGCGCGTCATCGAGCGTATTGCTGAGACGGTTTATGACCATCAGTAGTCGAAAGTTCATTGTTTGATGTATATTGTTCAGGCGCCTCTTTTTTTACCGCCAGTCCCAAGTGAGCTCTGACAAGCAAGTCACTACAATATTCGAGGAAATATCTCTCATAGGAACTCTTCCTGTGCTGTAGAGTGTGGTATATTTGAGCGTATGAACACAAAGGTTTTTTTGGGTACCACTCTCATTTTTTGTACAGGTCTCATCGTCGGATATGCCAGCCATGGTATTTTGTCGTCTGCAATTGATGAAAAAAAGGATTCTTCCCAACAAATACGTCAGATGGGGGAATACCGGTTCATTAATCCGCTGCTCGAATGTGAAGTAGCCGAAGGGTCAATCGATGCTCGCAAAGAAAACTTTCATGATGACCTGGAAGAATATATCATTCATCTGAAGAAGGATAAAAACTTGTCAGACGTCGCATTATATTTTCGAGATTTGAATAACGGTCCGACATTCGGTGTTAATGAGCGAGAAGAATTTTTCCCTGCATCTCTCCTCAAAGTACCGGTGATGATGGCGTACTACCACCTGTCTGAAAAGAATCCGGCGTTACTGCAGCGGGAAGTACCGTATACGATTGAAAGAAATTTTGACATCACGCCCACTATAGTACCACGAGAACGTATAGAGATGGGCAAGACATATACGGTCGAAGAGCTGATTCGTCGTATGATTGTTTTTTCCGACAATCAAGCCCTGATACTACTTACCGAGCGTTTGCCGATTACTGTACTACAAGATCTTTTTGCCATGCTTGGTGTCGGCGAGGATGTCTTGATGGGAAAGGATTCCAAACTGACCGTCAAAGAATACGCAGGATTTTTTCGTATTTTGTTTAATAGCTCGTATCTTTCACGGGAAAATTCTGAAAAGGCACTCGCCCTTCTTTCCCAGACTGAGTACGATGAGGCGTTGCCGGCCGGTGTGCCGAAAGAAGTGACCGTGGCACACAAATTTGGAGAAGCCGGTACCGGAGATGCAGAACGACAGCTCCATGATTGTGGTGTTGTGTATTTTCCCAATCATCCGTATCTCGTCTGTATCATGACTCGCGGCCACGATACGGAAACCCTGAAAACAACCATGAAAGACATCTCGCGTTTTATCTATCAAAAGATTAATGAACAGTATTAGCTTTTTTTTCGAGCGTCTCTGTTGTATACTATTGATATATGCCTCCACGAACTACACGGACAACTCGCACTCGTAGTGTTTCTGATTCAGAAACACCTGTAGCCAAAGAGAAATCCCTCTGGCTGGTTGTTTTTGTTTTGGGAGTGCTCTTGTTGCTGACAATTTCCGTTGCGGGGTACTTCTACTATCAGTTTCGTAATTCTGCAGAGATAGCTGACGCCAAAGAAATCGAGGATCTTGCCAGTGAAATTGGTGCAGTCATGATGCTTCCAGAAAATGAAACGCCGACTCTTGCTACCGTGACCGACAAGGATAAACTCTCCGAACAGGCCTTTTTTCAAAAGTCTGAAAATGGCGACAAAGTACTCATCTATAGCAATACCGGACGGGCTATTCTCTATCGGCCGAGTACTAAAAAGATTGTCGATGTGACGACGGTCAATATAAATACGCCGCCAACCGAACAACCGGTTGTTGCTACCCCGGAGCCTGTTGCAGAGGAGGTCGTCCCGAGCATTACAAGAGTAGCGCTCTTTAATGGTTCAAAGACAGTCGGCATAACCAATCTCAAAGAGAAACAACTGACTGTGGCTTTCAAAGATATTGCCGTGGTAACGAAAGATGCTGCAAAAAAGAATGATTACACGCAGACTATCGTGGTGGACGTTACCGGAAAAAGGCTTGAGCTTTCACAGCAGATAGCGGAAAATCTTGGTGGTATCGTTGCTGGCATACCAAATGGAGAAGTAGCTCCAGCCGATGCTGATATTCTGGTGATAGTAGGACAGGAATAACGGGTATACACTCCAGGGCAAGCCCTGGACCCAGAAATGAACTGATGTTCGTTTCTTTCCGTGGCAAGCCACGGGGTATTGAACCCGATTTTACCGGCACTCGTTCGGAAACGAAAATAAACTTTCGGTTCGCTCACTTCGTTTGATAATAGCAAGAGAGCCAATCAAGAAAATACTTCCTCCGGTTCCGCTGGAGGTTTTTGGTAGGTGGGTAATTCTGAGTGACTGAGAAAAAGTGGTATGAGTAAGTAGGACGAGATGAGAGGAGAAAGCCATAACATTTCTTTATGGGTATGTGTGTTAAAATAGGGGACAGAAATGAATAGTTGATAGATAGTAAAAAGAAATGGGCAGGAAAACGTTTTTTCGTATAAAGAGTATACTTGTGGTGACCTGTCTGATTGGCGGGTTGTTTCCATTTACCGCATCTGCGACGACAGTCACCTTTGGGACGTCAGGAAATGAGGCGTGGCAGGTGCCGTCCGGCGTGACGGAAATCACAGTCAAGGCATGGGGAGCGGGTGGTGGCACTGGCGATATTACTGGCGGCGGTGGTGGCTTTGCAAAAGGGACGGTGACGGTAACACCTCTTGAAACACTCACTGTTTATGTAGGCGGTGGCGGTGGAGCCAATTTTTTAGTTGGCGGCGGTGGCGGTGGTGGGTATAGTGCGGTTACTCGGGGAGGGACATATTTGATTCAAGCAGGCGGCGGTGGCGGTGGCGGTGGAGCTGGAGGTTTTGGTGCGGGTGGAGCTGGAGGAGGGAGCACGGGAGCAGATGGTACGCCTGACGGCGGCGCAGGTCCGGGTTTAGGGGGTACTCAAGCCTCAGGTGGAACCGGAGGGGTAGATAGTGGAGCTGATGGTGCTGCAAATCAAGGCGGTGGTGGCGGTAATACATTTGGAGGATCAGGAGCCGCCGGTGGCGGCGGTACGAATGGTGGAGGAGCAGGTGGCGGCGGCGGGTATGGCGCAGGTGGCGGCGGCGGCGGGCGTTTTGGTGGCGGCGGCGGCGGTTCAATCCCCAGTGGTGATCCAGGTGCAAGTGGTGGCGGCGGTGGCAGTAGTTTGGTGACAGGTACTAACACCGTTGAAACCACTGGTTCAGGCACGACACCGGGCAATAGCGGCGACCCGGACTATACGGGCTCAGTGGGCGTAGGTGGGAGCGCGGGTGGGAATGGCAATGACGGGTATGTGGTAATCACCTATACGGTTGATGTGACCGCCCCAACACCCAATCCAGCCACTTTTTCAGCGGCTCCGACACCCGATAGTGCGACGCAGGTATCGATGACGGCGACTGCGGCCACAGACACCTCAACCCCGGTAGCGTATCTCTTTGGATTTAGTGCTTGTGGGGCGAACGGTGGTACGGGTGGTACATCGAGTAGCTGGCAGGCCAGTGCTTCGTATACCGATAGCGCCCTCCAGCCCAATCAGTGCTATAGCTATACCATCACCTCTCGTGATGCCGTGCCCAATACCGGTACAACATCCAGTGCTTCGTCGACGTATACCCATGCTAATGTCCCGGGAGCGCCTTCATTTGGAACGGTGTCGGCCACGACCATGACGCTTACCAATGCTGAGAACAGTAATCCCGCAGCTACCCCAACCACGAAATTTGCCGTGCAGGTAGCGAGTACAGCACCGAATGATGCGGCTTGGCTCAATAAATACGTGGATGAATTTGGCAATGCGTCGGTCACGGCCGTGTGGCTTTCAGACGCCGAGCTTGATGGTCTCGTGATTACCGGTTTTCAAACGGGCACTCTGTATGGTATGCAGGTCAAGGCACGCAATGAAAATAGTGTCGAAACCGCTTTTGGGAGCGTCGGTTCGGGGACGCCAGTAGCATCCAACGTCGTGAGGCGCGTGCTTTTGGGCGGGAAAGTTCAATTACGAGGTAAAGTCCAGCTGAAGTAAGGAATATTCATGAAAAGAACGATAATCATTGGATGGAGTATTTTTTTTGGAGGACTACTTCTCCTGTGGTTCTATATATTTCTGCACGCCGATGACACTTCCATTGTTACTGAAGAGGTGGTAGAGAAAGTATCTCCCATCACAGAGAAAGCAACGCTCTTTCCAAGAAGTATACCCGCTGGATGGAAAGAATATTTTCAGGGGACCTACCATGTATCGCTTCTTTACCCCGACACTGTGTCGGTCCAAGAGCGGCACGAACAAGGCACAGCTCTCACAGTTACTTTTCAGGATGTCGGCGTCCCGCGACGGGGATTTCAGCTGTTTATTGTTCCCTATGGTGAAAAACAGATTACGGCCGAGCGCTTCAAAATGGACATTCCATCTGGCGTGATGAGTGAGATTGGAGATATTGTCATCGGTGGGGTGCCCGGGATAAAGTTTTGGAGTACCGATACAAGTATCGGTGAGACGCGTGAGGTATGGTTTATTCATCACGGGTTTCTGTACGAATTTACCGCTCCGCGAGAATCAGATGAATGGCTTCAGAGTATTCTCAAGACATGGCGTTTTTTCCCGGAGGAACAAGCTCTCTCACATGAATTCATTTTTTAAGACTTCCATCAGATGGAGTGTTCGATTAATTTGCTTTTATGGGTCATTTAGCGTTACTCTGACCGTAGAATGAAAAGCATATGAGTACCGGAACGACCGAAGAAATCAAGGGGCGAATCAACATCGTTGAACTGATTTCGACGTATGTCCGATTGGAAAAGGCGGGGACACACTACAAAGCCTGTTGTCCGTTCCATCAGGAACGATCACCCTCTTTCATGGTCAATGAGGAAAAGAATATGTGGCACTGCTTTGGCTGCGGCAAGGGGGGTGATGTTTTTGCGTTTGTCATGGAGATCGAGGGGTTGGACTTTCGAGAGGCGCTGACACTCCTCGCAGAAAAGGCCGGAGTGGAACTACCCAAGTACCAGTCAGCTGAACCGGGTGCCAAGGAAAACAAGGATCGCCTCTTTGCGCTCCTCGAGCTAGCCACCAAGTTTTATGAAAAACAATTGTGGGATGGCGCCGGCAAGGAAAAAATCCTGAGCTATCTACGTGGTCGTGGACTCTCTGATGAAAGTATCCAGTCATTTCGTTTGGGCTATGCACCGGATGGCTGGCGCCATCAGTTGGAATTTTTTACTAAGAAGGGTTTTACGTTGACCGAACTGGAGCAAACAGGATTGCTTATTAAAAAGGAAAGTGCTGCTCCTCGGGATACGGCTCATACGATTTCTGGTGGCTATGATCGTTTCCGTGATCGTGTCATGTTTCCTATCTTTGATATCTTTGGACATACCATCGGCTATTCGGCACGGGTAGCGCCGGGTGGTGATGAGACTCAGGCCAAGTATATCAATACACCCGAGACAGCGCTCTATCACAAGAGTCGCGCGCTCTATGGACTCTTTCATGCCAAGCAGGCGATGAAACAGGTAGGACTGACGGTAGTAGTAGAGGGCAACATGGATGTGATAGCTATGCATCAGGCGGGGATTGCGCACACGGTAGCTGTTTCTGGCACTGCTCTCACCGAGGAGCAACTCAATCTCATGAAGCGTTATGGCAAAGAAGTGCGTTTGTTTTTTGATATGGATGGCGCCGGGCAAAAAGCAGCCAAGAAAAGCGCTGAATTGGCACTGGAAAAAGAGCTGGAAGTAACCGTGGTTGCGCTGCCCTTTGGCAAGGACGCGGCTGATATGGGTCGTGATGACGCTGAAAAGTTGCGTGAGGTAGTGGCTCAGGCCAAGCCCGCCCTGGCATACTTTCTCGAATCCAGTTTGAAGAAATATGATACTGAAACGCCATCAGGCAAACGGCAGGTGGTAGATGAATATGCCGAATTTTTGCAGGGAGTAAAAAATCCTATTGAACGCTCCGAGGCCATAAAAGATCTGGCTCGGTCGCTCGAGATGGATGAACGAATGATTGCGGGCGTCGTGAACAAGCTGTTTCTCGATACAACGAGACGAAATGGTCCGGCACCGCTCCGTGCCCCTGAGAATCCCTTTCAGGAAAAGCACACTTTTGGAAAACGATCAGAACTGCTGCGTGAAGAGTTGATCGCTATCATGTACGCTGAGAAATCTCTGACCAAAAGTATTCTTGAGCAGATTACCAAGAAGGACCTCCTGTCATTTTTCGAGCGTCATCCCTTGTTCTTTTTCTTGGTACAGTCAGGCAACGAGCTTGATGCGCTGACACTTATTGAAGATGCGAGCTTAAAGAGTGAAGCGGCCAGGCTTTCTTTTCGTATATTGGAATCTCCGGAAGTTATGGAAAAAACAGGAGAAGAAAGAAGAGAGGTGTTGCAGGGTATGGTGGAGCGGTATCTGCTCGATCTCCATGGAGAGGTGACCAAGCGTGAAAAACTCCTGGCACTCGAGAAGTCTCTGGATGAGGCACGAGCAAAGAAAGACAAGGTTTTGGAGCAGCAATTATTGGCGGAATTTGTGGCCGTTTCCGGAGGGCTTCCCTCGTGAGACAAGATTTGCTATGATACAATACCTCTAGTGGGGAATAGGGCATTTCTATAATGTATTAAATTGCTTGTATGGCAACCAAGAAAATGAAGAAAGTGGTAAAAAAGCCGAAAAAAGCGCCCAAGAAGGTCGTGAAGAAAGCGGTGAAAAAATCAAGTCCTAAAAAAACCGCTCATCGGGCGAAAAAAAGCATGAAAAAATCGGTAAAGAAAGTGGTAAAAAAGACAACCAAGAAACCCGCGAAGAAGAAGCCGGCTCAGAAAAAAACAGCCAAGAAGAAAGTAGTGAAGTCAAAAAAAGTTCAGAAAAAATCAGTCGCTAAAAAAGGAGCAGCCAAGAAAGAGCAAGCAGAGGTGAAAAAGAGTGCCTTTGATGAGCTCTTGTTTCGTGGCAAGCAACGAGGGTTTGTGACGGAGGATGAAATCATCCATATCCTCCCTGATGTAGAACAAGATTTGGAAGGTCTAGAAAATCTCTACGAGCGCTTGGAGACTTCTGGGGTGCGAGTGGTTGGCTCAGAGGAAATGCTCAAACTGGAAACTGACAAGGTGGGCGAGAATTTTGGCAAGGGTAAAAAGTCCAAGACGAAGAAAGAAACCACCCCGGCCAAGCCCAGAGAAAAAATGATGGAGATGGGTGATGAGGCTGATGGTACCTCTGACCTGGTGCAGATGTACCTGAAAGAAATCGGCCGAGTAGCACTCCTCTCCGGTGAGGAAGAAGTGAAACTGGCCAAGGCAATTGAAAAGAATGACCTCAATGCCAAACAACGTCTGACCGAGGCTAACCTCCGTCTCGTGGTTTCTATCGCCAAGAAATATGTCGGCCGTTCACACAATCTTTCTCTCCTTGATCTTATTCAGGAGGGGAATATTGGTCTGTTTCGAGCCGTGGAAAAATTTGATTACCGCAAAGGATTCAAGTTTTCGACCTATGCCACTTGGTGGATTCGTCAGGCGATTACGCGAGCATTGGCTGACCAGTCGCGCACTATTCGTATCCCGGTGCATATGGTAGAAACGATCAATAAGTATGCTCAGGTGACGCGCCGCTTGGTGCAAGAGCTCGGTCGTGAACCACTGGCCGAAGAAATCGCTGCCGAAATGAATATGGAAGTGGAAAAGATTCGTCACATCCAAAAGATTTCCCAGGAAACTGTATCGCTTGAAACCAGTGTCGGTGACAACGAAGATGACAGTGTGCTCGGTGACTTTATCGAGGATACGGAAACGGTTATGCCACATCAGGCTGCTTCACGCAAACTGCTCAAGTCCCATATCTCGGACATCCTGAGCGAGCTGACGCCACGTGAGCAAAAAATTCTCCGTATTCGTTTCGGACTTGAGGATGGTGTCACTCATACGCTCGAAGAAGTAGGGCAGGAATTTGGCGTGACCCGTGAGCGTATCCGTCAGATCGAAGCCAAGGCTCTTGAAAAAATCCGCGAACATGAGCATCTCCGCAAACTCAAGGACTACTAGAAAAAATGCCCCGAGTTGGGGCTTTTTTATACTCATATACCACATCCTGATACGAACATACGAAAAAGAAGAGACGGTGTGCACTTTGGGTTCTTTGAAAACTGGGGGCTCATATGAATCGATATCTGAGAAGTGTTTCGGGTGTCGATACCGCGACACTCCATCTCATGGACACCAAGACGGCCACTGGCCGTGACCCGAATTTTCCCTGCCCGCTGCCGGTTCCGGAAGCGATACAGCGAGACTTGATCGTGCTCTCGCTCAACTTCATTTCTTTCGATGATGCTTTGCATACGGGACAGTTGGTGGTACACCGTAGGATTGCCGCCAATGTCCGTCGCATATTCGAAAGCTTGTTGTGGCACCGATTCCCGATTGGTTCCATGGTTCCTATCGTCGCCTACGGTTGGGATGACGAACATTCGATGAAGGCTAACAATACGAGTGGCTTCAACTACCGGTATATCGCTGGCACGGATCGACTCTCGTCGCACGCTTTTGGTCTGGCCATCGATATCAATCCGTGGCAGAACCCGTGCCGCTCGCACGGCATTTGGCAGCCGACAGGGGCTTGCTATGATCCTCTGGCACCAGGAACCATCACGCGGGACTCGGTAGTGGCCAAAATCTTTCGGGAGTATGGATTTGAGTGTGGGGTTGATTGGCAGGAACCCTTCGATCCACAGCATTTCCAGTTTCCGCTCGCCGTAGAATAGGGTTGGCACGTTCGACCCTATTTTTTCTTTGAAAAAACGTTTGCAACTCTCTATAATCCGCTGTATTGCCATTTTTTTTCCTTTCGGCTACAATACCTTCGTTGCCAAATGTGGCAATCTGCTACCATAAATTAGTCTGTTGTACCGCCAACAGCGAGAGTAGTAGAATTGACAATATACTCCGGCGTAGCTCAGCGGTAGAGCAGGTGACTGTAAGCTTAATTGCAGCCTTGTTGAGAAATCAGCAAGTGAAGAATGAGGTGAATTGCTGGAAACCTAAGTCTCTCTATTGGGTGGATATGGTAATCAGCAGCCAAGCCCCAGAAACAGATTCTGAGGAAGGTTCAGAGACTATCTCGCAAGAGAGTACTTGAATTACGTAATTAATTACGTAATTCCGGGAAGCGCCTCACTCCTAAACCACGAGAGGTGGCAAGGAGATGATATAGTCCACGCGTCTTGGAAACAAGAGGATAAAGTGTAATCACTTGGTCATAGGTTCGAATCCTATCGCCGGAGCAATGAAGACGAGGCTGTAACAAGCCTTGTTTTTTGTTACCCAGGATGGGATTCGAATCGTATGCTATTATTTTAGGCAGCGAATGGAGCGCCGATTACGATAAGTGAAAAATATAAGCGCATTAACACTGTTTATTTATGATGGAGGTAACTTTTTTAGGAAGTGGTTGCTGGCAAGGAATTCCAGCTCCTTTTGGAGATGATGAAATTAGTCAGAGTGTCGAATGGGGCTCAAAGGATTTTCGTTTCAGAACATCCCTCCATATTACAACGGATAAAGGAAAACATATTTTAGTAGAGGCAACACCGGACGTTAGATTGCAATCATGGAAATTCAAGCTTGGTAAGCCAGATGCAATACTTATTTCGCACTGGCATTGGGATCATCTGTTTGGACTCCTTGATCTAGATTATTTCGCTTATAAAAATAGACTAGTCGTTTATGGTAACAAAGTAACAAAAGAATGGTATGACGACAAGATGAGCCATATAAACGTTGATTTCCGATTATTTAAATCACATGATTCATTTTTGATTGATAACATAAAGATTACTCCGTTTGCTGTTGATCATGTTGAGGGAACGAGTGGATTCTTGTTTGAGGATATGTTGACTGGTAAGAGATTGGCCTATCTCTCGGATCTTTTCGGGTTGCCCCCAGCCACGGTTGATTTGATCAATGGTATTGACGCGATAATCACGGATGCCACATACATTGAATCCGATATTGATGATGACAGTACTCACTTAAAGAAGGATCAGATTATTCCGTTTCTCGGAAACCTTAAAGCGGAAGAGATAATTCTTACCAACATAGGATCGTATCAAGGTCTTACGCATAGTGATCTCGAACAGAGGTTTAAAGAATACACAATCGCGTACGATGGTATGAGCCGGATATTCCTTTGATTCTATAAAAAAAACGCACCCAAGTGGATGGGTGCGAGGATGCAGTCTTTGCTACATTTTCGGTTAATCAGCTACCACGCCGAAGCGGAAGTAGGGACTATGCAGGTGCGTGGCGGAATTTACCGCGAAGAGGCTTTTCCCCATGAACTCGCGTGTGGCGACCAAGTTCATGACGACATCGATATGCACTGGAATTTCCTCGAAAGGAATCATTTTGAGCACATTGACCAATCCTCGTCCCTTGAGGTTATCGATGTAGTTTGACAGCCCTGGCTCATCTCGTGGAATTTCGTAAAGCTCCGGTTTAAGTTGTGAGATGTCGGATCCGGATGAGACCGCCTGTTCAATGCTTATTAGGAATGATCGCAGTATGCGGTTTGAGTTAGTCGGGAAGGCGTCTTTCCACTGAGGAAGGATTCGCTCCGGATTTACTGCTCCAATCCACGGTTGTGAGAGTGAATGACACCAAACCATGACATCGTACTTTTTGGCAGCGTTCATTGTCGTAGAGAGTTCGAGCGTCGATAGTTGCACCACAGCGGACTGGAGTTCAGAAAGAAGAACTATCTCAGTCGGATATTTGAAGTCAGGAATTCTTCCAAACATCTCATGCATAGAGAACAACCAGGTGAGGTAGCGCTCGATTTGTTCGGGTCGTTTTTCATGTACACAAACAAATGTATCGAGATCCGAGTGTCGCTTGTCTCTATTAGAGGCGAAGCTGCCAAAAATGAAGGCAAATTCGAGTTCTGTGCCAAAAATGTTTGCCACAGCCTCTTGGAAACTAGCCGAGATTAGCTTCCGTACAAGATCTCCCTGCCCAGCGACAGCCGATGCAAGCAGGTGTTGTCCATTTAGTGGCGACAGGAAGTTGTAAATTTCCCTCGGAATGAGTAATGGCTTGGCAATATGTACATCCTGAAACGAGACCGATGACGCCCCTGGACTGTAGCCACCATATTCCTCGACTCCGCGTTCGATGTCGTGGATGGTTCGGTTCTTTAGGATGATACTTCCTGTTACACCCTGCACGTAGTCACTTTCGCCAAATAAGGAAACGTACATTGCTTTGCCTTCGTACTCAGCATTCGGTCCATCAAAGTAGAGCCCTAGGTCATGGTCGTGATCATATTCAGTAACCAGAATGAGAGGGGAGTACAACTCGGTAAAGTTCCGCAACTGATGCAGCGACGTCCTCATAACACATGGGAGCATGACGTTGTGTTGGAGATCGAACTGCCCTCCGTAGAGGATAGTAGCCCCCTCGTCTCGCATGCTCGAAATCAGGCCGGCTACTCCTAATAGCGAATCTGTTTCAAACAGCGGGCCCACGATGGTAGCATCATCTTGGTAAGTGGTACCACACTGCACCTGTGAAAGGCTTTTTATCAGCCGCATCAAGTATTCATCGATAATGGAACCATGAACCAGTATGTTATCTGGTCCGGCGCAATCCTGTCCATTATTGAAGAGCTTGACCTGTAATGTCTTGGCGACGGCCAAGTCAAGATTCGCACTGGGAGTGATCACGAGCGGATTGTGTCCAACGCCGTTGTACAAGATGAGAGTTTTTTTGTTGCATGACTTGCGTACACGCAAGAAGTTCTCATACTTTCCTGTGAAAAGGACAACTGAGGCCCCCTTACAGTGCTCTGACAGAAAGCCTTCGCGAGACCCTTTGAAAAGGTGGATGTTTGGATAATGTCTTTCAAACGAGAGCGCACTGAAGAGTTCTTCAAAGACGCTTTGCAATTTCTGTGGGGCTCGAATAAACAGAGATACAGACTGATATGAGGGTATGGCCGCAAAGAGAACGAAGGAGTACAAAGGCAGATTCAATGGTAGGAACGCGGCTGTTTTCTGGGAAAGTGGCAAGACAGTGAAGTATTTGCCAATCTCCGCGAGATTTTGCAGGGTATCCAAGGACCTCTGGATCTCATCGTCAATAACTTCTTTGCTTTGGTATTGACGAAGCACTTGATGAATCACAGCAGTATTTTCTTCCAGATACCTGGCGAATAGTGCTGCATGACGGATGACATTGATAGGTAGCATGGCATTTCTCCTAGCTTTCAATTGTAAAAGAAGACACAAACCTGAGAAATTAACTCTCAGATTTCCTTGGTGCGGACTGTACTATAATCGAGTAATTTATGCAAATACAGCGTGATGGCTACAAATTTATTTGTTTGTTTGACAAAAAGCTTCTGATATAGCAGAATGATATGTTCATTAACAATGAAAGTTTCTTATTGACAGGTTATTAAAGATGGCCTGATAATACTAGAAATAGTTAACCCATTCCCTTTATAATGTCTCATAGACAAGGAGTATCGCCATGAAGACCGACTCTAGCCATGACGCCTTTCTGGCGTATCAACAAGTAGAAGCTACTGCGATTCAAAAAGCAGTGGAACATCTTCAGCGTGAGATTCAAACAAGGAAGAATCCGACACGTGCCAGTTATCCGTTTTACAAAGTGGAGCAGGAACTGCTTGGGGTAGTTACGTCTATCCTGGGAGTGCCGGTGCCAAACTTCCAGCTGCAATCACCGCCGTCTCATGTGCAGAGTGATTTTGCTATCGAGACCTTTTCGTTGGCAAAGTTACTGAAACAGTCGCCTCAGGTGTTGGCCAAGAAGATTGCTGATGCGATCAATTCGGCCAATCTGATGTTTGTCAAAACGGCGGAGGTGACTGGTCCATTCGTGAATGTGAATTTGGATAAGGACGCTGTGTACACGGCAGTCGTTTCCAGTGTTCAGGAACACGGTGAGGCCTATGGTGGAAGCGATACCAATGTCGGAAAGACCGTGTTTGTTGATTACTCATCGCCGAATGTCGCCAAACCAATTGGTGTCGGACACATGCGTTCTACTATCATTGGGCAAGCTTTGGCCAACCTCTATGCAAAGACCGGCTATGCTGTAGTTCGAGACAATCACCTCGGTGATTGGGGGACTCAATTTGGAAAGCTTGTTTACGCCTACATGCACTGGGGCAATGAGGAGCGAATCAATCTGAATCCCATCACGGAGCTCAAAGACCTCTATGTTCGTTTCCACAACCTTTCGAAGGACAACCCAGCAATGGAGGATGATGCTCGGAAGTTGTTTGCCGATCTCGAAAACGGCGATCCGACACTTCTGGCTATTTGGAGACGGTTCCGTGACCTAAGTATCGCTGACTTCGGCCGGGTGTATGGAAGGCTTGGTATCAGTTTTGACTTGTATCTCGGGGAGAGTTATTTCGTACAAGCGGCTGGTACGGTCGTGGATGAATGTCTCAAAAGCGGCACGTGCCGGATTGACAGTGAGACCGGCGCGGTAGTGGTGGATGGTCTGGGAGATCTCCCATCATTCCTGCTGAGGAAGAGCGACGGATCAACCCTGTACGTTTCGCGTGATCTGGCCTCGTTGAAATTCCGCATAGACACATTCAGTCCAAACGTCATCCTGTATGTGGTTGGGAGCGAGCAAGCCTTGAATTTCCAACAGATGTTTGCATTTGCCCGGAAGATCGGGTATCTAGATTCGCCCGTCGAGGTGAAGCACATCGACTTTGGGATGGTTATGCGGGACGGCAAGAAAATGTCGACCAGAGGTGGGACGCTCATCGAGTTGGAAGACCTGCTGGCGCAGTCGGTTAGCAAGTCACGTGAGGTCCTCGCGTCCAAAAACTCTGACCTTACGACTGCTGAGCTGGATGCGATTTCAGAGGTAGTTGGGGTCGGTGCGGTCATCTATAACGACCTTAGGCAGTCCCGTTCGAAGAATATCTCGTTTGATTGGGAGAGGATGCTCAATGTCGAGGGCGGTAGTGCGGCGTATCTGCAGTATACGTACGTTCGTATCCTGTCGATCCTGCGGAAACTCACGGAAACTTTTCCTCGGGACGCTAGCAATCTGGTCGACGAGCCCGTGATTTATGAGATTGATGGAGAGTTTGCTCTTGCGAGAAAGCTTTTGCTTTTTCCGCAGGTCGTGTTGAGGGCACAAGAAACGGACTCCCCACATGACATCTGTACGTACCTCGAAGAGCTGGCAGCGCTGTTCAATAGCTTCTATGGCGAAGCATCTATTCTAGGAACGGAAAATCCTCAGTTACGTTTATCGAGGACCGCGCTTATCAAGTCGGTAGCTCAGGTTATCAAGAACGGGCTGGCGATGATGAGTGTCCAAGTACCGGAAAAGATGTAGGGGGGTGTACGCTGGGCTTTTGAGCAATCAAAAGCCCATTTTTTTTATTCGAGCACATTTATTATTTAGTATAGTGCGAGCAGTTGTTTTATTTCCCTTAGCGAAACACTAGCATCAGGAAACACACGTTCCCATTCAAACGCTCGGAAGCTGTCCCTTCAAGCGAACAAAGAAATTTGAGGCTTAATAAAGCTTCATTATTTATTATTCTTAAAGTGGGGATGAGAGTCTGATATAATAAATATACATTGTTCACAAGTGAGGCTGACATGTTTATGGACTCATATGAGCGGGATGAAATGAGCGGGGCGAAGTTCCTTCGCTCCCATCCCGAAGCGTTGGACGCGGTCCCGGGTACGAGGACAGAAGGCTTCTCGATACTTGCGTGGATCCACTCCCTTCTCACGAAGCTGTTTCAGAGGAAGTGGAAGCAGCGAGGAGATTGAAACGTTGGTCACTAGGGCGCTCCGGCACATTGTTGCAGGGACGCCTTTTTTATTATTCTAATGTGAAATTAAAACCAGTGTTATACTAAAAACTATGAAACTCTACTTATCATCATATAAGGTCGGAGATGAACCCGAGAAGCTCACGATTTTATTCTCTGACAATAAAAGTGTTGGCTATGTTCCTAATGCTTTAGACTTCACAAAGGCTGATGCGGAGAGAAGGATGATACATGTCGAAAAGGATATGCAGAGTTTGGAACAAATCGGGTTGCATCCAGTCTTACTAGACCTAAAAGAATACTTTTTAAAAAAAGAGACACTCAAGACAAGGCTTTCAGAACTAGGAGGCCTCTTTATTAGTGGTGGGAATACTTTTGTCCTTCGGCAGGCAATGAAGCTGAGTGGTCTGGATAGCATTCTTACTAACAGTGAAGTTCCTGAGAAATTTGTTTATGCGGGTTACAGCGCAGCCGGATGCGTGCTTTCCCCTACTTTGAAAAGTTACTCAATCGTTGATGATGCAACAGACCATCCTTATGAGGAACAACGCGAAACTATCTGGGAGGGCCTTGGTCTGATAGATTTTGCTTTTATGCCACACCACAATTCAGATCACCAGGAATCAGATAATATTCAGAAAGAAGTGGCATATTGTGAGGAACACGGGATTCCTTATAAAACCCTGAGAGATGGCGAAGCAATTGTTATTTGATGAAGCTGAGTGTAGGAACGTAAATGTACTCGTGTTCCTGAATCACGGTGCTAACATCCTTCACGATGCGGAGCACCTAAAAACGAGGCTGTAACAAGCCTTGTTTTTTGTTGCCTAAAACGGGATTCGAACATGGTATATTGGATACGTACTGTTAGTATCAATTTTATGAAAACCATAGTCGCTATTGGAGGAGGGGAGTTACGGGATCTCGAAACCCTTCCTATTGACCGCGCTATTGTAAAACTCGCACAGAAGAAACATCCGAAAGCTCTCTTTATCCCGACGGCAAGCAATGACGCTATCAGATATTGGGAAACATTTCAGAGTGTATATGGGAAGAAGCTCGGGTGTGAGACTGACGTGCTGTTTCTTGTTTGCGGGGAGCGTACCAAAAAACAAATCGAAGAAAAGATCCTTTCGGCTGACATCGTTTACGTCGGTGGGGGAAATACGCTTCGGATGCTTCGAATATGGAAAAAGTGTGGCGTGGACAAACTGTTGCGGAAAGCGTATGAAAAAGGCATCATCCTCTCTGGTCTGAGTGCGGGCGCGATTGCTTGGTTCCGATACGGATCAAGCGATTCCCGGCGGTTCATGAAAAACGGGAAACAAACGGAATCGTTCATGCGAGTTTCCGCGCTCGGATTTCTGCCGTTTACCGTAAGCCCTCATCATATTCGGGAAAAGAAACTGCGTGATCCTGGTATCAAGGAAATGATGTTGCGAACGCCAGGTGTCGCTTTGGCATTGGATGATAATTCCGCGATTCTTATTCAGAATGACAGGTTTGAAATTCTACGTTCGAAGCCGGGCGCTAAAATTAAGAAAGTCTTTAAAAGAAATGGGAAAATCGAATCAAAACCATTGAAAGACTCAGGGATGCTCGAGGAGCTATCCGCAAAGAGCTAGAAGTTTCTGCACCTCTCTCAATGAAACACTTGGATCAGGGAAAGCCCGTTCCCAATCAAAGGTTCGGAAGCTATCCCGCCAAGCGAGCAATGAAATTTGAGGCTTACTAAAGCCTCATTTTTTGTACCCTAAGTAGTAGGTTAGAACCTGGTATAATTACTCATATGATTAAATGTATCCCAATATTATTTTTAGTAAGTGGAGCCCCCGGTTCAGGGAAAACTGTTCTTGCGCGCAAACTTGCCGAGCAGCTCTGTCTACCTCATATCAATCGGGATGTTTTGTACTGGGGGTTGCGTTTTACGCTTCGGGATAAGAATGCTGACGTAGTGTCTACGGGTGTTCCTCTTTTTTACTCCCTCATAAAAAGTTATCTTTCAAATAATATCAGCCTGGTAGCAGACGCTACTCTCTACAAAGGAAAATCTGAAACAGACGTGAAACAACTTCTCGCCCTCGGTACGGTGGTAAACATTCACTGTCGAACACTAAAGGCGAGAGAAAGATTCATCGAGAGAGAAAAGTCTGAAGTACCCGATAGAATCTTGGCTTCTATCGAAGACCTCACCAAGCGCCTAGATGAAAACGCAGAGCTTTTTACGGAAGCCCTTGATTTGGGAGGGGAGTTGATTGAGGTGGATACTACTGACGGCTACGACCCTTCGCTCCAATCTCTCGTGAAAACCCTGAAGGAAAGATAAGGGAGGTTCTGATAGCGTCCAGTCCGCGGAGCCAACAAAACGAGGCTGTAACAAGCCTTGTTTTTTTACCCAGAATAGGATTCGAACCTGAATCTAGTCAAAGTTATTAAAATATGGGAGTATATTGAAATCGCATTTATTTAATCTTCACAACAGTGAAGCCACAATAACAGTTCTTTGTTATAGGAGAGTCAACGCTATGGCCGATTCAAATTATGATTTCTATCAGGGGCGAGAAAAGCCCACGCACCATACCTGTGCAGTTGCGCTCATCGTCAGAGACAGGAGGGTGTTGATGGGTCTCCGTGAATACGAAAAGGGAAATCCTGTCTGGACTCTTCCTGGTGGCCGTTGCGAACCAGATGAAGAACCGCAAGCAGGTTTGAGGCGCGAGGTAGCGGAGGAAATTGCCGTAACCGACCTCCACATCGTCCGATTGCTCGGGGTGAAGGAGGGCGCTTATCGGGACGCGTATGGTGCCGACCAAGTCCATATGTTCTTGTGCAGAACCGAGCAAGAACCGCGGTGCTTGGAACCGGAGAAGTTCCTTGAGTGGCGTTGGGTTGGTTTGGATGAAATCCCGCACAACCTGATTGACTCGAAAGACGCTGACTACATCAAACAAGCGCTTCAACAGCCTTCTTGAGAAGTGTCGAGATTGAGGCCGTAGGTAACTGCCCGCGGTCTCGTTTTTTATACCCTCACTAACTCTAATTTTTCTAAACTTTTCTCGATACTTCCCCAATCTAAAGTTCTAAGTTCATCCACCAAGGGGAGCAAGACATTGACAAAATAGCACATATGTGCTATTTTTGTTTGTCCATGTGGACATTGTGCAACCAAGGAGATGCGATGAAGGCAAGAGTGGGTGAGCTGCGTCAACAGTCCGCATTGGCTGATTCCGACACCCCAGTGATCGTCATCAGTGACGACACGGTGTTGAATGAACTCCTTTCTGGCCGGAAACTCACGGTCGTGGAGTTTTACCCGGACACAACTGATGGTGACGGCAAGTGGAACGGCACCTTCAAGATCAAGGTGGCCATCGCTGAAGCAGAGGAGTCAGCTGGTGACCTGCATCGGCGCGATGCCAAGCGGATGAAGATGCGCGGGCGCTCGGTCATGAAGACAGTGCCCATCGCGGCGACGGATGTCGGCAAGATCTTCGTCGTCAGCATTGACGGCAAGACTGGTCGCATCATGCCACGCGACGCGTTCCTCACGCTCCCGATTGAGAGCTACGACTGCTGGGAAGAGATCAGCGAGTTCGACTTCAACCAGTGATAGCTCGCGCTACCAAGATGGCACGAAGGTACGTCCCAAACGGGAAACGGCCTTTTTTATTTTTATCCCAAAACGACTTCTATTTCTCTTATCATTTTTACAATACTTCCCCAATCAAAAGTTCTAAGTTCATTCACTAGAGGGAGCAGTTAAAAACAGGGCTTACTCAAGCCTTGTTTTTCATACCCTGAAGAACAGGTTAGAACCGAATCATTGACTTGCAGCTTTCTTTCACGTATACTCCTACTTCCAGTTCTTCACAAAAGCGAGGTAACTCATGGACATTAGAGGCAAGTCGCCTGGCCCGGCTGGTGCTCTTTCGAACTTCAGTGCTCACCCCTTTGTCTTTGATGGGGTGAAGTGTGCCGGGGCAGAAGGTCCCATTCAGTCGTTCAAGTTTGACGACCCTGAATCGCAGCGTGAAGTCTGCCAGCTTCCAGGCCGTGAAGCGAAAGCCAAGGGCCAAGAACGCAACGAGGTCTGGAAGAATACCCAGAAGCTCTGGTGGCAGGGCAGGGAGTATGGCAGGCATTCCCAGGAATATCAGAACCTGCTCGACCGGCTGTTTGATGCTTTGTTCGAGAATCTTGACTTTCGAGCAGCGCTCCTTGCGTCGGGAGACGAAGAACTCACGCACAGTATCGGCAACCCTGACCCGAGTGAGACGGTTCTGACCGAGCAAGAATTCTGTTCTCGGCTCATGAAGCTGAGGACCCGACTCCAATCGATGTCCCAGTGAATCGACTTTCTGACATGTTCGGAAGCCGCATGGTATTGCCACGCGGCTTTTTTCTTTTTTCTAAAAACTTACATCAGGTATGAAAATGGATTTCTTCTGGTTCTGTATCACGGTTCTAACGTCCTTCACGATGCGGAGCAATGAAATTTGAGGCTTTAGTAAGCCTCATTTTTTATACCATAAGCAGTAGGTTAGAACGTGTGATAAAATTGAAAGAGGTAATCTTTATAAGACAGATTATATTATGTCCGGAGAACCAAAATTTCCACAGCCAACAAACCAAGAAAACAATAATAAAGAATTGCAAAAAGCAGAAGGTGGTTTTTCAGTGCCAACAGGCCTGGAGTCTATTTCCGAATATCTAAACGAAGAGATTGATGATGCCTTGTCCCAGCTCGAAAATATTGGGGAGGAGGGGAGCGGAGAAAATAATCCTGTGGATGACACAGATATTTATCAAGACTCTGAACGCGATTCCGAATGGGAACATGAAGACAGGGTCGACAGGATTGGAGATGCAAGGGAAATACTAGTTGTCTCCCGACGACTTTTACGAGAGTTCCAATCTGGTGAATATGCTGGAGTGCAGAATAGACTTGAGAGCGATTTATCTGCTTTGCAGATGGCCCGTGAGGTTCTCGAAGGGCCAGCTCTTGAAGCTATTTATAATACTGACCAATTGAATAGGTTGAAAGAAAAGAACTTAGCGAAACAAGCGAGAATCCAAAAACTCATTGAACTTTTCACGAATGTTAATAAATGAGGTCAGATGAGATACTATTTAACCAACTTTTTGTTCTTATACTGAAGGAATATAAAAAGGCATCTCTCGTTTTCGTATCACCGTTCTAACGTCCTTCACGATGCGGAGCTAAGAAAATAGAGGCTTGTTTGAGCCTCTATTTTTGTTACCCGCAATGGACGTTAGAACCTGGTATACTGTAAATGTTAATTACTTTTATATACATATGGAAAATTCATTGGAACGACCTAGTAGTGATTAGATAAATTTAATAGGCTCAAACTTATGGAAAAACAAGAGGCATTACAACTGATATGGGATTATATGCTCCTTCATCACAAGCTTAAAAAAGCGGACGCTATTCTAGTCCTCGGAAGTCATGACATCAGAGTTGGTGCGTATGCTTCAAAATTATGGCTTGATGGCTGGGCACCTTATTTAGTCTGTTCAGGTTCGGGAACAATTCATAAAGATAATCCTGCGTGGGCTGACTTTGGTGGTATGGCTGAAGCGGATATTTTTGCTGGTATCGCTCGGAAGCTAGGTGTTCCCGATGAAACCATCATCATTGAAAACCAATCACAAAATACAGGTCAAAATTATGAGTTTACCAAAAGTCTTTTGAAGGAAAAGGGGGTTACGGTTAAGACTGTTATTGTTGTACAAAAGCCATACATGGAACGGCGTACCTTTGCGACGGGAAAAATCTGGTGGCCTGAAATTGAGCTCATCGTGACCTCGCCGCAGATTTCTTTTGAGGAATACAAAAAGAGTGGTTATGGTGGCGAGCATTGGATGCATGCTATGGTGGGCGATTTACAACGGATAAGAGAATACCCAAAAAAAGGATTTCAAATTGAACAGGACATCCCTCAGAAAGTATGGGAAGCGTATGAGTGCCTCGTTGGTCTTGGGTATACAGAAACTCTCATCAAGGATTGATTTTTTATACGGCAACAATGGTGAACAGCAGGGTGGGGTAACCTACGCAAACGACATTTCAAAGCTAGGAATATAGATTGTTGCATCATTCTTTTGCTCAAATATAGTTCTAACATCCTTCACGATGCGGAGCAGTTAAAAACAGGGCTTATCCAAGCCTTGTTTTTTGTTACCCTATTTACAAAAATCAGTAAAAGAGGATAATACAATGTTCTTTAAAATAGATAACTATCCTTTAAGTGTAATGGAGCTTTTGCCATTTCTACGGAGGTCTTTATGTCTGTTCGTATTGCTAAGATAGCAGGGTTCATTTTTGTGGCAGCATTGGCATTTAGGTATGGCGAGGTTTTGCGGGATCCATTTCTGCATTGGCTTAGGAATGCTTCTCCCGATTTCCTGAGTTACGAATACTCGAAGCGAAATCCCAATCTTTACCTCTTCATCATGGTAGCGTTCAATATTGGCTACCTTGTATTCGTATGGAGATTGTTAACGATGTATGCATTGGCTTTTAGGTGGAATTGGGGGGATTTGTGCTATGCCTACTCTGAAGACGAAGAGTTAGCGAAGATAGGCACATTCTTATGCATATCTGCCCTGATAGTTAGTTTTTTCTTTGCTCCATTTTTGAGCAATAACATTGAGGCAGTACGGATCGCTTGGATAGTGCTGATCCTGGCGTTCATTCCATTTGCTAAGAAAGCTGTATTTCCCCGATGATCGATTGAAGGATAGTTGAGCGTGGACTTGACTGACTAGTCTATTACAGAACATCTGCACCAAAGCGCACGACCTACAGGTACGGCGTTTTTTCTTTTAAATGGCTCACTATAGCGGTTTGTGAGAACAGGCCTTACCATGGTTTTTTTGCTATTTACAAAAAAATATAAAAGAGGATAATAAAATGTTCGTTAACAAGAAAATAGGTAGTATTGTTTCTGGCTTGGCAGATTCCAAGAGTACGTAAGGAGCATCACGATGATTGCAATTCGTTCGGAACAGGGATACCCGCGAGACGGTCAAATCCTGGCAAGTGTCGATTATGTCATCGGCTCACCATCCGAGGGCGCCATCCTCCTCATCGGGAAAGATCGACAGGGGAGGGAATATGGTGCGAGAAAAACGACAGGAACAAGTTACAAATATCCGTCAGGAATTGAACTTCGCATACCGCGCGACGGTGATAAACAGAAAAACTACCCGGCGCTCTTTTTCGGGTTTCGGTTGAACTCAAGTCGTTGGCAGCCGAAGACAACTGGAGGTTGGTTGGAGGCACCGGAATTCAACGATGATTTCTTCAGTAAATTTGACTTAGAACTGATGGACGAAAACATGCAGTCTGTTTCCGTTCCCGACCCGGAGATTGAAAGGGAATTCAAGATGATGGCTTTCTGGGGGAGGTACGAACTGCACGGTCTTCTTCGAAATCATTTCTGGGGAGAGATGTATTTCCATAGGAGTCCTGCTTGGGAGAAGTTCTTGGCGGAGTTCGAGAACGGCGCCTCATGAGACTCCTAGGAAGTTTTTGTTAAGGTGAACCCATCTCAAGCCGTTGGTATCATCCAGCGGCTTTTTTCTTTTTCATACCAAATCGTTTTCCATCTCCTCTATCATCTTTCTAATGCTTCCCCAATCCAGAGTTCCCCGCATGTTGGTAGGCAAGTAAGTTTGTTCACTAGTGGGAGCAATGAAATTTGAGGCCTATCACATTTTTCGGTAACGAAGCAATTAATGAAAAAAAATCCCCGGAAAATGTTTCCAGGGCTGGTGACTCAGATGCAGTAAATCATCGTGCGACGCGCAGGCCTTGCTTTTGATACAAGGCATCACGGCGCTCTTGGGCGAGATTACTGAACGTTTGGAACGTGAGGAGCGCCTCACGGAGCATATGCTGGAGCTGGTCGATTTCGATGATCGACATCTGCTCGAGCACACCCATGAGGTAAGCCTTGTGTTGCGATGATCGCCGCTCGCCGCAGAACACCATTGCATGACGGTGAAGACGCTCGACCGCTGTAACCACAATGGCTTTGTCGTCGGATGGCTTCCGGCCACGAGGCATGATGCCACGGTTCTCGCGGATGGCGCGAGCTTGCTGGACAATGAAGCGGTACATGAGTGCGTGACCACCCCTCTCTTTCATCCGCTTGCCTTGGATCAGAAGCTCATGTTGCTGCTCGGCCGGGATACGAGCGAGTGCGACGGCGGCACCGAAATTCAGCCGCTCTTCGTCATTTGGGTCATCAAGCATTTCGCGGAGTTCGGGGTGGAGATGTGTGAGCGTGTAGTAATTCACAGCCCACGGCCGACTCTTTCCGAAGGCTTGAGCGACTCGACCCAAAGCAATCTCGATGGAACCGGTGTTTTTTTCGTCCCGCTTCAGCACTTCCTCCTGGACGACATCGCTCATGATGGCAATGATCTCGGCGTGGGTATGCGGTTCGCGCGATGAGTTTTCGGCCGCTTGAGCCAGCCGCCGGGTAACGCTGCGCTTTCCATCGTAGGCAACCGGTTCCACAAGGGAGGGCATCACTTCACGACGTAGGAGCAGGTGAGCCCGGAAGCGTCGCTCACCAGCCTTGATGTAGTAGTGATCCTTGCCGCCCTCGGTATAGCCGAAATTGACGACAGGGAGTTGCTGCATCTCTTGGCTCTTGATGCTTTCAGCAAGTTCAGCAATTCCTTCTTCCGTGAACCTGACTCGCGGCTGATGAGGGTCGAAGTGGAGCTGATCAAGAGGGATGTCGAGTACTCGTCTTCCGCTCTGAGATATAGCCAACTGACGGTCTTTCCTCTTCACGATATTCTCCTTAGTCTGGGATTCTCCTAAAGGTACGAGACATCTTTATGCCTGAAACAGCACAAATTATGCTCACAATAGCACGCTTTTTTATGACTAACAAATGATCGAAACTAGTAGC
The DNA here is from genome assembly GCA_964491155.1 of uncultured Bdellovibrionales bacterium. GTDB lineage: Bacteria > Patescibacteriota > Minisyncoccia > Moranbacterales > UBA1568 > UBA1568. The sequence continues at coordinate 19,501 of CAZBFG010000003.1, read as the reverse complement.
ACTCAGGGCTTTTTATACTAACAGGTTCTAACGTCCTTCACGATGCGGAGCAACATTAAAATAGAGGCTTTATAGAGCCTCTATTTATGTTTTACTCTTGACTTCAATCTAAAAAAATACTAGATTACACAGTTGCAAGTATTAGGCTCCGCAATAGCCGCACTGGTTTAACGGTGGAATAGCAAATAAGGAGAACGGTTTGAGCTCAGAAGGAAAGATACGAATTGAGGTGCAATGCCCAGATTGTAGCGGCACTGGTCTACGTCAGGGTCCATGGGAGCCTGACGGCGTTGCTGCCATCTGCGATGGATGCAACGGTTCAGGGGAAAAGGTTCTTGAGTATGCGCCGTTCACCGGACGGAAACCGAGAACTGACGTGAGAATTGTTTACTGGCACAGCGATTACATTCTAGGGGAAGGGATGTTATCCAGATGTGAAGCCAAAGGGATTTCTTACAGCGATTGGTTGATCGGGAAACTCCCGCCACGCTGGAAAGGCTAAGCATTTGTGCGAGCATTGATTGACCTATGAGTCGTTTGGTATCGCCCAGCGGCTTTTTTCTTTTTTCATACCAAAACACTCTCCATTTCTCTTATTATCTTCCCAATACTTCCCCAATCCAGAGTTCTAAGTCTGTCCACTAGGGGGAGCACCTGAAAACAAGGCTTGAACAGGCCTTGTTTTTTATACCTTCTATTGGAGTTCGAACCTATATTGGTATAATTTGGTGTATGAATATAAATCTAGGGTACAAATTAGGAGACAATAAAAACTATTTTGCTTCTTTAAGTCATAATAAGGAGGAAGAGTTTTTCTTTAGAATCCTCTGGAGAGATGGTTATGTTCCTCCTATTCATACTGAAGAAACAAAAAACTTCAGTATTGATCATATTTCTTTTCACAAGGATGGGAATACCCACTTTACTTGTCGTGATGAAAGTGGGAAAGAAATAAAAAGACTTGAAGTTACTAAGATGCCTTCTAATCCCTCTAAAATAGGTGAAACTTTCTTTGCTCCTCTTTTGATTCTTTCTATCTATCAGGATGCCTTAGGTCAGAAACTTATAGGTAAGGACACACCTTTAATAATGAAAATGCAAAATACAACTTTTGAAATGGAACTTCAGAATTCAAACGGATTTAGTATTGTTCCAATATTAGTTGGTAGTGGTGTGGACTATAAATCAATGTTAGCAACACATTTTCCTGATGTATTCATTTCAAGTGCTTCCCCGATGATCTTTAATGTCTTCGGACACGAGGAAAATGCAGATTTTGATGATCAAGGCAGATTAACTGCAGTGAGAGATATGGGGTTACTCATCGGTTATACTCCCAAAACCCTTGTAAGGCCTGATGATAAGCATTTCCTAGGATTCAGCCTTTTTCCTTCTGACCAGAAGATAAATTCGCTTACTTAGGTTCGAACATCGTCCTCTAATCTAGTTGAGATCTATTAGATAAGGTTCGAACTTGATTTAATAGTTAGAGCAAGACATTGACTAAATAGCACATATGTGCTATTTTTTCATTTCCGTTAGCAAACGGCGCAGGTCCTGGCGTTACAGGAGGTACCTTTGGAGAATCACGAAATGAAACAGTATCGCAATGGTTTTACGTTAATCGAATTGATGATTGTTCTGGCGATCATCGGCATCATCGCAGCAGCACTTCTTGGTGGCGGAAGTGGGGTCGGTCTGTATGGCTACCTGAAGTCACAGGACATCAGCGGCCGCCTGGAGTCGGTGACATCAGCCATGCCGGAGGGTGCGATTGTTGGAGCCGGCCAAGCTCCCGTTTTTCAGGCGAGTGTGGCCATCAAGCAGAGTGACAGCTCATACCTCACTTTTTCGACGGATGACCGTCAGTGGGCATCGTTCATCGGTGAGAAGGCAAAGGGAAAGTGCGTTCAAGCCCGAATCTATCCCTACGCCCCGTGGATGCTTTCGAAAGGCGGAACCCACCATGGCGGACGCCTCCTTTCGGTGCGTGACTGCTGAACGACAGCAACGACCGAACGACACGGGCTGCTCAAACAATTGGGCAGCCCGTTTTCTTTTTATAGCCCGACCCACTCTAGTTTTTCTAAACTTTTTCCAATATTTCCCCAATCTAGAGTCCTAAGTTCATCCACTAGAGGGAGCATAAATAAAAAAATCCTTCATTTGAGGGATTTTTTTATTTCTATTTTTGGCAGTAGGATTTAAATGTGGAAGTCGAGCCTGATCATTGAACTTATCTCGAGCCCATAAGTTCAAGAAATTTCTCTTGATCTATCGAGAAACCACCCATGCGGACTGAGAGATGCAGGTGGGGACCGAGAGAATAGCCCGTATTGCCGCTCTTTGCTATGATATCTTCTTTTTCCACACCGTCGTTCAATGCAACATCAATTTCTGAGAGATGCATATATAGAGTCATCAGACCCAAACCATGGTCAATGATGACGGTCTTGCCATAGTTTCTGAAACTTCCAGCAAAGACTATAGTACCTGAGTTCATGGCGTAGACGGGTGTGCCGACGGGTGCTCGAAAATCAGTACCATTGTGGCTGAGGTTTACGGATCCTGTCTGCCTGCTGTAACCGTACACATCTGTCACGGTAGGAGATCCGGCGAGGGGGAGTCGGAACTGCCCATTCCAAAGCTTTTCAGGGCTTATGGTAGCGGTGATAGTGTTCAGGGTTACCGTGTCTTGTGCCAAAGTGTTGGTAAGTTCTTGTTCCGCTTGGGGTGTGTTGCCTCCCAACTGCTCGGGGATATCAAATTCTGTCGTGGCCATAGTCCTCAGCCCTACTTCAATTTTTTCCTCGATGATTCGTCCATCTGCCAGGGTGAGAAGAATCGGGTACGAACCAGGTGTTCGATGCAAATCGATTCCTACAAGTGCTGCAAGCTTACCCTCGTCAACAAATATCGCGAGAGGCTTATCATCCAGAGTGAGTGATTGAACGGCTGAGAGGGAGGCAAGACCATTTACGGTGATGAATGCTGGCTCTCCTTGGATGAGAGTAGCTGGAGAAACAGAGAGTGATACAGGCTCGGGTGTGGGAGTAGCGGTAGGCTCTTCTCTTGTGGGGATTGGTGATTCAAGTTCCGCCTGTGGCCGATTTTTTAATTGAGGCACAACAAAATAGAGTGCGAGCAATATTATCGGTAGGACGAGCCAGAGAAGTAGTTTCATTTTTGTTCTTGATGATGGGTGGAAACTATTACTACTTTCTTTCAGCCAATAGTTTTACTTGCTCCAGGGCTTTGGGGTAGGTGATTTGAAAATATTCCTCCATATCTTCCGGAACATCAAAGGTAACGACGAGAGTCGTAGTATCATCCTCCTCTTTTAGGGTGTAACTTTCTTCACCGCCAGTCCATTCCTTTTCGCGTTCCTGCTTTCCGGTATCTTGTGTATCAGCACTGTGTCTGAGCAACAAAAATTCGCCTGGCATCAGCTTGAGAACTTTGCTGGTTACGCCATAGCCGTTTCCAGAGATATATTGTACCTCATTGCCTTCTTCCAGGTCGCCTACCATGTATGTTCCGGGATCAATGATACCAGCCCATTGTCGCAGTGTTTCGTCTTGCCATAGAGTATCCCAAACCCTTTCTTTGGAGGCACGAATCTCGATGGAGAATTGCATTTGTTTCATAGTTTTTTGTTCAAGATTATAGATAATCCTATCGTACACCCAAACTCCTCTGTGACAAATCAGCAAAGAAGAGCATGTGTAGCGATTCGAACCAGGTATTGACTATTCTGTTTTTTTACTGCATCATACTTCTTCGTACCTCTACAATATTTGCTGACATCGCCGGGTCTTCTAGACCCCTATCCCGAAACAGGAGTAACCAATGAGTCAAAAGTGGGATCAATACCACGATCGTGTAGGCGAAAAGCCAAACTCGCTCGTAGTGAGCGTCTTGGAACAGTACGTGGAGAAGAGGGGTGCCGCTCTCGATCTCGGAGCTGGTAATTTGCGCGACTCACGGTTTCTGAAGCGCAGGGGCTTTGCACGAGTTGTTGCGGTCGATTACTCAGATGAGTCGCTTGCATTTTCCACCGACGGTGTGGAGTTGCACATACGATCGATTCAAGCCTACGAAGTAAAGGCGAACACCTTTGACTTTGTGATCTCGTGCAACACACTCTTTTTTCTTCCGGGCGCTCTCGTCGAGGAGGTGTTCGAAAGTGTGTTGTCGGGCCTGCGTTCTGGCGGCGTTTTTGCCTGCAATGTACTGGGCCCGGAAGATGATTGGGTTCTTCGCGGTGCGCCGGTATCCTTTTTTCGCGAGAGCGATATCCTTAGGCTGTGCAGAGGTTTTGAAGTGATTGACGCCAACCCTATGCACTTTGACCAGGCGTCGTCAGTAGCAGGCCGCCCTCCGAAACACTGGCACCAATGGTGTCTGGTTTTGAGAAAGCCGTAGCCGTCCCCGACACAATCGTTCGGAGGACGGTTTTTTTCTGCTACGAAATTTCTGTAGCGATATCCCGGTTTGAATACTTCCGTTTTAAAATTTTGTTGTGTTCTTTTTGCACTCGTTTTGTCTTTTGCTTGTGTTTCAAAGAAAGTGCCGAGTTCTCTTTCGTGATGTGGTAGTTTTGTTCTCTTTGTAGTTTTTGATAACTTTGAAATTGTTTTACATCGATGTCTCCTGCTAGGATGGCCGCTTGAAGCGCACAGCCCTCACTTTTTTCGTGGTCGCAATCGGTGTATTGGCACTGCTGACGGAGAGCGGAAATCTCTGTGAACACATCGCCATCGTTTTGCTCCACTGCAATGATATCGAGCTCTCGCATTCCCGGGGTATCTATGAGAAAGCCGCCTCCTGGTAGGGGAAAGAGTTCTCGAGAAGTCGTGGTGTGCCTCCCTCGTCCATCGTCTTCCCGAACGGGACTGGTACGTTGCGTCGCGGTGCCTAACAGCCAATTGGTAATGGTGGATTTCCCGGCACCGGATGAACCAAGCAAAACCGCTGTTGTGTCGGGCTGGAAGTATTGGGCGAAGACCTCCATACCCGTCCCATGAAGAGCGCTGACAAAATGCACAGGTGCCTGAGAGGCGAGAGATGCAAGTTGCGATCGATACGAACCGGTATCAGTGACGGTATCCGCTTTGTTGAGAATAATAACTGGTGCAATTTTACTTTGCTCTGCCAGCATCAAATAGCGTTCCAGACGCCGCAGGTTGAAATCATCATCAAGACCCATGACAATAAACAGGATATCTACATTGGTGGCAATTATTTGTTGCTTTTGAGGAGCATTTTTCCGAGTTCGATCAGAGGCATTACGAACGATCTGGGTCTTTCTGGGCAGAATACGCTCAATGACCGCTTGTCCGGCTGCCAGGGGAGCATATTCGACGAAATCACCTACTTTAGGAAAATCCTCCGTTACGTGAAACGTGCCGCGTATGGTCGCGTTTAGTTCGACGCCATTTGCCCGAAGGATGTAGTTGGTTTTGTGTTCTTCAATGACCCGAGCAATAGGGACGCCCTTTTCAGGGAAATCTTGTTCCATGGTTTTCAGTGTTAGTTGTTTCAAGTATACCTGACTTGAAGGCATTCTAGTATCTTACAGTGTTGCACTTACTTGTTGAACCTGGGGCTACACTCTTTGACAAAAATGGAAAAATGTGCTAGAATGAATACAAAGAGGCTTGAAAGAGCCAGATAAAGTGAAACGGGTGCGAACCCGTTTTATGCTTTTCTAAGGGAAAAGGGAAAAAGAGAAAAACCAGGAAAAACCAAACTTATGGATCAGGTCGGACCAGTTTTACCACTACAAAAAAAAATACACCACGGTATAGTACCGATTTTTATCATTGGTGTCGTAGCCTGTTTTGCCTTTGTGCTCCATGCCGTGGCTGCCGGTATCGTGCCGGCCGATGTGATCGCTCTCGCCAATGCTGCGCGCAGCAAGGCAGGGCTGGCGACACTGCATGAAAATGCGACGCTGGCACAAGCGGCCAAAAACAAAGCGAATGACATGATCAAAAATGACTATTTCGCTCACACGTCACCAAAAGGCGTCGAACCCTGGCACTGGATGAAAGAAGCTGGATACCGCTACAGTGCGGCTGGCGAGAATCTGGCTATCAACTATACCAATGCCAAAGAACAGCATACCGCCTGGATGAACAGTGCAACGCATAAGTCCAATATCCTGAGCACGCGTTACAAAGAAATCGGGGTGGCCGTGGTGACGGGCAAGATTGATGGCAAAGAATCTATCGTTACGGTAGAGATGTTCGGGACGCCTGTAGTGGCCGTGCTGGACAAGGTTGCTCCTGTGCCGCTCCCTATCGCCAATCCAGAACCGGCCATCCAAGGAGTCGAGACACCGGTGATTCCGTCAGAGGAGAGTGCGACACTACCAGCACCGACCTCTGCAGCACCCACGCTACCGACCCTACAGTCGAACAGTCCATCGTACCTGCAAGTTTTCAGAGAGTATGCACCAGTATTTTTTGTCCTCCTCATTCTTCTCTCTATTGTTCTGCCACCATTCCTCATGTTGTATCGAGCATGGCAGCATATCAACCTGATGAAGCATATTACTCATGGGGTACTCAAGATGCCGGAGATGTCATCTCGTGTACCGCATCACCAAACGAGTACATCCTAACAGAAGACTGCAAATATTCTTGGAAACATACCCTCTGACTTTGTTAGGGGGTATTTTGTTTCAAAAAATGGCTTTTTTTGGCGGGTTGACAGAAAATACGAGCGGTATATCATGAGAGATAGGTAATGTATGAAGTTAGTTACTTTTGTTTCATAACTTCTACAAGTGTTTTTGCTCAAGAGGGGAAGATGGAAGTGGGGGACGATACAGAATTTTTTTCTGAAATGGATCACACACCTAGGTACCAGCAGAGCAAAAAGTATAAGAAGGCCGATGAAAGTCTCAGAGTTTTTTCTGTGTGACTTTTATCGGTTTTTTGTTTGTCAAATAAAAGATAGATAAAGAAAAAACCGAAAGGAGTATATAGAGTGTGTTCATTCAAAATGCGGGCTGTCGTAGAGGGGTCTGGTTGTATATAGACGAGTATCCTCTTCGGGAGCCAGCAATTTTGAATATCATTTGGGGTAGCGAAGCGTCCGCAGGCCATTCCCCGGCCAACCGAGTCGATGCGGTAGAAAACTAATTTTAACCAAAAAAGATATGAACAAGAAAATAATAATGAGTCTCTCGGTCATCGCAGCCGTCGGGGCAGCGGTGGTAGGAGGGACAGGAGCGTTTTTTAGTGATAGTGAGACCTCGACGGGCAACGTCTTCACAGCTGGTGCTATTGATCTCAAGGTAGACAGTCAGCAGCATTACAATGGTAATGTTTGTCAGCTGGGTAATTTCGATAATAACGAACTAACAGCAGACACATATGCTTGGGTAGGACAAAGTCTTTATCCAGTACCCGGGACAGCTTGTGACGGTACTTGGACAGAAACTGATCTTGGACCAACCCATCAGTTTTTTGACTTTGCTGATGTAAAGCCAGGAGACAGTGGTGAAAACACTATTAGTCTTCATGTGGTGAACAATGATGCCTGGGTCTGCGCAACAGTTTCCAATTTGACTGACCTAGACAATACGTTGACTGAGCCAGAAGATGCTGATGTTGACGAAGTTGACAATCTTGCTTCAGGAGAGCTGAAGGAAGCAATGGTCGTGACTATTTGGAGTGACAATGGTCAAGGTGGTGGTGTCGCTGGTGACAATATTCAGAATGGCACCGAGCCTACGCTCTTCACTGGAGAGGCACAGACCGGTACTTGGCCTCTTTATACTCCTGGTACTACTGGTACTCCTCTTGCAGGCGATACGACGGGTTACCTTGGAGTGGCTTGGAGTTTGCCATTGGCTACTGACAATGAGGTTCAAACAGATAGTATGAGTGCTGATATTAGCTTCAATGTAGTCCAGGCTCGTAATAATCCGAACTTCAGCTGTAATCCTTCATAGTCTGAGGATTTCGATAATGATTAGAATCTAACTGAATGATTATGAAGAAACAGATAATAATGAGCCTGGCGGTGATTGCGGCGGTGTCCGCAGTGGCTGTGGGGGGTACGATGGCGCTTTTCAGCGACACCGAGACCTCGAATGGCAACATCTTCACCGCTGGAGCGATCGATTTGAAGGTGGATCACACGTACGCTTCGTACAATGGTGAAGAATGTAATGATTGTAAGGTACCAGAAGAAGCTGAAGAACTTATCGTGAATGGTGGATTTGAGAACCCAGAGCCAACCGAAAATGGCGGTACCTGGCAGGTCTATCCGGATGGAACGTTCACGAACTGGGATGTCGTTTCTGGGTCTGGGCTTGAAATCCAAGAGAACGCTGTATCTGGTGCTACCGCTCATGGTGGTAATCAGTTGGCAGAGCTCGACAGTCATGTCCCTGGCCTACCGAATTCTGCTATCGAGCAGAAGATCGCTACCGTGCCTGGCCAGAAATATCGTTTGACGTTCTACCATTCGCCACGACCAAACAATAATCCGAATACCGATAACGCTATTGATCTCTCGGTACTGGTGACATCAACCAGTGGGGTAATGGTGAGTGCGACGGTCGGGTTGCCATCGTCAGGTGCTACGACCAATTGGACGGAACACGTATATGATTTCACGGCACTTGATTCGCAGACAACGGTGCGTTTCACCGACGCTGGTTCGGAGCCGGATACCCTGGGTGGGTACCTCGACGACGTGTCGGTCATGATGCTCGATTGTCCGGAGTATTCGTACAGCCAGACCCCTGGTGGTACGTGCCAACTGTGGGCAGAGAAGGATCTGCTCCCCGGTGACTACTTCTGGAACTTCACCGATGTGAAGCCAGCTGACTGGGGCAAGAACATGATCTCACTCCATGTCTACAGCAATGACGCCTATGTGTGTCTTATGCCACAGAATGTGGAAGATGATGAGAATACTGTACTCAAGCCAGAGGTTCTAGCTGGTGACAGTGCTGTGCTTGATGGTATTCCAAATGGAGAACTTTCAAGCGAGCTTGAGTTCTTCATGTGGAACGACACAGATGCTGATAACATCTATGATGTTAGCGAAACTGAGCTCGTTCCAGCCGGCACAGCCTTCAATGCCATTCCGACCACCATGCTCGCTCTCTCGAGCCCAGCGCCGGTGACGATGATTGGTGTCATGTGGTGTGCAGGTGACCAGACTCGTGTAGGTGATGTGGTCAGCTGTGATGGCAACGGGATGGGCAATATCGCTCAGACCGACAAAGTCATGGCAGACTTTGTTGCTACAGCAGTGCAACAGCGCAACAACAGTGACTTCACTTGTGCCGATTTGGTAGCGGACAACTAAGTAGGAAATCCTGAATATCAGGCTTTTTACTCTCGCTTTGGTCTCGTGATCAAGGCGGGAGGATAAAGGTCTTGTAGAGAAGAGGAGGGATATTCTTGAAGCACAGTATATGAAAACAGAAACGATCACCAATATTTTTACCTACGGCTTTTACTTGGCAGTGGCGTTTATCGTACTCCTCCTACTGTCTTCGGCACTCCCTATCCCTGGTGGGGTCAAGACGTTTGTGGTGCAGTCAGGCAGTATGGAGCCGGCCATCAGAACGGGGAGTGTGGTGGTGGTGAAACCGATGGCATCATACGGAGTCGGTGACGTCATCACGTTTGGCCCACGCTCCAAGACCAAACCTCCGACCACTCACCGCATCGTCGAGGTCAAGGACGATGGGAATTATGTCACGAGGGGGGATGCTAACACTGATGATGATATGCGCACCGTTAGTCGCTATGAAGTGATCGGCCGCGTGCTGTTCTCGGTACCGTTTGCTGGCTACGCGGTAGCCGCTGCTCAGAAGCCGTGGGGCTTTACCATTATCGTTGTTATTCCTGCCGCTATCATTATCTGGGAAGAACTCCAAAAAATCTGGAGAGAATTGCAAAAGAAAAAAGACTACAAACAGCGGATAGAAAAACGTGAAGAGACAGAAAAAGAAACAGGCCCCGACACAAAGGAAAATAATGAAAAAACAGCAGTCTAAAAAATATCACTCGGTGATAACCAAGAGAATCCTTCACTCGGTGAAGAAACTCTCGGCAGTGTTTTTGATTGTGTCTTTCGTAGGCAGCCTCCTCACGATACCGGGTACCAATGCCGGGTTTTTTGATATTGAGGAATCAAAGAAGAATGTTTTTGTGGCTGGCAGCCTCGATGGCCGAGCGAGCTATGTCGAGTACTTTCAGGTGACAGGTATGAATCCGGAGCAGTCACCGAAACAACGAATTACATTTCGAAATGAAGGGAGCTTGGATTTCCGTTATGGTGTGGAGTATCGGATCAAGCCTGCGAGTGATGCGACTCTCTGTGAATCCCTGCAACTCAAAGCTGAAAAAGACGGCGTGACGGTGTATACGGATGCGCTCGTCGATTTTGATGTCAAAGAGTTTGCCAGTAATCCGTTTGTTTTGACTCCCGGTCAGTCTGATAACTGGGATTTTACCCTGTCACTGCCTGACGGAGCTGGGGTTGAGCTCGAAAATCTCTCATGTCAGTGGTATTTCGACTTTACTGCGTGGCAGGCCGAGCTGTCTGATGCCACCAACGGTTTTTCTGATGTAGAAGCAGTCGGTCTCCATTCAATGGCAACAGGGGAGTGGCTGTCACCCGGTGATGTTGTGATCAATGAAGTCATGTGGATGGGATCGACAGTGAGTACTTCTGATGAGTGGATTGAACTCAAGAACATGACAGACCAGGATATCGACCTTTCGAATTGGGATATCGAGAACGGCGGAGTAGGGGCGGGGCAAATCGAGATTCCAAATGGTTATACTATCAAGGCGAATGGTTACTTCTTGATTATGAAGAGAAAGTGGGATGAGAGTGCTGTTGATCTCGATGCCGATCTTTCCAAGAGCAAGGGATATACTCATGTTTCGGGCATGAATTTGTTGAATGACGGTGAACAACTGACGCTTGAAGATGGGAATGATACTGTTATTGATCAGACCCCGGTTGCTCCTTGGACAGCCGGAGCCAATGGTACGCTTCGCCAGTCCATGGAACGGAACGATATTCCGGGTGATGGGACGATTGCAGCCAACTGGCATACCTGTGTATCCGGAGCAGCCAACGGCGCTCCGTACTGGAACACAGTTGGCAGCAACTTTGGGACGCCGCTCGCCGCCAATTTGTCACCGATTGTCATGAATGAGTTCGTGCCGAACCCAATCGGTGATGATAGTGCGAACAAGCCAGAGGGAGAGTGGATCGAACTGTACAATATCCTCGATATGCCGATTGACGTCGTGGATTGGTACTTCACTAACCGTAATGATGACGTGGTGACTATCGTAGCAGATCGTACAGCTGACGGCACGACGCTCGTACCAGGAAAAGGAACGCTCGTGGTGTACTTGGAAGAGTCTTTCTTGGATAACGACAAGGACACGCTGTCGCTCTTTGCTCCGGCCGGATTGCCAGAGACACTCTCCGATGATATCCGGGAAGATATCGTGAAATATGAGGACGTCTCTCTCTTGCCCGAGGGCAAGTCGTTTGCTCGTTTCCCTGATGGTGAAGGAATCTGGCTCGATCCGGAAGCCACGCCGGGTGCCGAAAATGTGATGACTGATGCTGAGAAAAAGCAGTTCCGCCGTTTGGCTTTTGAAGCCTGTTTCAAAAACGAAGAGCTTGGAGAAGCGAGTGACACAATGTGTTCACCGTTCTTCCTGGTCTTCATCGATATGATTGATGACCTGGAGGACAAGACGCTCAAGAGTTCGGTGGTGCTCGAAGTGTTGATGGTCATCCAAAAAGAAGAGACGGACAAACTTTTGGCCTTGCTCGGTGAAGATGGAGTAGTGACGGTCGAGGAACAGGCGTACGCAACGGTGACCGTACCGGAAGAGGAGCCTGTAGAAGAAGTGGCAGAAGAACAGGAATCTGATAGTGAAGAACCGACCGAAGAGACCGAAGAGACACTGCCTGTTATTGTGCCGACCCCGACCCCAACCCCAATCCCAACTGAACCAGTCACTGAAGAACCGACTCCGGCAACGCCAGTTGTTGATGAAACAGAAACCGCTCCTTTGGAACCGGTGACCGAAGAAATTCCCGAAGAAGTACTCGCCACTGAACCGGAAACACCATCTGAAGAAGTCGTAGTATTAGAGCCAGCGTTTGATGACACTCCTATTGAAACTCCTGCCAACTAGCCTATGCACTGGAAACTCCCAAACATGTTGATCGGTCTACTCTCACTCGTGTTCATCATGGGGACTGAAACAGTGCGCGCCGTAGATCTCATTGATGTGGTGGAAATTATTGATCCAGCTCCGTTTATTATCCATACCAATATTTTGCCAGGGGATACATTTATGGACAAGATGACTGTGAGAAACCTGACCAGTTCTCCACAGGAGGTGCTGATGAATCTCGATATCGATTTGTCAGAGGGGATCGTCAATATCATTCCATTTGAACTCGAAGAAAAACTGACGACCCGTATTGAGCGGGTAGGGAGTGGTGACATCACTCTTCCTGGTGGCGGCACGACCAAGAAACTTCAAGAGCTCGATGATACTCTGATCAACCTGGGCACTATTGCGGGGAATAGCGAGCAGGAGTACTGGATCCATGTGGTCTTTGATGCGAATGCGGGCAACGAATATCAGAATACCAAAGTGTATTTCAATATAACGATGGGATTGGAAATCGCGGATCTCCGAGGGAGTCTCCGTCTCGTTAAGACCAATGATTCGGTGAGTGATGAATTCCCCGGGAACGAAGTAGTGTATACCCTGGAGGTGACTGCGCTCGGCGGAGATGTGGATGATGTGACGGTAACTGATCTGCCACCGGAAGGGTTTGCGTATGTGGCAGGAACCGGCGAGGGCGCGCCGTTTATCCATGAGTATGCCTCACCAGGTATTTGGGAACTTGGGGATATGGAAGAGGGCGAGACCAGGACGCTCACCTACCGTACCAGGATCAGTGATGCACAAGATGCCGGCCTGTACCGGGACTTGGCGTTTGCTCGGGGGGTAGCGGTAGGGACACCTATCTTTGCTAATAGCGCCGAGAATCCGTTTGTTGGGACGGCGGTGAATGTGATCCTCGGTGAGGGTTCGACTGTGGTAATCCCGCGAGACGATGAGAACAAGATCAAAGAAAAGGTCGTTAAGAAGATTAAGTATGTCCTTGGTGCGTCAACCCTGCCGCTGACGGGAGCTAATGTGGCAGTGGTGATGGCGGCCGTAGTCGGACTGGTGCTCGGGGCGGTGATGATCGTGCGAGGACAGAGACAGAGACATCAGATTTCTGTAGGGATAATCATTTTTGCGGGTATGCTGTCAGTCTTCTTGGGTGCAGAGAGTGCTCGGGCGGCTACACTTTCGGTTCAGATTGAAACACCGGAAGCAGTGATGGCGACTCCCAATTTCAAAATTGGATTTGTGACCCTGGATGTTTTGGGACGGGCTCTCACCGTGGAGTGTTACAAAGATGCCGATGTAGTACCGTATGCATCGTATGCACTCGCTTCGGCCTTTGGTGGCAACTCGGGGAATTGTCAGGTGGATAGCAGTGTGTTGTCCGCAGATGGCAGCTATGAGTTTTTTGTCCGGGCTGTCGCTTCGGATGAGGGGAGTGAAACGGTTGAAAGTGCCCATGTGATGGTGACACTGGCTTCGAGTGTTCCTGGCGCACCACACTCCTATAATCGGAACGACACTTCTTGTCAGAACATCATTACCTTTACCACGGCCGATGATGGCGGCAAAACGGTAAAAGTCGAACTCTTCCGTTCGTTCTCGACCACGTTTACGGCCGATGCCTCCACCAAGGTAGCCGAGCAGGCCATAGGATCGAACGTGGCCGGGAGTTTTACACAGCCGGCGCCTGAGTGTAGTAATGATGCCTTCTATGCTTTGCGAGCCGTTGATGCCTTTGGTCATGGCTCTTCTTTTGTTGGAGACAAAGATGTGCACGTTGATACCCGCACGGTGCAAACCACTCGGACGACTACAGCGACACTCCCGGGAGGGACAGCTACCACTTCAGGGGCTATTCCGGTGACGAGTGATGGGGCAGGTGCGGCAGTACAAGGAGCGACGACATCTGATGAAGCAGTGGCTGGTGCAGAGTCTGAAGAGGCCGAGGGAGCAGTATTGGGTGAGGCAACGGAAGAAAGTATGGGCACAGTGGAAGAGGTTTCTGCTTGGATGGAAGAGCATCCATGGCAAGCTGCCGTCGCCGTCTTTGTGGGACTGATGCTGGGATATTATGCGTATCAGCTATATCGGCGAAAACATGACCAATCAACCGACTAAACAAATTCTTAGGTTTCCTCTTGAACAGGCAGGCACTGTGCTCGTAGCGGTGTCTGTTTTGGTATTGGTGTTCACGTTTTGGCCGGTTCTCAAAGAAGAAATAGTGTATCAGTTTTCGCCCAAGAAGACTCTGCGGCCGGTTGTATTGCAGGCTGAGCAAACAGGTACTGTGACTCCGTCGGTCATTGTGCCGGTGAATGAAGACTTTGGTATTGTCATACCCAAGATCGGGGCCAATGCCGCTATCGTTCCCGATGTGAACTGGGAGGATGCCCGGGCGTATCAGCAGGCGCTCACCAAAGGAGTGGCTCATGCTCGGGGGACGGCGTATCCGGGCGAACTGGGTAATGTGTTTCTTTTTTCACATTCCGGCGTTGACTTTTTTGAGGCCACTCGTTACAATGCCATTTTCTATTTGATTGACAAACTGGTTCCGGGAGATGAGATCATTCTCTTGTATCAGAAACAAAAATTGACGTATCGGGTGACAGAAAAAAAATCAGTCTCACAGGAGCAGATCGAGTACCTGTCTGGTGATCCCTCCAAAAAAACACTGACCCTCATGACGTGTTGGCCGGCCGGGACGACACTTAAACGACTGCTCGTGTTAGCAGAGCAAGTAGATACCCTTTAATATCCTCTGTATGCATACGCTCACCTCGCTGCGCCGTCATCTGGTTGTTGTGCTCTTGCTCTTGCTTTTGTTGGTCGAGGGAGTGTCTCTGGTTGCATATCCGGGAGCAACATTCTTTCTGGATGTTTTTGAGGAAAAAAAGAGTGTTGAAATACCGCTGCGTATATCTGATATCGATGGACCGCGCATTGATACCGAAGCAGCGATGATTGTGGTAGAGGAGCAAGAGGGAGTGTCCCCGCTCCCGGGAGTATTGTGGGTGCTTTTGTTGTTGGCCTATGCGGCACTCATCGTGTTCAATATTTCGTATACGTTTGAAAAGGCGGTGACGCCCCAGTGGTTTTGGGAGGGACTGTATACCGTGGTAATACTGGTACTGTGGTACGTGTTTGATCCGAGCCGAAACGCTCTGTGGTTTCCGTTTGTTGTGGTAAAAACGGGATTGATACTGTTCATTTTGTATGTCTATCTTTTGGAAAAAAAGAATCTACGACAGGAAGACGCAGAAACAATTTACGAGAAGTATTTTTAGGGTAAGCGGTCAGTCTCGATACGCTCGGTGACTGTCGGTGAAAGCCCCAGATACTTGAGGATGCCACGAGCGATACCGTTTGCCGGTTTTTCCGGAGTGTTGACGATGACCCGTCTGTCGCTGGCATTGGTGAGAAATCCTGTTTCTACAATAGCCGCGACGGTCATTGGGTGAAGCGAGTGATCGTATTTGCGCCAGTTGAAGGCGTAGTACCCACGCATGGTTCTGGTGATATTGCTATCCAGTGGGAGCTTGGTGGCAGTTTGGTATTCGGTACCGAGGAGAGCAGCAAAGGCTTCGGCTTGGCCGGTATGGTCTCTTCGGGGTGCTGCTACCTTGTACCCGGAGACGGATGAGTTTAGGTTGCCATCAGCATGAATGGAAACAAAAACATCCGCAAAGTAATTCGGGGGAATGGTCGTCGGAAGGATTTCGACACTGACGCCTGCCATCTCAAGGATATCCTTGGTTTTTTCGGCAATGGCTAGGGAAAGTTCCCACTCTGTTGTGCCGCGATAGCTCGTTCCTGTGCTGACACGGAGATTTTCAAGTTCGTCCGGTGCTTCACTGGCTTTCCAATGGCCTACCTGGAGTGCAACACGCCAGGGTCCCTCGGGTCGTTTCCAGGTATCAAGACCACGGAGTCTCGGATGGATAAATGAATCACTCAGTATTTCTTCGGGGGCAACAGTATCAAAGCCTGCTTCATTTTCTGAGGTTGATGGAAGTGAGGTTGTTCTAAACAAGAGTGCCGTGGCGCCCGCAAGTATCAGGATGACAAAAATTATGGCAAATACTTTCATAGTATGGGTAATTTTAGCATGGAGAACGTATGCTGTTAACTAAAAACAACAATTTAAGGCTTGTTTATGCCTGTTATCTTGTTATCCAATGGTATACGAACCTGCTATACTATAGATAGAGACGCCACATGATCCTTGTACAATGACCGTATCCATTTTTAAGTAACTCTAAGAAAAACCATATGAATGGCTATGTACACAATATTGAGCAGGCGGCGCTCGAGAATGAATATTTCAGAAAGGTTTTGTATACCGACAAGAAGCTGCAGTTGGTGGTGATGAGTCTGGAGCCTCGTGAAGAGATCGGCATGGAAACGCACGACAAACAAGATCAGTTTATTCGTATTGAACAGGGGACCGGCAAGGCTATCATTGATGGTCAGGAAAGCATCATCAAAGATGGTACGGCTATCATTATCCCAGCGGGGGCAGAACACAATATCATCAATACATCAGCGGAATCGTCCATGAAGCTGTACACGCTGTATTCACCTCCACACCATGAGGATGGGACGATTCACAAGACCAAGGCCGAAGCCGATGCCAGTGAAGAGCACTTTGATGGTAAAACCACTGAATAGGTACTCTGTATGGGTATGAGAACACTCGGGATGATTCTTATTGGGATAGGGCTGTCTGCTTATGGCTGGTGGTATGTGAATGACACTAAAACCGTTGGCGATATAAAAATCCCAAGCATCCCCAAGCAGAGTTGCTTGGAACATAATAGTGAAAAACATATGAAAAAGACCCCGGAAGAACTAGTGCAGTATAAACGAGCCTATTTTTCCGGAGGGTGTTTTTGGTGTACCGAGAGTGATTTGCAAAAAGCCGCTGGGGTGGCGGAAGTTGTTTCTGGGTATGCCGGGGGCAATCTCGTTAATCCGACCTACAGTGATGTCACCAGTGAAACAAGCGGGCACCGGGAAGCAGTGGAAATTTATTATGATGGGAACATGACGACCTATGAAAATCTCGTCCGTTATCATCTGATGCACATCGATCCGACTGATGGGGGCGGACAATTTTATGATCGGGGAGAGAGCTATCAGCCCGTGATATTCTATAATACTGAGGAAGAACATCTGGTGGCAGAGCGAGCGCTACGAGAGCTGGGCGAGGCCAAGATTTTTGACAAGCCACTCGCCGTCAAGCTGCTGCCATACAAAAATTTTTACAAAGCAGAAGAGTATCATCAGAACTACGCCGAAGAAAATACGATCAAATACTGCGCTTATCGAGAATCGAGTGGCCGGGACGCATTCTTGAAAAAGTACTTCGGCACTAAGAGTTGGGAAGAGCTGGTCGGAAAAAAGATAGACAGATAGTATATACACTATGAAACCACAGATAACCGTAGAAGTGTGGGTGGCCGTTTCCAGGGAACAAGCATGGCAGTACTGGACGTTGCCGGAGCATGTGATGCGCTGGAATTTTGCTTCGGATGATTGGTGTTGTCCGCGTGCCGAAAATGATCTGCGGGTTGGTGGCGTATTTAATTATCGGATGGAGGCCAAAGACGGCAGTGTCGGCTTTGATTTTTCGGGAGCGTACACTGTGGTTGAAAAAGAAAAAAGAATCGATTATGTCATGACGGGAGCAGATGCGAGAGCAGTGAGTATCGAATTTGCAGAACGAGACAATGGATGTAGCGTGAAGGAAACTTTTGAGGCAGAAAATGAAAATTCCTTGGAGCTTCAGAAAATGGGCTGGCAATCCATTCTGGATAATTTTAAGAAGTATGGAGAGGCACAACAAAAATAATTTTTAATGTGACGAGTATGGAAATAAATTATTGGGTGGTTTTTGCGTCGGCAGTGACGAGTATGGTGGTGGGATCTCTGTGGTATGGTCCGCTGTTTGGCAAGAAGTTTATGGCAGCCATGGGGATGAACGAGTGGACTCCTGAAAAACAGGCGGAAATGAAAAAACAGATGACCCTAGCTTATGTAGGGCAATTTGTTGCTAGTCTCCTCATGTTTTTTGTCTTGGCCTGGTACGTCGGACTCTCGGGTCACCCGGGTGCGTTGGGTGGTGTAAACAATGCTTTCTGGATATGGATTGGGTTTGTGGTGCCACTCAAGCTGGGTGATACGTTGTGGGGCGGGAAGTGGACACTCTTTTGGTTGGGTATCGGCAATATGTTTGTGACACTGGCGATTGGCGGAGCCATCATTGGTGCTTGGCGTTAGAGAAGCTGTTTGGGAATAAAAGAAGAAGTGCGCTGATCACTTCTTCTTTTTTCTTTTGGCATGAAATGATTGGTGGACTTCTTTCAATCGTTCATTGGTGACGTGGGTGTAGATTTGCGTCGTTGTGATAGAAGCATGACCGAGCATCGCCTGTACTGAGCGGATATCTGCCCCGTTGATGAGCAAGTCGGTGGCAAAGCTGTGACGTAACGTGTGGGGGTGCACATCTTTGACGAGCCCTGCTTTGACGGCATAGTATTTGACTATGCGGGCGATACTGCGGGTGGTGAGGCGCATGGTATCGCGCCGGCTGTTTTTTTGATTGACCAGGCCTTTTTTGGGATACGAGATAAAGAGGGCAGGGTCGACATCGGAGCGGACATCGAGATAGCTTTGAAGGGCTTGTTTGGCCTCGGGAGAAATAAAGACGATACGGAGTTTCCGTCCTTTTCCGCGGACGCTGAATTCTTCTTTGTCCAAATTGACGTGGTTCCGGTCGAGGCTGACCAGTTCTGAGACGCGGAGGCCGGAAGAAAAGAGAAGCTCGAGAATAGCCTGATCCCGGAGACTTTTTGGATTTTTCCCAGTATTTTCTTTGGTAGCCTCAATGAGGCGCATGACCTCGTCGTATTCGAGAAAGTCGATTTGGCGATCCTCGGGCTTGCCTACCTCGATTTTTTCAGCCGGCAGGGTCTCGATATCCTGCTTGGCCAGGTATTTGAGAAAGGTACGCAGCACAATAGCGTGGTAGCTCTGGGTGTTTTTTTTGAGGGTTTCTCCCTGGCGGTTGGACTTGCGGTTGAGGTGGATGCGATAGGTACGGACTTTTTCAGCCGTGATATCCTCAGGGGTTTTTATGGCTCCCCAGTCAAAAAAGTATTTGAGGACTTGGGAGTAGCTCTGCAGAGTTTTTGGTGAACGGCTAAGCTCAATTTCGAGGTAGTCAAAAAATTGCTTTGCCAGAGTCTCGATTTCGGTGGAGGGTTTTTCAAAGGAAGTCATAGAAATATTATCAG
>CAZBFG010000002.1:0-62795 GCA_964491155.1 uncultured Bdellovibrionales bacterium | reverse complement strand
CAGCTCGCTTGGCTCATAACCAAGAGGTCGGTGGTTCGAATCCACCCCCCGCAACAAGTGGAACGAAGTGACACGTGGGTCGGGGAGCACATGAACTGCTCTCTGTACAAATCCGTGCAATAGAGTGACACGAAATTAAAACGGCAGGGTAGTTCAGCTGGCTAGAACGCAGCACTCATAACGCTGAGGTCGCGAGTTCGAGTCTCGCCCCTGCTACATAAGGAAGCGATATATGACATTTGAGGGATTACAGCAGAATCAGGAGTCAGCGCCAAAAAAGATTGCTTCGCCAGAACTGAGAAGGGGACTGATGGAAGCTGGTAGCGTTCAGTCGTATGATGGAAAAAAACAGGAGATTAGATCAGATAAAAGAATTGTTCAGGCGGAAAAAATAACGGAAGAGGAGATCACAGATAAATTTTTTCCAAGAGAGGATGCGGATACCGAAGATATAAATCTTCGTGCAGCCTTTGGAGCTTTAGTGGAAGAAAGCGCTGTATCTTGGGAAGAATTAAAGAGTGTCAAAAGTGAAGCAAAAAATGCTATTAAGGTAGTTACGAAAAGGTACCTAGAGTTTTGGAGAACGACTGACGGTAGTGCTACCGAACGAGCTAAAAGAAAAGACGAGATGCGTGCAGAGCTCCAAAGTTTGGTTCGAGGGGGTATTCAGTAAAAAAGAGTGACATACGGGGGCGTAGCTCAGCTGGTTAGAGCGACTGCCTGTCACGCAGTAGGTCGCCGGTTCGAGTCCGGTCGCTCCCGCCAATTGGAAAATACAGTCTCATGGGAGGCTGTTTTTCTTTTATCCATGCGGGTTAGTAGTGGTTCGAAGGTGGTTTTTTGGGACAACAGGACGCTGGCATCTTCTGCCAACCAAGAGAAAGGCTCATTGAGGTTGAAATAAGCGATTTCTTGGTCCTTGAGAGCGAAGTTCGAAGATAAAAGAGAGGCTATTTCTTTTTTGATAGAATCGTCGCCTTTATTGAAGATATCGTGCGCTGTTCTGACAAAGCCGATGATAGTCTTCAAGTCTGTGAGAGGATCTCCGTTGTCGTGGTCGAATTGTTGGAGCCTCTCTTCTATACTTGCTTCTTCTTCGATAGATTCCGAGTACTTCCGATCGTAAATTTCTTTTGGGATAGCGTTATCGATAAACTTCTCGATAAGCGATTCCCTTCGCTTTTGTACTGTGATGAGCAAAGCGGCTAGCTCGTCTTTGCGTTCAGTGGTCTCGCCTGATATTTGGGCGAGCTGTTCTTTGGATGCTTCGAAAATGAGGTCGAGTATCTCATCGTCAAAGTGGACTTTTTTGGATTCTTTCTCGATGGCCTTGATCAGTTCTTCTTCTCGCAGGTATTTCTGTGAGCAGTGTTGTGTCCCATGGGATTTGGTACAGCGGTAATACGTATGTCCCTTTTTTATTTCCGCTGTTATTTTCAACCCACACTCGCCACATATCGCTAATCCGCGGAAGAGAAATGAACGCTTTGTTTTGCGGGTGAGGTAGCGTTCGGGAAAGAGTTTCTGCTGGGCTTCGTCGAAGAGTCTTTTGGAAACGAGAGGAGGGTGGACGCCTTTGTGTGTTTGTCCGTTCCATTCAAAGAGTCCGCAGTAGAGGGGATTGGAAAGAATGCGGTGCAGGCGTGATTTCCCCAGTTTCCTGCCACTTCGAGAACGTAAGCCATCCTCGTAGAGTTTGTCAGCAAGCCTGAGGATAGACCAGTGGTGCGTGGCGTAGAGTTCAAAGGCAGTGCGGACGTAGGGAGCGGTAGCCGGATCAATCTGAAGGATCTTTGTTTTTGGATCACGAGTATATCCGAGTGACTGGCACCCCGGGTATTCACCACGACGAACTTTTTCCGCTAATCCTCGCTTCACGTTTTTGCTCAAGTCGCGGATGTACTGATTGGCCATGCTAAACTCAATACTCGCAATCACCACATTGTCGTCGGGATTATATTCCCGGTCAGATGTGCGGATTTGTTTGATAACCTCTTTTTGCAAGAGCCATTTCACCAATCCTTCATCGACAGGGTTGCGTGCCAGTCGATCAATCTTCCAGCACAGTACTCCCTGTGCTTTTCCCGATTGAATATATTTGATCATCTCCGCAAAGACCGGTCGTCCTGGTTCTTTGGCGGATTTTGATTCTTGAAAAATCTTCACCACACGCACGCCTTCGCGCTGAGCAATTTCTTGCATTTCAATAATCTGCGATTGGATAGACAAAGATTGCCTGTCTTCACTCTCGGTCGATTTTCTCGCGTAAATGATGTAGTTCATAGATCATTCAAAATGATAATGATCCAGCCGATAAGAAAGATAGTGGTATAAAAAAACCATTCACCAGTGGTCCACAACCAGAACGGCTTGGATCCCTTGTATCGAAATTTTGGATTGGAAAGATTCATAATGCCCAAATAAAAGGACGACCTCGCCTGGACACAATTCCCTTTCGGAAGCTGTGGCGAAAGTCGTCCTTTCACCGGAACAACTAATAAAAGTTGCTCCTCTTCCGAAACATTGAAATTGTGTCCAAAGTCAGTATACTGCATATTTCTTGGTTCTTCCAAATAGCTCCTAACAAACGTTCCTGCAACTTCACCGCCCACGTCGCTTCCGCTCCTCTCTCGCTATGCTCGCCTCCCTTCGGTCGGTGTGGGCTTGGCTCCTACCAAACAAACGCTCCATCCTCCTCAAACGTAGTGCCACCCGACGCTTTGCCCAAAGAACAGCCGGTCACCGTGCGGAATCTCTGTACCTCGTGCCCCTCTCACCAGACAGACCCGCAATCGGGACTGTCTGGCTCGTAGCGGTGGGCACGTCCGGTACCGAAACCCACCCGGCCACCAGCCGACTCCTGCTATCAAACGGTAGAGCAGCCAATACGGTGTGCCGTGGCCTTGCAGGGCGACCCGCCGGATCCGATTACAGACCGTCGGGCCCACCTGCATCACGGCACGCTTTTCATATCGTGTGACGAAGTCACTCTTTCTCATTGCGCGGAAAAGGGAATGACACTCTTTCTGTTCCGACCCGTGCCCTCGTAGATATCAGGGTGGATACCCCCCGGCCACCCTTCCCTGATAAACGAGGGCAAAGCCGCACTCTCACCAAGCATCGCATAATCAGGACCATTATTAGGCGACCTTCTCGAGGCGAGACATCGCCTAATAACAGATTATGCAGACGCGTGGTGGAGAGGCGGTGGCGGGTCGGGGGAGTGTCATGCTCTTTGGATTTCTTTCCGCGCCCCATGCCGGAGCCGCTTCCTCTGCGCGTCGGGCCGGCCCCTGCCTCGACTGTTGGTAGGGTGGCTCCTTGCGGGCGCCGCTCGAACACTCTCTCTAAAGGACTGATAGGGCGATTCTCTGCGATTTTCCCTTTCACGATTTTTCAAGTTCTCATTTTATTGGTCGTGCCTGTCGTGCGACAACTTTCTTTGGTTCCGTATTTTCCAATTTTTTCAATGATTTTCATTTTCAGGTATATACATATATATAAGTACTCTGAAGAAAAGAGAAGAGAGAAGGTAGATAGGTATAGGTACTATATCTTTTCTTTTTTGGTTCTTTTTTCTTTTGTTTTTTTGGTCATATACCAGATGAGATATTTATCAAAGGCACCGCAATTGATGTATTGGATATTGGTACACCAGGTCTCTTCACCTTTTCGTAGGCCAGATCCGCAATCCCAGCTAGCATTTTTGATGAGCGGACACTTCTTCATCCCGAGAATTTCTTGTGCTAGTGTTTTGTCTATCCGCCTTAGGGCTTCATCGACTAATTCTTTCGGGTACTGTTCTAGGATTTTCCGTACCGCTTCGTCTCGTTCGCTTATTTGTTGGACTCTTTTTGAGAGCATTCCTGTTAGTGGTTCCATAGTTATTTTTGAGAATTAATCATGCGTATTATATTTTCTTCAGCGTTTTTGATGGTCTGAACGAGACCATCAATGCTTTTCATTGCGTTGTCAGCGCGTTGTGGGGACATGTTTATGTAATAAGCGATGAGAGATATCAGATCTGGGAAATATCCATCCGTACGCCACGAATTTCGCGTTTTAGATTTTCTGCGAAATTGCAGGGTGAAATTGAGCGGCTCGACCACTATCCGCGCATTTTTATCGATGGGTACTATTCTTGGCATTTTTTTTGGACTGAGCTGTTTCTATAACCCGCAGGGCGAGGAGCCCGAGCTTGGCTAGGGTGGCTAGATATATTTCTGTCTCTTCCTCACTCACAACACGCCCAGACCTTTTTTCAAAAATCCGTTGTGCTCGCGCTACCAGACTTGGAGAGAAAGAATTTTGCATGACAGTAAATCGTATACATAGATACTGAGGCAAAATTAAAAAACACGCTTTCGCGTGATTTTTCTCGTGACGGTCTCGGGTCAGAGTGTTTATTTTATGCTTGCCCTATATCTCCGGCTTCTTTCTGCGGCGCCATTTTTTTGGCATTCGGGATCGCAATATTCCTGACTGCCGTGGCTTTTTTCGTAGTATTCCTTACATGCCTTGCATTGGGCGATACCCCTTTCATTTTTTATCGTAAGGAACAATTCAAGGCAGCAAAGCGCAAAATGGCCATATACCCGATACGCTGTGACCAGTGTTTTTACATTCTGTACTTTTTTCTCACCGATAATATCGTTAAAGTTTCTTGTATCTGAAATTGTGCCATCACCCTCAGCATCTAGGTCTTTGTGAATCTTTTTGAGATTGAAGTTTTGCTCGTCGAGAAATACTTCAGAAACTTGAGTCATGTGTTGATAGAGCGTCGAGAGGTCACGCATTTTCATTTCTCCTTTGCGGTAAGACCGGACAAATTTTTGAAGGTAGAGCTTTTTCTCCCAGAGATAGTCTAGGTTTACTTTGTTAATTGTCTCCATGATACGGTCCTCTTCCTGTTTTTTTTCTTGAGGAAGTGGGGTATGCATGGGAAAAAGAAAACTATAGTTTTCTGCACCGATAGTGTTTTTATATTGCTGTGCTAACCATGCCTTATCTTGATCGTTTGGAAAAATACAGAAATCCTTTACCAGCCCGACAAGATTTTTGAGGGAGCTTCTATTTTTGGAATTGATAAGCCGCAAAAAAAGAGGTTTATTTTTTAAGGAGAACAGGAAGAGAGGGTCGTTATAAACACGACCATCTTTGTGAATATGGAGAAGTCGAACCTTTTGGTGGTAGAGGGGCGTATTATCGGCGTATGAGTAGTACTTGGTCCACGGCTCTCTTTTAGTAAACACGGTTCTATCGGGGTGGAGATAGAGAAAATCCTCTGGGTTTCGAGTAAACTCCATGCAGTCCCATGCGCGTGCAAATTGTGTTTTCATTTCAGAAAAAGTCAGTAAACAACAATCATTCGATTGAACGATGAGCTGGACATGCCGATCAATGACTCTAGGCATACTTGCTTATTCTCTTGGAAGTTGTAAACTCATGGTAAGTCATATTTTATGAAAAAACAATCCGTGAAAACAAAGGAAATACCCGATATTCTCACTCTTGCTGAGGCCTGTACGCTTTTACATTGCCATCCCAACACTTTAAGGAATTGGGACAATAAGGGAATTCTAAAGGCCATTCGTTTTGGAACGAGAAAGGATCGACGGTATCGAAAAGAAGATCTCGAGAAAATTCTTAACAATGAGAAATGATATATGTCGTTTGAGAAAAAAGATTTTAGAGACATGCACCTAAACCCAAAGGAGGGAAAAGGACACGCAGAGACTCTTGAATCACTACTAGAAAAATATAAAGATAAGAGGGTGTTGGTGCTTGCGCCACCAAGCGTCGGAAAGAGTACTATCCTCCAACACATCAAGGCAGGCGTCGATTTAGACGCGGTGTTTGATGGTATGCCAGAGGATTTTAAAAGACATGTACTGCACCATGAGCACCCGTTCATGTTCATTGATGGCGATAGAAAGACTGTGAAATATTCTGAAAAAGAGTTCGATCCAGCCAGCGATGAACACCAAGCTTACCTGAGAGAAACGACCGAACTGTTAACGGGGTATACTCAGAGCCAAATAAGTATCGAAGCTGGACGCCCTGCTTTTGGAAGTACACTCGTAGACTCTGATGTCGTTATTTATCTAAAGATTTCTGAGGAAGAACTCAAGAAAAGAATCGAGTCTCGCAATACGAATACTTACCGACTTACTCAACTCGAAAGAGTGAGGGCAATAAAGAATAATCTTGAAGCTGATTTGGAAAGATTGAAATCGGAAGGAAAAATAGTTGAGGAGTTGGAGATTTTTTAAACTATCTGAACAAGAGTAAGCGTATGAAAACGAAGAAGAAAATAGTGTTTCTCGATGGTGACGGAACACTTTGGTATCCCAAGGCGACAAAGCGCACGCAAAAACCCCACTGGATTTACCATGATCCAGAAACGAAAGATAATTATTTGGAGCATTTGGAGTTGACGCCGCGGACCAAAGAAACCCTGGAGGCTCTGAGGGAAAGGGGAATATACCTTGTAGTGCTTTCGGCCAACCCCTACGCTGAGGAAATTGCCATCAAAGAGATTAAAGAAAGGCTCGAGTACTTCGGGCTGAGCAGTCTGTTCTACGCGCACAGATCTTCTAGTGGAGACGATCCGAATGGGAAAGCCGCGATTATGCTAGAAATCCTGGCTTCTTTAGGTCTCAGTAAGAATGATGCTCTTATGGTCGGGGACAGTTACTTCTATGACTACCTCGCGGCAAAAAATATCGGTATAGATGCTTTTTTCATAGAAAATAGCGTTTCAAAAATGCCAGATGAGATTCCTCAAGACCTAAAGTCGATCAAAGAAATTCATGAGCTGCTTGATATACTGGCTTGATGTTTTTTATGAACGCGAATATCGTAAAAGAGAAGCTCTCGCAATTCAATCAGGAAGGCGCTGCCAGTATACTGGTAAGTTTGTTGAGCACTGACAGTCTTGATATAGAAAGTGCCGTGCGTTCTATAAACGCGCATGCTGATAGAAAGTTTTTGAAGCCACTTGTATTGCAGGCGCTGAAAGTGAGTGAAAAGTATCTGGTGTTCATTAACTCCTCTCTCGAGGTTGAGGTGACAGGCATGGATATTGTCAGTCTAAAAAGAGTCCTGAATCAGATCAAGCTACACGATAATGAGAGCCATCAGGGTAAGACCCACAGTGTTTCCTTAAGGTGCTTACTGCTTTCGGTAGCAAAATCAGAGTTAAAGTCCTATGATGTTTTTACAAACTTTGATACTCATAACATAGACAAGGTCACCCTACGAAGATGCCTCAATGATGAGAAAAATTGGATCAGTGAGAGAGTTCGGGTTCACGACGAACTGATACGCCATTGTTATAAAAGTGCCGAGATTCTGTCACAGAAAGTAGTGCGATCAAAAAAACTAGGAAGAGGAATCTACTGTGTGAGAGGATCTGTGGCGTCTGGGAAATCCTCTTTTATCCAAAGTCTTCTCCGTCAAAATATAAAGACGTTGGAGGCTTTTGATGGCGTGTTAAATACCGATGCTGTAAAAAGACAACTGCTTTTAAATACCCACAATGTAACGGGACACGCATTTTCCGGATACCTCTTTCATGAGGAGGCGTCTGTTATTGGCGAGAAAATTCTTAAGCTTGTCAGGGAATCTAACTTGGGATACGTCATTGATAAGAGAATGCAAGATCCTTCTGATCTTGATGATCTATTAGTTGATGCTGCTCAGAGAAAGCTGCCCGTTACTATCTTTGACTTGAAAGTTGATTTCATAACATCGGCACTACGAGTCCTTGAGAGAACTGGAGTATACCCGAGTGATCCCACCCCAGACTTCTCGGCCCTCTATAAAAGTTATAGGGCGATTGAAGAGGGGCGACTGTCTTTTTTGGAAAAATCAATCGACTCAAGATGGGTGAAAGATTACTCTACCGTACTTATCAATAGCAATGGGCACCCAGTTGTTGTCAGTCTTAAAAGGGATTACAAAAGTAATAAGAAAAATATAGCGCAGGAATCTGAGGTTCGATATATAGCAAACGCTGAAAGTCTAAAGGATACCGTACTCTCTAATAAAGAGACGCTTCAGTCTGCTCTTGATAAGCATTCGCGCAGAAGTTACACACCACGCTTTTCTAAGGAGGAATACCTAAACAGGCTCTTGCGTAATATTGAAAATACAAGCAGAACATTTGGAGGAGAACTGAACGTTTCTGCCTCGAAGGACAAGCCGATGCTTGTTAATTTGCTCGTGCCAAAGAAGGACCTCGCCGATATTACGAGAAGTAATGTAATCCAGGCTTTTGACTTTGCATACGATAATAAGAGCCTGCACTTGCTATCACCCCAGGTGCTTCAAGATTTCATCGATCAGATAGCAAAGATGGTCAATCGGGGGATTGTGACTAACGAAAAGTTGATGATAAGGAGTGGGAGCAACTCGCATAAATATTTCTATGTCGATACTCAGTACGTAAAAAAATTCTACAAATCATTTATTAATCAGTTCCATAAGAAGATTAAAAATCCCGAAACTGCACCAACGGATTTGGCCGCCTGGATTGAATGGAATATTGATTTTTGTGGACATGTTTTTGTTGATGGTTGTGGTAGAATCGCAAAAGTTATAAGTGCCTGGTTACTAATGAGAAGCAATAGTGATTTGCCAGACTACTGCAACGGTCAGGATGGTTTCGAAACGGTTCGAGAATCTTATCGAAAAAGATTTGCCATTAAGTCAAAAATAAGTTTTCAAATCCCGACCGATACAAAAAACTTCCGTGCTTTTTTGTCATATTACAGAAGACTTTTCAATCCTAAGGAGACCTATAAAATTCTTGCCTCAGGAGGGCTCATCTACAACTCAACGGGACAATTTTTAATACTCCAGACAAGCAAGGGCAAAGACCATGGGAAATGGGTCGTACCTGGCGGCAAGCTCGGTATGAATGAAGCTCCTATTGAAGCATTTGTACGTGAGGTTTTTGAGGAAACCGGGCTAATGGTTGAGCATATCAATCTTTTGGGAGTGCGTGACTATACTGCGAAGAGCGGTAACCACTATCATTTTTATGACTATACCTCGACTGTTGTAGAAGACAAGAAAATAAGAATCAATGAAGAATCGCTCTCTTTTAAGTGGATCACAAAAGATCAGATACCAAATTTTGAATTTACGGATTCGATAACTAACTTTATTAATAAGTACTTTTCACTAGAACGTCTGGATATATACAGCAAGGTAATCAGAGTTCCAGATAAGAATTTCGATACGCCCTACGTGAGCGATCATACGATGACCATTTCACTGGAAAAATACATACAGTCTAAACTGCCGATAGAACTAATAGAGAGCAGGGTTAAGGAGATAGATAGTGTTGAGGTTCATGGCATATATCCAGATCTTAAAGTTCTAAACGAGTTGAGTCTAGGATTCAATATAGTGGAAGTAATTCACTTTAGTAAGGGGAAAACCGATAATAGCAACAGTTTGAGGCCGATGTTCTTGGTAGCAGAGAGAGGTTCGAAAAAGCTTCTTGTTTGTTGTGTTACTCCGGGTCGGGATCTGCTGATCCACTACGCTTCCATGCTGAAGTATTATTTAAGAAATCTATCAGTCTCAGTGAGCGCCTACGCTTATCCATTAGCTGAAAAAAAGATAGATAAATGGACAGGCTTGGATGATAGAATGATTATCAAGAATGACGTAGTGATTCTTGGTTATAGCACCTTCTTTAAAAACCAGCTTGAGAAAGATCCTGATTTTTCCGTGCTGAGTACTCACCAAAATAAGTATTACTCGGCTACGAGATTTATTTCTAAAAATGGCAAGGTAATAAACTGTCTTGAGGCAAACTACGGCCACTGGGGTGATATAAGTGATTTTTTAGCGCAGAAAATATGCCAGCTAAATGCATCTGAAGTTTTACACATAGGCAAGGTTGGCACTTTAAAATCTCCTCGCGAGGTATATAAAAGAATATACATACCAAAATCATTTGTCGTAGGAAGAAGGAACGAAATTATGAGTATAGGTTCCAAAATAAGTAACTCCATGGAATATATTAAGGAATACTCTTCTTTAGCTCATGTTTCTGTATCTACAACAATGGAAGAAACTTTTGCTCAACGCGAAAGCTTTTCCAAGAAAAAAATCGATACTATAGATATTGAATCCTCCAAGATTGCCCGTGCTGTTGCACTATATAATTTAGCCAATCAAGCCACGGTAAAGTTTGGGGCGATACATTTCTCCTCGGATTACTTAAAGAAATCTACTGACACCGATGCGAGTACAGATTTGGATTTAGCAACTAACCGGGAGGACTTAAGGCACCGAAAGCAGAATATTTTGATGGAGATTTTTTTCATAATAAAGAAACATGTCTCGGAAAGTACACGTTAGTTTTATAGAATGAGCGTCAGCTTATATGTCACCAAAGAAATACACGAAACCAAGGAAGAAAATCCCATCAACTTTACAAAGGGAAATTAAGGTTGAGGCGAACCACTCTTGTCTAGTTTGCAAAGAAAGGATCTCTCTAACGTTGCACCATATTGATGGTAATAGGGAGAATAATGTCTCCGACAATATTGTGTGTATTTGTAGTAACTGTCATGGAATGGCTCATGATGGCAAGATATCCCCCAATGATTTTCGTGAGTATAAAAATCGTGCTAAGCAAGCAAGTGAAGAGCTGCTAAAATTGCAAAAAGTCGTTTTTTATTTAACGAATTCAGAAAAAATTACTGTGTCGAGTGACTTTGCAACATTGCAGTTAAAGTATCATGAGATGCTTACTAGAAACTCAGACAAGATTATTTTTTATCAATGTTTTATTTACTTAATTCCGGAGTTTTATATAGACCAGCGCGGTGAATCCGTCAGACAAACGGTGCGTATATTGTTAGACGCTACCTCTGAAGAAGAGGAAGCAATACTAAATCAACTTATTCAACTAGGACTAGTAGACGTTACGGGAGGGCTGGTTTCTCTTAAGGATAAGTCTGATGCGAAAGTTGCCTTAAGTGAACTCATTACATCTGGAAAGTTGGATATCAAAGAAATAATCGAAAAGTTTACTCGGATATGAGCATACAAAAGCAAATATTGTGTCAACTGATGGCTCTTGGAAATGAAAAGGCAGATAAACAACTGTCTGTGTTTGCCGATGAACTTAGGGATGAAATTCTCAAATCTCCAAAGAATAATGATGTTATTTATGAAAAACTCGATCTATTAGAGGAATTTGTCTATAAAGGCTCTGAACAGACTATTGAAATTTTTAAGTATATTCTACAGACGTCCTTTCCCGTTCTAAAATCAAGATCAAAGTTTGGAGTGCTTGAAGGTAAGTCAAGAACAGATATAGTTCTTAAGGGTCTTAGTTTGCTATCTAAGATTCGGTATATTCTTCCAAAGAAAGTCTTACCTCTACTTGAGGTGGTTATCACAAATGAGGAGGAGTTGATTAAGGAAAAAGCTTTAGAGGTACTTAAAAAACTTACAAAGTATGATTATGCAGTTTTGTTTAATTCAAAGATTGGGTATAGTGTCCAAAGAATAGTTTTGGATTATATCTTGAAGTGGCCCATGAAGAAACGCTTAACCAATCTTGATTTTATTTTTGCAGTTGTAAAAGAGCTTCTGAACTCTTCCGTCGAGGGCTCTTCTTGGTCGGATGAAAAGACATTAACAATGAACTTTGCACAAGTTGATCCGACTAATTTTCTTAAAAAAATACGAAGGGAGACTATAGACTTTGTCTACGATCTATACACTAGAACATCAGATTTAAAAGTCAGGCTTCGACTCTCTTCTGCTTTAGAAGAGGCGTTTCGTAGCCCAGGTAATGTTAAATATTCCGACAGTTTGAGAGGAATGTTAGATGATGATGCAAAGTATTTATCAAATATATATCGGAAAATGATTTTTGATAAATCAGGAAATATCATTAGAGAAAATATTGCTGTTGTAGAAGAAATTGAAGAAAGGTTTTATTACCTTGCTAAGCCAGATAGAGGGCGTCCATCTGACCTAGTAGAACTACGAGAAGACATACTGAAAGATTCTTTTTATGAAAAAGTTCGACCTATGATTGGCGGTCGTGCTGCATATCGAGGCGAAGAGGGATATGAAGAATCAAAACAGCGAAGAGAAAAAGATCAGCGAGATCTTATTGCGAAAATATCAGATGAGGGTCTATTAGAGTGGACAGAAGTATTAAATATTCTTGCAAAACAGAAAGATGTTATTGAGGAATGGAAATTGGGTGATTTCAAGAGATTTCTTGAGATGTTGTCATCCGAAACGTCAGAAGTTGCCGACGGGTTGTTAGGTGACGCATTTAAACGAGATAAGCCCCTGATTAACTTTGCTGAGAGTTTTTTGATTGGTTTTCAAGTTACGCAGAAATCGGACCTGTGGGACAAATATTCTGAGTTGATTATTAGGAAGCAAGCCATCTATCTTATGGGTGGGATATGTAATTCTCTTGTTGCTCATGCACAGGAACAGGTTCCAAGAAAGCTCCGCTTTAATGAGTTGAATATTCTTGAGGAGATTGTTTTCAAAAAAAAGAGATTTAGTTTCCTGAAGTCAAAGAGAAAAGATGCTTCACTATGGTACTTGCATGACCGTCTTTTTCACGCCCTTGCTTTTAACTTTAAGCCACAAAAACGAAAGATAGAGTGGCTTATAAGAGAAGAAATACAAAATAATGCAGAATACGCCGCTATTCATTATCAAGCGTTACAGTTCATTGCGACAGTCTGGAAGTGGATTGATCTTTCTTTAGCGAGCAAGGCGTTTAAGAAATACCTTTTGAACAAAGTTGTGGAGGCCCCTAACTTAGATTGGCATCTACAGGAATTTTTGATTGAGCTTTGTGAGAAAGACTTTGATTGCATAATGAATCTTTTTAAAAAAAGAATTTCACGGACTATTTTTCTCCAGAAAAAAGACAAGTCGCATGGCATAAAGCGATTAATGAAGCGGAAAGAGTTTGAGGCAATACCCTATCATCTTAATCCGGACCTTCAGAAATTGTTGACTGAGGATCAAAAAAGACTTGCAGCTACTGTAAAAAGTTGGGTGCTAAAAATGACTCTAGGCTGGTCTCTTTACAACTGGGAAGTTAGTCGATTCTTGGAGAGTATCAATGTAGATAGGCGGCAAGTTTTATCCGACATCGTAGCAAGAGGTGATGATAAGGACTTGCTTCGAGTAGCGTATGTGATTGAGGGCATAGGCGAAGCAGACTTTGAACTCGGTATGCAGATTATTGCGCGGACAGACAATGATAAGATTCACAAAAAGATTGGTGCAACTATGTATGCTACTGGCGTGGTATCTGGAGAATATGGGATTGCGGATGCCTACAAGGGGAAGGTAGAAATTCTTCAGAAATACAAGGAATCAAAGAATAGACGCGTAAAGAAATTTGTTACAGAAATGATTGGCTACCTCCAAAGCAGTGAAATGGAAGAACGAAAGCGAGTCGCAGAAGACAGTCAGTTGCGGAAAATAAGTTTTGAAGATTAGGAAACGCGAAAAATATTTTTTTAGATTCGATT
This sequence comes from uncultured Bdellovibrionales bacterium, assembly GCA_964491155.1. Lineage (GTDB taxonomy): Bacteria > Patescibacteriota > Minisyncoccia > Moranbacterales > UBA1568 > UBA1568. The sequence continues at coordinate 49,245 of CAZBFG010000002.1, read as the reverse complement.
ATTGCAGAATAAAGGGGAGGGTCGATTTGTTTTCACTCATCAATAAAAATCTATGGCAATAGAACAGCCGTACAGAAGAACTGCTAGACAACTTAAGGATGGATCGTACAGTAGCAGTGGCAACTCGAGGTACATAAAGCACCCAGAGTATGCGAACTCACCAGAAAAATACATCCGCTCTTTCCTTATCATACAAAATGACTTACAAAAAATCTTTGAGTATGTAGAACCAAGTGATAAAAATAAAAGAACATACTCATATAGAATTCATGAACTATTTATTAGAGTTTGTATTGAAGTAGAAGCTAATTGCAAGGCTATATTGCGAGAGAATGGTTATTCAAAAAAACAAGAGAAGGATTGGAACATGCATGATTACTGCCTTATAGAGAAAACCCATCAGTTGTCTAGTTATGAAGTTTCATTGCCAAGATGGGATACGAACGAGCACTTGGGACTTGATCGTTATTGTCCATTTAAAAACTGGGGTAAAGCGGATCTTAATTGGTATCAATACTACCGTGAGTACAAAGGTGAAGATAAAAGTGAAATCAAAAGTTGGTACCAATATTACAATGAAACCAAGCATGACATACACTCAAAGTTTGAACATGCAAATCTAAAAAACTTAGTTGAAGCAACCTCTGGTTTAGTTGCTTTACTGTCAGCACAATTCCTTAATGAAGATTTTTCTTACCAAGAAGGGTCCCTCATAGTCGAAGGGATTGGTGATGGTATGGATCCAGCCGTTGGAAGTTACTTTAGAGTGAAGTACCCTGATTGGATTAATGACAAAAGGTATGACTTTGAGTGGGGGAAAATTAAAGATACGCCGGGTGTGATTCAATGTCACGATTACAACTCGCTATAGATTACTCCCAAAAGTCAGAAATTAGCACGCCATGAGCTTTTCGATTCGTCTGATTAGTAAGTCAAACCTCCCGATATTTTGGAGCCATTTCACGAGAATAACCGGTCGGTAATCGTTCCCAATTGCGTACCGTCGTCCCCGCATCAAAGAAAAGCTCTATCCTTGTGGACGGAGCTTTTCTTTTGGGACGACGGACGAGAACGGGAAAGGGGTCGGGAAAATCGGGAGTTTTCCCGTGGACGGAGAGCAGGACTTTTGTCCGCTGAGAACGGAGGCGTTCTCAGAGCGAAGCTGTTCGATTGTCCGGTCGCTCCCGCACAAGGAAAAGAGGCTTTCTGAAGCCTCTTTTTTGTATGGGACAGCGGAACCTTCAAACTTGCGAAAATTGCCATTGACAGAATTAATAACATGTACTATAAAGTAAGGTGTTCCATTTAGGTGGACACGCGGCATCCTAATGGCCAATTCGGCCACAACCCGAGGAGTTTTCGATGACAATTGATCCCAAGACCCTGTTCATTTCCCTCGTTGCGGGCGACATGCTCATGGTGCCCATCAGGCCCCCACTCATCGACAAGAAGGAGAAAGAGAGGACCTGCTTCGTGACGGTGCTGCGCGTCGATGACCAAGGCGGGCTCTACCTGTCCCGGTTCTCGGACGACCATCCCGTTTCCGTGGCCAATGCGCCCTGCAATCCGTTCCGCTGGAGCGACGACAAGGGCACCTTGGTCGACTGCGACGGCGACGTTCCGCGCTGGTACACCATCGATATCGCGCTCGAGCGTGGCGGCGCCAAGAAGGCAGCGCTCGAATACGCCACCGTTCCCCGGGCCGAGCATCTGCGCCACCAGCTCACGCGAGCCGACATGGAGGCGTTCGAGAACGATCCGCGCTTCCGGACGATTGCTGGCATCAGCGCGAATGGTGAGGTCGGCAATCCGGCCAACCAACTGTCGCTCGTGCTCGACCTGATGGGCGTCGCCCATACCAAGGAACAGCTCGTCGGCGTGGCCTGGCACTTGCTCCGCACGGTGGCGAAGTCCGATGTGCAGATCGCGCTGATCTCGATCGGGGATATCGTTGGTGATCCGGCCGAGGGCAATCCGCCCAACCAGTGATCCTGTGACCACCGCGGGATTCCCGCACCTTATTGGCTGCCCGGTTTCGACCAGGTAGCCTTTTTTCTTTTTACTTTCTCTCTTTCTCGGGGTATGATGGGAATACAAACAAAAAAATATGAATGAACTTTTTCGCAAGATAGCACATCGCGCCTCTCTTTTGGTGGGATCCCCGATTGCTTTTGTTGTAGCAGTGATTATTGTGCTGTGTTGGGCTTTGTCCGGATCGTATTTTGGCTATTCTGATACCTGGCAGTTGGTTATCAATACTGGTACCACGATCCTGACGTTCCTCATGGTGTTTCTTGTGCAGAATACACAAAATCGCGATGGCCGCGCCATGCAACTGAAACTCGATGAACTGATCCGAGCCCACAAATCATCACGTAACCAGCTGATCGATCTCGAAGAATTGTCTGACGCAGAAATGGAACGGCTGCACGTGCAATTCCAGGCGATTCGCGAGAAAGCCGAACGACGAAAAAAGAACAACCTATGAAACGATTTTTCTTCATTATAGTGACCTCTCTCGTTCTCGGCGGTATGCTGGGAATGTTTTTTTACTGGCGAGGTGAAACATTTGACCAAAAGGAGACAGTGGTCCCGTTCCCTCAAGAAATGTCTGTGATCGAAGAGAGAGTGGTGGAGACGTCTACTCCGGCGCAGGCACCGGTCGTAGTAGAAAAGCTTCCGGATACGGTATCGATCGCGGGAGTGCCGTTTACGGTGCAGGCTCCGTATGGCGAGTGGAGCAACCCTATTTTTCAGGATGCCTGTGAAGAAGCCTCAGTGGTGATGGCGAGTGCCTGGGTGAACGGAACAAAACTGACCCAAGAGTCGGCAAAAAATGATATCGAAGCGCTGGCCGCGTTGCAAAAGAAAAAATTTGGTCACTCTGTTGATACTTCGATACAGGATACGGCGTGGTTATTCAAAGAATTTTCTGTGGAAGGAAGTGCTGTAGTAGAACGGAAAGTAACGATTGAGCGTATGAAAGCGGTGTTGGCCACAAGCAAGATTCTTATTGTGCCGACTGATGGACGCGCGCTCAAAAATCCGAACTTTACCCAGCCTGGACCACCGCGGCATATGCTGGTTGTCACAGGGTATGATGATACGACCGAAGAATTTATCGTCAATGATCCTGGCACGCGCAAAGGGGAGGGGTACCGGTATGCTCAGCCTGTACTTTTTGATGCTATCCTCGATTATCCCACCGGTAAGCACGCCGATGCACCGAGCACGGACAAGGTGATGATAGTAGTGGGGCAGTAGTAATTATTACTTAGCAACCCGGCCGCTAAGTAATAATTACGGGGCAGGGTTGACTTTGTGGTCAAAAAGGAGTATAATGGGAGAGCAACTTAACAGCTGAAAAAATTGCATTTTCGATGAATCGAGCCTTTCTTACGGAAGACTTTTTTGTTTGCTTTCTTTGTGAAAGGCTCGGTTCATCTGTCAGGAGGATGGAAGAATTGTGAGCAGATCTAGGAGACTTCTATGAAGATGATTCAGTCGCCCCGCCTGTCTCGTGTTGCTCCGCGCCCCAAGGAGGTGCGCAGCGGTTCGCGCCAGTCGGAGGTCGACATTTCTCACCCCGGTTTGGAGGGGGGCAAGGAACCGGAGTTGGTTCGGCAAGGCTGCCGCCAGCCGGTTGTGGAGAGCGGTCGTGCCACGTTGGCTGAACCGCCGCCAGTGAGCCGCGCCCGCCGCGCGATGAACCACCAGCGCTGGCAGGCCGGCATGGCGTAGTCTGCGCCGCCGACACGCACTTTTTTCGTCCCCAGGGGCACGACCGGAACATCGGTTGTGCCCCTCTTCTTTTTTCCAAGAAATGATATACTAAGTGGGTAAGTCGTAACCTTATTGTTTATGGGACTTTTTTATACAGCGCCAAAGCCGACTACGCCAGCACCTTCAAAACAAGACTTGAGACATCATGGAGAACATGCTGCTAATGATGAACATAGCCATTATACTAATCAGCATGGATCGTACCATGGAGAAATAAACAAGAGAGAGCTGGGTGGAATAGAACATAAGATTCATGATCAATTTTCTGGTACAAAAAGAAAAGCCATCAATGAATTGCTTCATAATGAAATGGATAATAGCCGCCGGAACAGCCGAGGTGTCATTGATGAAAAGGAAGCAGAGAGTATTGCAGGAGACGTAGATAAAATTTTTTCAAAGGGTGATGGGGATAAAGTACGGGATATCTTGAAAGATCATCTCATCTAGTTCTCTATGATTACAGTAGTTATAGAGGTTTCTTTATGGCTGACAACGTGAATTCTTCAGTCACCATCAAAAAACGGCGGGGGACGAGAGGGATGCGACTACGGGTGCGAGACGATGGCAGCGTGACGTTGACGGTACCACGGTTTCTTTCGCTCAAAGCAGCACATCAATTTCTTGCCACCAAAGAGGACTGGATAGCAGCAGCGCGTCAGCGTATGGCTGCCGTACCGCCGCGCCTGCTCAATCAGGGCGGAGCGGATGAGTATAAGCAATACAAAGAAGAAGTCCGTCGTCGTGTCACCGAGCGGGTGGAATTTTTTCAAAAAAAATACGACGTGACCTCGAGTGGGATCTCGATTCGCAATCAACGCTCCCGGTTTGGCAGTTGCTCATCGAGGGGCCATCTGTCGTTCAATTACCGACTCATATTTTTGCCATCAGTACTCTTGGACTATGTGATAGTACACGAAGTCTGTCATATACGCGAGATGAATCACTCGCCGCGCTTTTGGGCATTGGTCGCCCGGCAAATTCCTGACTATCAGGTGCGAAAACGTGAGCTCCAAGCCTTTTCTCGTCCAAACCATTGACAAGAGAACTTTTTCCTGCTTTAATAAGGTTCTTACTCTAGAGCCTGCAATAGTGGCTCTACATTCCTTTGGGAGTCTTTGCTCTTCGAGGGGAAGAGCTAAGATCCTAATTTCATAACATTCAAAAGAATGTTCAGTAGAAACCCAAGAGGAGGGCGTTCCTCTTCGGCACGTCCTTCGGTCAACCGCTTTGGTCGCCCGACGACACGGAGCCGCAAACGCCGCCCAGCCGAGCGCGAGCTCGACTTCACCCAGTTTGTGAAGAAAGCCATCCAGGTAACCGAGACAGAAGTCTACAATCCCAAGCATCGCTTTGCTGATTTTGAGATACACTCGAAGCTCAAGGCCAATGTGGCGGAAAAGGGCTATGTGCACCCGACACCTATTCAGGACGGTGCTATCCCTCATATCCTCGAGGGTCGTGATGTGATTGGTATCGCCAATACTGGTACTGGCAAGACGGCTGCTTTTTTGCTGCCGCTCATTCACAAGACGTTCAAGCACAAGACAGAAAAGGTTTTGATCATCGTGCCGACCCGCGAGCTCGCTCTGCAGATCGAAGATGAACTGCGGGTTTTTTCTCGTGGTTCAGGACTGAACTCGGCCCTCTGTATCGGTGGTGCTCATATCATGGAGCAGATGCGCAGTCTGGCACGTAACCCGAGCTTTGTGATCGGGACGCCGGGCCGTCTCAAGGATTTGATTGAGCGCAAAAAGCTCGACCTGTCCGGTTTCAGCAATATTGTGCTTGATGAAGTAGATCGTATGCTCGATATGGGATTTATCAACGATATCAAGTACTTGGTAGCGCTCATGCGTTCTCCCAGGCAGTCACTCTTTTTCTCGGCGACTATGCCACGAGAAATCGCAGAGCTGGCCAAAAAGTTTCTGAATGATCCGGTTACCATTGCTATCAAGTCCCGCGCGACATCAGAAAATGTTGATCAGGATGTGATACATGTCACCCCCAAAGAAGAAAAAATTGAAACCCTGCACAACTTGTTGGTGAAGCCGGAGTTTCAAAAAGTCCTTATTTTTGGACGAACCAAACATGGGGTGGACAAACTGGCGCACCGTTTGGAGGAACGCGGTTTCAAAGCCGATTCTATCCATGGTGACAAGTCACAGCCACAGCGTCAGCGGGCACTGCGTCGTTTCAGCAAGGATGAAATTACTATTCTTGTGGCCACCGATGTGGCGGCTCGTGGACTCGATATCCCTGATGTCACCCACGTCATCAACTATGAACTTCCCGAAAACTACGAGGACTATATTCACCGTATCGGTCGTACCGGCCGCGGTGACAAGAAGGGGCATGCCCTCACCTTTATCGGGTAAAGAAGCGACCCGATTGTGTGGTCTCGCCATTCCTGTGAAAATGGTATACTAAAGAAGCGTCATTTAGACGCTTCTTTTTTGTTTGTGTATGTATCAGATTTTTTCTTTTTTTGAACAGACGGTCAAATACTATGCCTTTCATATGCCGCTCGAGGTGTTCGTGTTTTTTGGTTCGTTTTTAGAAGAGGTCATCAGTCCGATTCCTTCGGCACTCATCATGGGAACGGCTGGATCGTTGGCGCTGATGCAGGGTGAAACGCTGTGGTATTTGTTGCTCCTTGCGGCAGTGGGCAACCTCGGAAAAACACTGGGCGCCTGGTGTTACTATCTCTTAGGAGACAAGCTGGAAGACCTGTTTATCCCCAAGGCGACCAAGTGGTTTGGTATTCGCCATGAAGACCTGGAGAGTATCGGAAAACGCTTTGTCGGACACCACTGGAAGGATGGCGGCGTACTGTTTCTCCTCCGACTCTTGCCGCCATTTCCGACCACGCCAGTCTCGATTGTCGCCGGTATTATCAAGATGGATATCCGGGTGTTTCTCGTGGCGACCTATGCTGGCAATTTTTTCAAGGATTTGCTCTACTTATATATTGGGTATGCCGGGATTGCCAAGCTCCATACCCTGTGGCGCCACGTGGAGAGCGTCAAGATTTTGTTTGATATTGCCGTGGTGATTGGTTTTGTGATACTCTTGTTCATTCTCTATACCGAACGGGGGCGAGGCAGGGAACTCTACCATCATTTTTGCCAGCGGGTGGCACACTGGTTTCGGAAGCGATAAATATATGTCAATTTTCAAGCTCAAATCCAATTGGCTCCCGGCCGGCGATCAGCCTAAAGCGATCACGGCGCTGGTTGACGGACTGAAAGACAAAAAACGTTTTCAGACCCTGCTCGGTGTAACCGGTTCCGGCAAGACGTTTACTATGGCCAATGTCATTGCGCAGCTGGAGAAGCCCACGCTCGTCATCGCTCACAACAAGACCCTGGCGGCACAGCTGGCCCAGGAGTACCAGCAGTTTTTTCCTGATCACGCCGTGCACTATTTTGTGTCGTACTATGACTACTACCAGCCAGAAGCCTATATGCCGGCCTCTGATACCTATATTGAAAAGGATGCCCAGATCAATGCCGAGATCGATCGACTGCGTCATGCAACGACCCAAGCGCTCCTGACACGGAAAGATGTTATCATCGTGGCGTCAGTCTCGTGCATCTATGGTTTGGGGAGTCCGGAAGAATACGAAAAAGAGCACATGCGGCTCGAAGTGGGTATGGCCATGACACGAACCGAACTCCTCCATCGTTTGGTAGCTATCTTTTTTGAGCGCACCAATGCTGATCTCGCCCCGGGACAATTTCGCAGTATGGGCAATCGCGTCGAGATCATGCCGGTATCGGAAAAATTTATTTACCTGATCGAGATCATCGGGGGCAAGATTAGTATGCTGACCAAAATTGATCCGGTCTCGCAGAAAATTCTCGGGACACTCGAACAGACATTTTTGTTTCCAGCTAAACACTTTATCACGGACAAGGATCAAAAAGATCAGGCACTGCAGTCTATTCGCGCGGAACTGGCAGATCGTTTGAAGGTCTTGGAAAAACAGGGCAAGGTCATCGAGGTCGAGCGTTTGAAACGACGGACCAATTATGATTTGGCCATGATGGAAGAAATCGGCTATTGCAATGGCATCGAAAATTATTCACGTCATCTATCGGGAAAGCAACCGGGTGAGCCGCCGGAGACGCTCCTATCTTATTTTCCTCATACGGCCGATGGTGCCCCTGACTTTCTCACGGTTATCGATGAGTCGCATGTGACGTTGCCACAGCTCCGGGGTATGTATGCGGGTGACCAATCGCGCAAAAAAACACTGGTGGAGTATGGATTTCGTCTGCCGAGCGCGCTCGATAATAGGCCGCTTCGTTATGAAGAATTCATGGAGCGAGTGGGCCCCGTGCTCTTTACGTCAGCGACGCCGGCCGACACCGAACGTGAGATGAGCGAACAAATTGTCGAGCAGGTGATCCGGCCGACCGGACTCTTGGATCCGGAAGTAGAGGTCTTGCCGATTCACGAGAAGGGTACTTATCCCGGTCAGATCGGTCATTTCATCGAGCAGGCGATAGCGGAAATCAAAAAAGGCGGACGTGTGATCGCTACGACGCTGACCAAAAAGATGGCTGAGGATTTGTCGACGTATTTGAAAGAAAAAAAGGTGAAAGCTGAGTACCTGCACAGTGATGTCAAAACGATTGATCGTATCAAAATTTTGACGGCCTTTCGGAAAGGAGAGTTTGACTGTATCGTGGGAGTCAATTTACTTCGGGAAGGATTGGATTTGCCGGAAGTGACCTTCATCGGAGTGCTCGATGCTGACAAAGAGGGATTTCTCCGCTCCGAAACATCACTCATTCAGATTATCGGACGGGCGGCGCGCAATGCGGCTGGCCGGGTGGTGCTCTATGCCGAAGTGATAACCGAATCGATGCGGCGTTCTATGAGTGAAACCAATCGCAGACGAGTCATTCAGATTGCTTACAACACTGAACACGGTATGACGCCGCAAACGATCAAGAAAAATATTCACGATATTACCGAGGCCATGGAGAGTGAGCATGACAAAGCAGTGCTAGCCAATGTCCAGATTGATCAGGAAGTGTTCGCCAAGGACCCAGAGAAGTTGATTCGTTTGAAGGAAAAGGAAATGCAGGCAGCGGTCAAAGTGCTCGACTTCGAGACGGCAGCCATCTTGCGCGATGAAATCCAAGCACTCGAAGAATCTATAGGTGGCAAGAAAAAGAAACGCGCGATTCGTTCGCGATTGTTCTAAAGAACTCAGGCAATGAAAACGCGGATGCATTGCATCCGCTGGGTGCCGAGTATTATTTGCGGCCTTTGAGTCGCATTCGTTCGAGTGGGTTGAGCGTCAGAATAGATTTTCTTCGTTCGCCCCAGTCATGACGACGCGTTGTTTCAGGTAAGACCTGGTCGATGTCCAAAACAAGTCCAGCAGGCAGGAGGTTATTGTTTGGATAGATTTCTATGTAGCACGCCACGAGTTTCCGGATGGAAGCAGGTGATGCAGAGACGCCTACATGGGCAAAGATTTGGCAGAGCTCTTCTTCCAGAAAAAGAGTAGCCAAGTGGAGCCGGGCATCCTTGATGGCGTCGCTTGTTTTGAGGTTGTCCGGCGCGCAATAGATTTCTGCAAATATGGGATTTTTGCTTGGTGCCCAGACGACGTGTATGCTCCGGTTAATAACGCCAGTAAGCGTAAGGATGAGGTCGGTTGGTTTGTGAACGGTTATCTTTCCGGCGAGAATGAGTTGGTTGTCCCGGTCCTGGGACGAATCATTCCATGGAGCCATGATTTTTCTCCCAGGTTGGTAAGTTGGTAAAGAAGTTTCCTCAAACGTAGCATCACCACTCTATTATTACAAGTATGTGGGAGAGCGTTGCTATTCGGAGCGAGGCTCGGTATAATAGAAGCATATTATAAATTCTAATCTATGACACAAAAACAAATTGTGGGAGTGATTGTCGGTGTTGCGGCGATAGTACTCGTCTGTACCTTGGTGTACCAGCAGTATACGAGCGACACGGGGAGTACAGAAAAGGCCGTGACTGTTCAGTCATCTATGCCGAGTGAGAAAAAAACAACAGTGTCTGATAAGGGACAAGTGGCGGAAGCACCGATTCCTGATACGATTGATGGTATCACAGAGAGTATCGTCGAAGAATCCTCGGTTGATTTTTCGGCGCTTGATGAAGAAGAAGCTTCTTCGCTTAGCGATGTTGATGAGGACAGTGAAAGCGTAAATAATTTAGGAACTTCTTATGATGAAAATAACCTGTAAAAAAACAGCTTCCTTGTTTGGTGTTGCTATGCTCCTCATGCCGCTCTCGCTCTCTGCAGCGACACCTGCAGAGGATCGCGAGGCTGCTCGTACCGCCAAGATGGAAGAACGCCAAGCTGCCCGTACTGAAAAGATGGAAGAACGCGAGGCTGATCGCGAAGCCAAGAAAGAAGAGATGCAGGAAAAGCGTCAGGAAGCATTCTGTAGTCGCTTTGCTGAGCAGGCAGAAAAGATTGCTACTAACATGACTGAGCGTCGTGGAAAATTGGAGGATCGAAAAGGAAATCGCTCGGATCGAATGGAAGAGAGTCGTGATGGTCGAACTGCCAAGCTTGAAGACAACCGCTCGGGTGCTGATCAAAAACGAAGTGAAATGTACCAAAAGCTCGAAGCACGGGCTGATACTGATGCAAAAAAAGAAGCCGTCAAAGACTTCAAGTCAGCAGTGGAAAAGGCAGTGAATGACCGGCAAGAGGATGTTGATGATGCTATCGAGGCTTTCCGAACGGGCGTCGATGCTGCTATGGCTTCGCGCGCAGATGATATGAAAAATGCTGCCGATGAATTTGAATCCGATGTAAAGGCAGCTGTGGCCAAGGCCAAGAGTGATTGTGACGGTGGAGCAAACCAGGAAACGGTACGAAGCAATTTTCGTTCGGCACTCGAGGCAGCACGAGGGTCTTTGAAAGAAGACAAGACCGCTTCTGAGAAAATCAAAACTCAAGTAAAAGCTTTGGCTGAAACAAGACGAGGAGCAATCAAGACAGCCATGGAAACTTTCAAAACATCCGTGGAGACTGCCAAGGACGAACTAAAAAAGACGTTGGGCGATTAGTATCATGGTCACCATGAAAAATAAGCAGGGCTCTTTTTCCCAAAAAGTGTGGGAAGTGGTTTGTGCTATCCCAAAAGGACAGGTGCTGACCTACGCCGAAGTGGCAAAGCGGGCTGGATTTCTTGGGGCGGCTCGAGCCGTTGGGAACCTCATGAGGCAGAACTTTGACCCGGCTCGACCCTGTCATCGAGTAGTACGATCCGATGGAATGCTGGGGCAGTACAACCGTGGAACAAAAGCTAAGGGGCGAATTTTAGAGACAGAAGGGGTCTGTATTCGGAACGGCCGGGTAATAAATGATGAAAATTAACCCTTGCCAGAAATGCAATTTTCTGACACAATAACACGACCGCTTGAGAGTATGTCTTCATCATGACCCAAGATATTCGAGACCGATTTATCGTGACTGCCGATGACTATGGGATTCGCCAGACGGCGGAGCCTATTTTGCGTTTGGTGCACGAGGGCAAGGTAGATCGGGTAGCGGTACTCATTCACTACGTGTCGCTTGATCAGGCCAAGGCACTTTTGGAATCCGGAGCCAAGATTGATTTGCATCTTGAACTGATCGGTGTGCTCAAAACAGGCGACAAGGTTCGAGAAAGTGCGGTGTCACGGGGAGTGAATTTTTTCATGCGCTATATTACCGGACTTTTGACCGCAGAGCAGGTCGAAGATGAGTGGAGCGATCAGATTAGACGGTTTCAGGAATTGTTCGGTCGCTTACCGGACGGGCTCAATTCGCACGAACATCTGCATTTTTTTCCGGATTTCTCCCGAGTGTTTGTGGCACTCGCCAAGCGGCATGGCGTACAGTATGTCCGTTTCAGTCGTCGCGGGATGCTGCTTTCGCAGAATTTTAATCTGATTGGCAAAGTACTATCTTTTTTGTGGGGACGAACAGTGCATCTGTATCAAAACGAGACATTTCAAACATCAGAGTATTTGGTGAGTTTGGATTGGTTGTCTGATTTTGCGTCGTTTAGTCGCGAGATGCCGAGCGGTACCGTTGAGCTAGTCGTTCATTTGGAACGCGAAGAAGATTATCGTATGATGCTCGAGCACTTCTAGATTTGTTCTGAAATTACTTATGACTCTCAAGAAACACCACAATCCGGAACCGAGCGGCTCTATTATCGTCAAGGGCGCTCGTACGCATAATTTGAAAAATATTACCGTCGAGATGCCACGGAACGCCATGGTGGTGTTTACCGGTTTGTCCGGATCCGGTAAATCATCGCTGGCATTTGATACGATTTTTGCCGAGGGTCAGCGCCGCTATGTCGAGTCGCTTTCTGCGTATGCGCGGCAGTTTTTGAACACGATGCAGAAACCGGACGTCGATGAGATCATCGGCTTGTCGCCGGCTATCTCTATTGATCAGAAATCTGCCAGCCGCAATCCTCGATCGACCGTCGCAACCGTGACAGAAATTTATGACTATCTCCGTGTCCTCTATGCTCGTCTGGGTCGGCCGCACTGTCTCCTCTGTAATCGCGAGATTCAGAAATTGGCGCCGGAAGAAATGCTCTTGCTCGTTTCAGAAAAAGTACAGGACGCCTTGAAGAGTGCCAAGAAAAAAAAGGAAACGCTTATTATTACGTCACCGGTCGTGCGAGGTCGTAAGGGCGAATACTATCAGTTGCTCTACAATGCCTTGAACAAAGGTTTTTCGGAAATTTTTCTTGATGGCGTGCGCAAGAGTTTGCGTGAACAGGTAATCCTCTCCAAAAACAAAAAGCACGACATCGACTTTATTGTCGACGAGTTGCCGCTCGAAGAGTTCACCAAGTTTCCAGAAACTTCCGAGGAACGCCTGTCAGAAGCGGTGCAGCGCGCGCTCGAGGAAAGTGATGGCTTGGTACAGGTTCATATCGGCAAAGAAAAATTGGTACTTTCCTCGAAATTCTCGTGTCCGTACGATGGCTTTTCCTATCCAGAGGTGGAGCCGCGATTGTTTTCGTTTAACTCTCCGTATGGTGCCTGTGAGGCATGTAATGGCTTGGGGACCAAACACTTTTTTGGTGATGATCCCTGTGATGTCTGTCATGGGACGAGGTTGCGTGAAGAAGCCCTTCATATCATGATTGGCGGAAAAAATATTGTCGAAGTGACCAAGATGATGACGGAAGAAGCCAAGCACTTTTTCGATGATTTGCAGCTCTCCGAACGTGAACGTCAGATTGCTTCAGTGGTACTCCGTGAAGTCGGGGGACGGTTGCAGTTTTTGCTCAACGTCGGCCTCAACTATCTGACACTTGATCGACGCGCCAACACGCTGTCCGGCGGCGAGGCGCAGCGTATCCGATTGGCGAGCCAGCTCGGGAGCAAACTAGTTGGAGCACTCTATGTCCTTGATGAGCCGACTATTGGTTTACATCAGCGCGACAATGAGCGATTGATCGAAACGCTCAAGGCACTGAAGAATTTGGGTAATACTATCATCATCGTCGAGCACGACGAAGACACGATTTTTGCCTCTGACTTTATAGTCGACATCGGACCGCGGGCGGGAGTGCATGGTGGTGAAGTCGTCGTCTCGGGTTATCTCGAGGATTTGCTCATGGCCAAGAAAAATACATCCGGATCACTGACGCTTGCGTACTTACGTGGCGAAGAGTCCGTCCCGATTCCCAAGACGAGACGAAGTAAAGAAAAAGGTCTGATCAAAATTCGCGGTGGCAATCTGTTCAATATCAAGAACATGAATGTTGATATTCCGCTTGGTCGGCTGAACGTGGTGACCGGCGTGTCTGGCTCCGGCAAGTCGACCTTTCTTTATGAAATTTTGCACAAGAATCTGCAGGCGCGTTTTGATCGTCGCTACAAATCAAATGAAGTCTTCAATTGTACGTCTCTTTCCGGAACCGAGTATCTGTCGCGTGTTGTGCTGATTGACCAGAGTCCGATCGGTCGAACGCCCCGTTCCAATCCGGCTACCTACACGGGTGCCTTTGGTCATATTCGTGATTTGTTTGCCGCCAGTGAAGAGGCACGTGTCCGTGGCTGGAAAGCTGGGCGCTTCTCATTCAATCGTCCCGGTGGGCGCTGTGAAACCTGCGAGGGCAACGGCTTTATCGCGGTGGAGATGCACTTTCTCCCGACCGTCTATGTACAGTGTGATGTGTGTGATGGTAAACGCTTTACCAAGGAGACGCTCGAGGTCAAATACAAACACAAGAGTATCCACGATGTCCTTGAAATGACGATCGAGGAAGCCTTTTCTTTTTTTGCTGATATTCCAGCCATTGCCGATCGGCTGAAGACATTGAACGAAGTGGGACTGGGGTATTTGCGACTCGGTCAGTCGGCCACCACTCTGTCCGGCGGTGAAGCGCAGCGTGTCAAAATATCGAGCGAACTGTATCGGCAGCATATTGAGCGCACTATCTACCTCCTCGATGAACCGACTATCGGACTGCACTATGAGGACGTCAAGAAACTGATCGAGATTTTGGAGCGATTAGTCGTGAAGGGAAACACGGTCATGGTCATCGAGCACAATATGGACCTCATCAAGAGTGCCGATCATGTCATCGACATCGGCCCTGAAGGTGGTGTCGGTGGTGGTCAGATTGTCGCCACCGGTACGCCGGAAGAAGTAGCGCACAACAGCGCGTCCTATACGGGCCACTATTTGAAGAAGGTCTTGAAAAAAGGTGTTTGACGTCTTGTGTGAGGAGGCCTAGACTGAAGATAGTTCTTCAACCCTGACCCTTGAAAGGAGGTCATCATGCTGAAGCCTGTCAGTAAACTAGAGAGTGGCGGAGTGCTACTCGTGTTCACACACCAAGAAGGGCTGGGATTTTGGAGCGACGGGAGATTTTCTGTCGAACTCCTCCACCAAAAGTTGGTGGAAAAAATCTTGGCACTGCTCTCTCCACAGGAACGTGTCAATGCCAGGGGGCAGATGGTTCCGATGGAAGAGTTTTCGGTGAAAAAAGCACCTCGCCGTTTCTGGGGGCGTCAGTTGCTCGGGTACTACATCGTCCGACTGCACTTTGGTCGCGGTGAGTATCGGCGGACGGTTTCGTTCCGCTACGTACGGAGTTCCGAGGACAACTTCAATGGACATGTTTTTCATCACCCGGTGCGGCGCAATCGCGCCAAGTAACCAAGGGCATGGTGCCCTCGGAGCGGATCGATACAATATTTCTTTGTCGGTCCGCTTACGCTTTCTACCCGAAGAAATTTTTTATGACAAGACAAGTAGCGGTCAATGATACCATGCAGAAACAGTATCGGTATACGTGTACTGAACCGATAGGGAAAAATTTTCACCCTGACTTCAAGCCGGATTTGACGCCGCAGGAGATGCTGGCACTCGGAGTATTTGGCGGCAAGTACATGACGGATTGTCAGAATGAGTTTCCCAAGAGCTGGTTCAAAAATGCCAAGCTTTCGCCGGAACGTTACAATAAAGACTTGAATTTTTTTGGTGTACGGGCTTCTCAGTCACTCTCGGTTTGGCAGGCCAAGGACTGGATATTTCCGGATGACCCACGTGGCTGGTTTCAGTGGTACTGTCGTTACTACATGGGGCGTCGTTTGAAAGGGGAGGACGAACGGCAGATTAAACGATGGAAGGCTATCAGTCGACATATCGCGCAGGTGGTACACAACTGTCGGCCTGGAGGCCTCTCTTGTCGGCCACGTCAGCGCCAGGCGCTTCTCCACTGGGCCTACGATAGTCGAAAGTTTTAAGAGTAAGAATCAAAGATACTTATGGAAATCAAAGAACTCGGACATCTCGTCCTCTACGTCACCAACGCCGAAAAGTTGGCCAACTTTTATCGTGATATTTTGGGCTTCCGCGAAATCGACCGGCGTCCCGGCATGGCCCTTTTTTCTTCGGGTCGCACCCATCACGAGTTGCTGTTGATCGAGATCGGTGGCCTCCCGCGTGAACGCCACACGCCGGAACCGGGGCTCTATCACATCGGGTTCAAGATCGGTGACGGACCGGAGGCGCTGAAAGCCGTGCATCAAGAACTGCAGGGAAAGGGTGTGACTATCGTCGGATCCGCTGACCATCACGTCACCCACAGTCTCTATATTCTCGATCCCGATGGCAACGAGCTCGAGCTCTATGCCGATGTTTCCGACGAGTGGAAGACTGACCCCAAGGCAGTACTGAAACCAACGAGACATCTCTCTCTGTAGCTTTTCTAAATGTTCACGATTTTCTACACTTCTTTACAAGAAAGTATAAAAAGGTAATACTGAAATGTCCGTTAACGACACGGGCAAAGGTTTCATTCTGGCTTGGCAGATTCCAAGAATCTTTCGCAGGAGAGCAACGTGAATAGCTTAAAATTCGAACCGGCAGTTCCCGGACTCGAGTGTGTCCACCAGGGTAAGGTGCGGGACACCTTCGCCATTCCTGGTCATCCAGAGTTTCTGCTCACGGTGGCCACTGACCGGGTGAGTACTCACAACATCGTTCATGAAAGTGTCATTCCGAAAAAAGGCTACGCCCTGACGGCGCTGACGGTGTTCTGGATGAGGGAACAACTTCCGGGCATCATGACGCACCTGGTAGCGTCCGGGAGCCGTATCTGGAACTACATCCCGCGCCAAGCGTCTCCCGATGACCTCTTGTTTCGAGCTTTGGTCATCCGGAGACTTACCATGATCCCGGTAGAGTTCATCTTCCGGAGTCGCATGGCGGGCAGTCTGTGGAAGGACTACTATCAAAAGGGGTTGTCAAATCCTTATGGTCTGGGATTGCCGTCGGGATTGCAGCTGATGTCGCCATTTGAGCACACAGTGTTCACACCAACGGACAAGTCAGAGACCGATGATCCGCTTGATGCGGTTGCAACAGCAGAGCGGTACCCAGAGGCTTATCGGCTTGCGCTGAGGACCTACGAGACGGGCCTCGCCTTTGCTGCGCGGTGTGGTATCGAGATTATCGACGGCAAATTCGAAGTCGGTATTGATTCGATGGGACAAGTGGTGTTGGGGGACGAGTGCCTGACGCCGGACTCGTGCCGCTTTGTCAGAGCCGATGGTCTCACTGTCGGACAAGAGCCTGCCTGGCTCGACAAGCAGTACCTTCGCGAAGAAGCGGAGCACGTCTGGGCGAGTGGTAAGAAGTCACCGATTGCGTTCAGTCCGGCCGTTATCGAGGAGACCACGCTTCGCTATGAACAAATCGTCGAAGCGCTGACTGGAGTAGCACTTGAGACGTTCCAGGCGACACGCTATCCATGATTTCGTTTGCAGATAGGTCAGCAGGCTGACCAACTTTGCCGTAGGGTAATATCCTGCGGCTTTTTTTCTTTGTTATATATTGAGAGTGTTAAATCTCACGCCATCTTGACTTTTTATGAAAAATGTGTATAATATTTACTTCAGACACGCGGGGTGTTTGAGGGTATATTTCAACAGAGGAGAAGACAGTGCGCCAAGCGCAAATTGAATCATGGATCAAGACGCTCCGGGCTTCATTCGGCCCAGTGAGGACTCCGGTCGCGGAAACCCGGCTGGATGAGTTGTACAAAGAGCGGGACTACGGGCGGATGCTCTATCAGGTCAAGAGCACGCTTCATCTCGATATCAAGCTGGCGCTCGGACTTGTGAACAGCGGGGGGCCGAAGAATGCACCCGCGTGGGTAGAAATGCCGAGCCTCATGCCGCTGGTTGGCACACCGGCTTTTCGGGCGCTTACCGTGCCCGTGTACATCCGGAAGAGCTTCATCGAGGAAAGCCTGTTTGAACAAGTGGTGCTCGCGATGGCGCATGAGCTGTGCCATGTCGTGCTGAATGCCACGTCGCATCCGCTACGGCAGCAGGAGGAAGCGGTCGATTTGACGGCAATGCTGCTGGGATTCCGGGACTTTTATGTAACGGGATGCCAGCGCCGGGTGGAAATGTACGTTCCACATCCCCATGAGGCGGTCTGGGAGAAGCGGCACATCACTTATTCGCACGGGTATTTGACCATCGAGGAAGTGGGTTACGCCGCAGAGTACATGACCTACCGCTAGGAAGTCGGCACAATTCACGGACGGAGGCTCATGAGCCCTCGTCCGTTCTTTTTTTTGATACTTCCCCACAGGAAATGGTAGGATGAGGAATATGACTCAAGACCAAGCCGTTGCCATTTTGAAGACCGGGGCGCACGTATTTCTCACGGGCGAGGCCGGTTCGGGCAAGACCTACACTATCAATCAGTACACCGACTATCTCCGCGCCCATGAGATAGACTTTGCTGTGACTGCATCGACGGGTATCGCTGCTACCCATATTCATGGGATGACCATTCATTCGTGGAGCGGGATCGGTGTGCAGTCCGAATTGGATGACCAGGCCCTGAAACACATCGCAGAAAACCGTTACGTGAGTAAGCGTATCAAAAAAGCCAAAGTGCTCATCATCGATGAAGTGTCGATGCTCGATGGTCGCATACTGACACTGGTGGAGCGGGTGTGTCGCAAAGTGCGGAAAGTGCAATTGCCGTTTGGTGGACTGCAGGTGGTGTTGGTTGGGGATTTCTTTCAGCTCCCACCGGTTTCTGGAAAAAAAAATCAAGCGGCCAATGCCGTTTCAGAATTTGCTTTTGATGCCGAGATCTGGAATGTCCTGCGGCCGACGGTGTGCTACCTGACCGAACAGCACCGTCAGGAAGACAGCGTGTTTCTTTCTATCCTCTCAGCGATACGTCGTAATGAATTTGACGAAACCCATTTTGAAAGTATTCGCGAACGCTTCATCACACCAGCCGAATTGCCGGATGATATGACGCGGTTGTATTCACACAACGCCAATGTCGATACGCTTAACAATACGGAACTCAAGAAACTTTCCAGCAAGACCCATGCCTATACTATGGCACTGCGCGGTCCGGAGGCGCTGACCAGTGCGTTGGTCCGGGGCTGTCTTTCACCGGAGCGCTTGGAACTGAAAATTGGGGCGGCGGTGATGTTTACCAAAAACAATGCCGGAGGCGGGTACGTCAATGGGACACTGGGTACCGTCATTGGTTTTACGAGTGACAAAAAATATCCAATCGTCAAAACAACGGACGGCTTGAAGATTGAAACAGAACCAGCTGAATGGACGATTGCCGAAGGAGATGAAGTCTTTGCCAAGATTACTCAGATCCCGCTTCGTCTGGCGTGGGCGATGACGATTCACAAGAGTCAGGGAGTATCGCTTGATGCGGCGGTCATGGATCTGTCGCAGACGTTTGAATACGGGCAGGGCTATGTGGCCCTCTCTCGGGTACGCACGCTTTCGGGGGTTCATCTCCTCGGAGCCAATGCAAGGGCCTTTCAGGTACATCCGATTGTCCTCGCCGAGGATGAACGTTTTCGGACGGCTTCGGAACGAGCGGAAGCGGAGTATGCTTGTCTTTCTCCCGAGCGCATTGCCGAGATGGAGCGCAACTTTATCATTATCTGTGATGGCAAACAAAAGCGTATAAAAAAAGAGAAAAAAGTGAAAAAGGTAAAAAAGACGGCTCCGACCGAGCCAGATGGTTTTGCTGTTCTCCGAGAAAAGCACCCGCAGGCCTATCGACCCTGGACTGATGAAGAGGAAGAGAAGCTGAAGAAAATGTTTGAGCGGGGTAAGCAGATGAAAGAACTGTGCGAAAAACTCGGCCGTCAGCCCGGAGGCATCCGCTCCCGATTGAAAAAGTTGGGGCTGGTAGCAGTTTAAATAAAAGAGTATGTATATCGATATCGCAGCCGGACTCCTTATCGGTTGGCTCGTTTCTGTTCTTTCCGGCGAACCACAAGTGCCCCTCATATTCTTTGGAATTTTTGCGACACTGGCTCCGGATCTCGACTTTATCATCTGGCTCGCTCGCAACAAATGGCAGATTAATCAGTTTGCGCATGAGCATCGTGACATTTTCCATTTGCCGCTGCCTATCAGTATCGGAGGCGCGTGTTTGATAGCGCTCATCGATCCGCTCTATGGACTTGTCTGGTTTCTCGGGACAACAACTCATTTCGTTCACGATACATTGGCAGGCGGGTGGGGCATCCAGTGGTTGTATCCTCTGTATCTCGGATATTTCACGTTGGTACCGTATAGTCCCAAATGGTATATCCGTGATCGAGCGGAGCAACGTGAACTGGCCATCACCCACGGGACTGCGCACTGGACTGATTGGAAAGAGGGTACCCCGAGGAATATCTTTCGATTTTCAGTGTCTGTAGGTGTTTTGGTATCAGTAGTCATCGCATTTTGCTACTGGCTTTTCACCCGGTAGAGGCGTGATATACTAGAAACGTTATTCCTAAGTCATTATCCTATGTTTGGAAAAAGAAACATCGCTGCGTATTTTGCCAAGAACATCGCCATCGTGCTCGGTATTGTGCTGGTCTGGCGCGGTATCTGGCAGTTGTTGGATGCTGTGGACTATTTCTTTTTTGAAGGTAACCCGTTCTATACGGCGATTGCTGGGATCTTCATTGGTCTGGCTATTCTCTACTTCCCTGACAAAGACCTCAAGGAACTGGAAAAACTCTAAATCACTGTTCACTATCTCATGTCTCGCTTTTTGACGTGGAAAAAAATCGCTGTTGTTTTTGTGGTTCTCGCTTTGGCTGGAGCAGTGTTTGTATTGATGATACAGCCTTCGCATGATCGAATGTGGGAACTGGGTCAGGAACAACTGCCGACGTTTCAGATTTATGGCGATGTACTGAAAGTCGAGAACTATCGCAACTTTATCTGGACCGGCGAATTGACAGCCGAACCTGTCTATGAATCACGTCAGTTCAATCTGGCCAAGGTGACCGACCTCGACGTCTTCATTTCACACTTTGATGACTTTGAAGGACTAGCCCATATCTTTCTTTCTTTTGGATTTTCCGGCGGTGAGAGGCTGGTGGTGTCGCTCGAATCACGGCGTGAAGTAGGGGAAGATTTTTCACCGTTTCTCGGTATACTCCGTCAGTATGAAATCATCTATGTCGTTGGTTCGGAAGAAGATATCGTCGGCGCCCGCACGGCCTATCGTGGTGAGCGCGTGTATCGCTATCCGACCGTGGCCACGCCCGAACAAGTCCGACGTCTACTCCTTTTCCTGGGTGAGGATATCAACTCGGTGGCGGCCGAACCCAAGTTTTACAATACTCTGGCGCACAACTGTACCAACGAGTTGACGCGTCGCGTGGAAGACATGTCGAGCCTTAATTTTCCATTTACGTGGAAAACGCTCCTCCCGGGATACTTTGATGAAGTGCTCTATGAAATGGGTTTGATTCAAAAAGCAGGCAGTTTTACTGATACCAAGGTTGCTCGCCTCATTGACAATGCGACTGTCGATCCGCGTGGTGGTCGTTTCAGCCAAGAACTGCGCGGCGCCGTTCCTCCTCGAGATGTGGCCGTGCCACCCACTTCTCCTCTGCCGGTTACTTCCGTGGATTGGAAAGCGTATGCAAACGAAACACTCGGTATGAGTCTTCGGTATGATCCGACATTTACCATAAGTGAGGATACTCCGGAACAGGTGCGTTTCTACAAGTGGGGACCGACACAAAGAGGACAAACGGAAATGTACGATGGAGTGCTGGTTGATTTTCGGCGAGTGATACTCGAGAAAACGTTCGAAGAATACTTGGATCGAAGAACGAAAGAGTTTCAAGAAGTTGGTACGATCACACGACCTCTCTCGGACTATGATTTGAATGGTCGCGCAGCCAAGACGCTCAGTGTTTCGGCACTCGGCGACTTCACCCTGATCTTTGTCCCGCTGTCAGACAACAGCATACTCGAAATTTCTACTATGGCCGCAGATCCTACGGGCGTCGGCTTTCAGAATATCGTCGATCAGATACTTGCGACTGTTATGCTTTTTGAACCAGAAAAATCGGTACGAGAATAATGATGCGAAATATCGTGGTGTATTCTTTGGTGGATGTGATAGGCGTGGACTTTTCAATCGTGATATCGCCGGAGGCTTTGATGGTATAAGGCGAGAAAGAAAAAACCGGGCAACGCGTGTGACGCGTCGTCCGGTGGTGGTGCGTGCTCCAGGCAGTCAATGCTAGCTGGGGAGCACGATAGTGGCTGTCCCTGTGACGGCTGGGAGCAGGGGGTACCTGGGGTCGTGCACTTGTGTGTGCACCGTGCAGTGACCTCGACTGTTCCGTCCTGTGCCGCGCACCAGCGCCGCTAAAACATCGCCATGGATTGGTCGCTGGAATTGGATGGTCTGCTTGGCGTACAAACAGCCATCCCAGGTTTCGGCCAGGAGTGCCGAGATCCTCCAGAGCGACATGAGCGCCCGGAACCACTCTTCTCCCGACCAAGATCCTTGCCGGCAGATTAAGCGCATCTTGGTCACGTCCCGTTCGGGGACGTCAGGATCATCGGTGATGGCGCGGATAGTGACCTCGTACTCTGTCATCGTCTTCTCGAGGACATGAATCAAGAGGCGGTCCTCACCGAGAAAGACCGGTTTTTGAAACATGATCTCTACTTGGTACGGTACCAATTCCAGGCGGCCGATGACTTGATGTGCGGCCACCAAGCCCTGAGAGACGCCATCTACTCCGTGCGCCACGAGCTTGCCAAACATGGGATGTGGCCGATTCGGATCGCAGTGCACGGGATTCCAGTCGCCCGACATGCACATCGCCAACTTTGTGTGCTGGAGGGTCATGCAGGCACCACGGAAAATTCCAGAGCGCCCATCCGGCTGAACCGGCCTGACCAGCTCTGCGAGAAGTCCTCGTTGCTCGTCAGTGAATTCGATCTCGGACTGTTCGCGCCGGTACTCAATGGGGCGTGGAAAAATCTGGGTGATAGTGGCAAAGAAATCTGCCATCGGAGACGGGAAAGGCAGTGCGATTGCATACATGATGTGTCCTTTCTGACACGGGAATGAAGAACTGTGGGCAAATTTTTGCTCGCCTCTAGTATACGCTTCTTTACGAAAGAGGCAATGATATATCGAAAAGGACGCTTTCGGTCTCTTTGTGTTTGAAACGCATTTTTTTTGTTATAGAAATCAAAGTGCTTGCCAGAATCAGTGTTATCGGGTAGTTTAACCGGGCAGGTGGTTGGGCAAACGCCCAGCCTTTTTGAGTACTCTTACCAATGAGGTGATGAAATGAGCGATGATCTGTATGAGAAGCTGGGTGTGGACGCTGGCAAGCAAGGCGTCCGCGCGGCGTTTTCCCGTGCTATTGACAACGATTTTCCGGGGGCCTGGGTCAACATCATTCGTGACCCTTGGCACCCGGGCGAGGTGCTGACCATGCACGTAGATGGCGACGGGAGCAAGGGGCTCACCCGTCTTCTCATTTACCTGTTGACTGGAAATATCGCCATCCTCGATGGCGCGGTCGATGACGGGATCTCCATGAACACGGGGGACATCGCTGCTGCTGGATTTACCGACATGCAGATGTGGGCGGATGTCCTCAACATCAACGGGCTCAAAATCCCGTACAAGGCGCAGGTTCTCGAGCGCATCGGGCAGCGCTTCTGCGAACTGCGTGCTCTGTACCAGCGCTACGGTATCCCGGTCTATTTCCTCGGCGGCGAGACAGCTGACTTGCCACATCAGGTGCAGACGCAGACCTTTGATGTCTCGGTCTTTGCACAAGCGTACGAACACAACATCATTCGGGGGAACGTTCAGCCGGGCGACCGGATCTGGGGCTTTCGGAGTGGTGGTCAGGCGGCGTGGGAGACGGAGCCGAATTCCGGCATTATGTCGAACGGTCTGACGCTGGCGCGGGTATGTCTCCTGCATCGCATCTATGGCCCCATGTTTCCGCAACTTCTCTTGCCTGGTGTCGAGTACACCGGGCGATACTGCATCGAGGACAAGCCCAAAGTGCTTGGTGAGATGGACGTTGGGACCGCGCTCACTTCGCCGACCCGGCATTGGGCTATACTCATCAGGGCACTGGTCGAGAAGCTCAAGGATGAACGCGAGCTCGACTTGCTTCATGGCATCAGCATGAACACCGGCGGGGGTGCCACCAAGGTGCGCAACCTCGGTACGGGCGGCATCGTCTTTTGCAAGGACATGCCTCCGATGGACCCCATCTTCCAGTTGATTCAGGAGGAGTCTGGAGAATCCCCGGAGCGCATGTTCAGGAACTTCAACTGTGGCGTCGGACTTGACGTCGTCGGAGATCAGGCGCTGGCTCCGTACTTGGCGGCAGTCGAAGCGGAAACCAACGTGGCGCTTCTCGACCTCGGGCATTGCGAGGCGTACGCGAACCCGGACAAGAACGCAGTCCGGTTGACGACGGAATACGGATCGTTCAGCTACTGATTCGGGCTAAGCGCGGAACACAGGATAGTAACGAGCAGGGTGGTGACCAATGGTCGCTGCCCATTTTTTTTACCAACAAAACAGGGCTTTGGCTTTCGTGGAGGGGAGGTGATACACTGAGGTCGCCAATGTCATGTACAAATATGCAAGAAACAGATGCTACGAAGTGGAAGATTTCAACGACTTCGGCCGAGGCCTGGCAGGATATGTTGCAGTCATGTCGGGAAGCACGGCACAGTATCGATCTTGAACAGTATATTTTTGGGGCAACCGGAAAGATCGCTGACGACTTTCGCGAGCTGCTCATCGCCCGGGCGCGCGCGGGAGTACGAGTGCGTCTACTTCTCGATGCAGTTGGCAGTTTCTCTTTTTATGAATCCCAGCGTTGGAGGGATTTTCTGATGGCCGGAGTAGAGATGCGATTTCATCGCGCCATCATTCCTCCCAATTTCAAACGATTTTTGCCTCTTATCCTGCGTGATCATCGCAAGCTGCTCATCGTCGATAGTCGTGAGATGTATATCGGTGGGGTAATCCTCGACGAGATGGCCAGGCACTGGCGTGACACGAGCGTGCGTTTGGTCGGGGCAGTGGTGACGGACGCGGAGCAGGCGTTTACTATTGCCTGGGAACATACCCGGAGTATGCAGCCGATAGGCCGGGTGCTTTCCAAAGAAGGAAGGGATCGTTTTTCTCTGGCTGGCAATTCCTTTCATCTGCGAGATAAGGATCTGTATCGCACTATCATTCACCACATTGTGTCGGCAAAGAAATCCATCATGATCACGACGCCATACTTTTCTCTCACCAGAGACATCAAGCGCGCGCTCTACTATGCGGTCAAACGAGGGGTGCATGTACGGATTCTTTTGCCCAGATGTTCGGATAATTTTTTGGCTGACGTTCTTTCGCGATGGTACCATCGACGTTTGTTGCGCCGGGGGATTCAGATTTTTCAGTATTCGGGTCGCTTTCTCCATGCCAAGAGTATTACCATCGATACGAACTGGGCCTCGGTAGGGAGCTGCAATTTTGACTGGCTCAGTTTTCGTCTGAATTATGAGCTCAATGTTTTGAGCAGCCAGCCTGACTTTGTCGCGGAACTCGAAGCCGTGTTTGAACAGGATCTCAAACACGCAGAGCCTCTTACAGAGGTATCTTCTTTTCACTGTTGGTTCTTCACTCGCCTGTGGAGTAGGTATTAGACACTCCTTGTTTTGAAGTATACTTGAATCTGCTCTAATGCAGATTTCTGGTTTTACTTGAAAAAAAGAGAAAAGGGAGTAAGCTAGGGGGTAACACGGTCATGTCGTTTACAATGGAGGCAGCATGAGAACAAGGAAAGTCTTGAGGATGATGCAGGCTCAAAATGCGGGGACGTACTTCTCTGGGTGTGCTCGTTGCATGGGCCATGGTCATTTCGTTGTTTCATCATTTGGAGCGCAACCCGAAGTCTTTTCCCAAATGGAGGCACAGCAGGAGTTGTGTTTGCTCGTGATGTCGGACCGTGTGTCGATGGATCATGTCGATGCACTTGCCAAGCAGGTTGTGAACTCCGGGTTGCCCAAGTATCGCCCGCCAGATGTAGTGGAACGGATCCGTCAGTTTTTTGAGACCGAATCCTGGACTGCTCGCTTTTCAAAGAGCGAGGACGGCGGCCCACGACGCATCTTTGTCAGTACTTCCGATATCGCGGCTGCGGTGCACGAGTTCCTTCTCACTTCACGGGGGCAACACCTTCATTGAATGAGCCTGTGCGTTCTTGGCCCTGCGCCTGTAGTAGCCGATTGGAGAGTTCTCCAGCTCGGCTTTTTTTATTCGTAGCGCATGGGCTGATTTTTGGTTTAAAGATGAAGTATCTATCTCAAATCTCATGTCTTTAGAAAATGTTTAGATTTCGAGCGAAAACTTTGAAAAAGGAGAAGGGCTATCGAGATAACCCGACGAGTTTTGAGAAGTTTGCAGCCGAAATCTGGACATTTTATGAGACAAGCGCCTGTTTCTGCCATATTTTAGCGGTGAGATTTGAGATAGATGCTAAGCGGTGTAGAATAGAGGAACTAATAATCTAGGAAATAACTATGCAAAAGTATACTGGTGGATGTCATTGCAAGGCAGTGCAGTACGAGGTCGAGGTAGATCTCGCCAAAACGTTTACCTGCAATTGTTCGTTTTGTGAAGCCAAGGGGTTCATCATGGCCTTTGTCCCGGGTGCGAGCTTTACACTTCTTTCGGGCGAGGACGCGCTCACCGAGTATCGTTTCAACAAAAAGAAAATCACCCATCTTTTTTGCAAAGTCTGTGGGGTCCAGTCTTTTGGCCGCGGCGCCGATCAAGCCGGCAATCCTACTGTCATGATCAATGCCCGTTGCCTCAAGGACGTCGACCTCACAACTCTCCAATCCGGCAGGTTCGATGGTTTATCCATGTAGATTACAAAGTACCGACACAGTCGGATATCTACCCGGAGAAGAACGTGTAGTTTTTTATGTGTTTTAGGGAGGCCTATGTTGTTAGGTTGTATTTTTAGCCGGGGTGAGCATAATAAAATTACGTAATTCATTACGTATATGTCGAAAAATATTTTTACGCTTCAAGGTGAAGTGTGGGTGTATCCGAGTGATGTGGCCAGCTGGCACTTTGTCACGCTTCCGAAGAAAGAATCGGAAAGTATCAAAGCGACGTACAGCGGTCAGTCTCCGGGTTGGGGGTCCTTGCCAGTACGGGTGACTCTCGGGACCACGACGTGGAAGACTTCAATTTTTCCGGATAAACATTCCGGTGGTTACTTGTTGCCACTCAAAGCCACTGTCCGGGAAAAAGAGCGTATCCGTCAGGGCGACAAAATTACTTTTGATATAGAGGTGCTTCCAAAATTGAAAAAGAAAAAATGACCCTGAAAGATTGGTTTTTTTGTGCCGTCTTTACAAAAATAATCAAAAGAGGATAATGGAGTGTTCTTTGAGATAACAAGAATTTCTCGGTCTTTACCTGGCCTGGCAGAACCAGGAGCTTGAATTGGAGAGATGAGATGTACGTATGCAAATCAGTTATGCAGTGTGGTTGGTGCGGAGCTGAACGAGATGGCCGAGATGGCATCTTTCCTCTCTGCATCTGTGGCCAAGGGGGCCAACCACCAGGAACACAATGGTCTGATTCGTGTCCACAGACAGCCAGCACAAGTCGAGTCGAGTGGGAAACGACAGACCTGTACCTCTGGCGTGATACGCCGAAAGGGGTAGATCCAACAAGTGAGGATCGGGCCCACATCATTTCAGGGATCGCGTGGGGCGAGGAGCGGGCGTCGGGAGCGGCAGACTGGGGCTATCGCGTGTATTGCCGCGGTGATGATTCCGCTGGATTTTTTTTCGGTCAGCGGCCCCCTCGCCTCCGGCAACTGTGTGCAAATTGCGTGTCTGCCTACCAGGAGAGGCACCGGCACAACCCTGTCAATTCAAGAATATTCAAGGCTCCAGAAGGAATGACCAGGGTGCTCCGGGTAAACCAGATCTTTGGCCTGTACTTTCTGGAGGAAGACTCGGATAACCGTGAGCAGGTGATTGCAACAGTCAATCAGCGCAATGCGGAGCGAGCACTGAGTACGGAAGACGTTTTCCGTGCTTACGATGATCACAAGAATTGCGTGGCGGGGCAAGACGTCGTGTGACCCATGGTTTTCGCTTGTGGTATGGTAGCTGACGCCGCGGGGTAATCACCCATGCGGCTTTTTTCTTTGGTGTTATAATAGAATTGTAAACAGTAACTTTTTCGTATGATTGCTCATGCAGGGGTGTATGTAAAAAAGTATCAGTCGGCCAAAGTGTTCTATACCAAAGTACTGAAGAGCGTTGGGTACAAACTCGCTATGGAGTTTGGTGAGGCAGCGGGATTTGCAGAAGGTGGGAATACGAGTTTTTGGATGGTAGCTCAGAAGAAGATGGCACCCGGTCATATTGCTTTTGAAGCCAAGAACAAAAAAGAAGTAGATAGTTTTTACCGAGTGGCCATGAAAAACGGCGCCAAAGACAATGGTAAGCCTGGGTATCGCCCTGATTATTGGCCTGGGTACTATGCCGCCTTTATTCTCGATAGCGATGGCAACAATATCGAGGCGGTGTGGTTTGACTATGCCAAGGTCAAAAAGCTTAAGACAAAAAAGTAGTAACACAAATGATGGATCTTTTACAGAACAAATTTCTTTCAGGGTTGCTTGCAGTATATGCGGTGTTGTTTACGGTGTGTGCCATCAATCCGATTGATCGGACCACGTGGTTTGCGGAGAATCTGACGGTGTGGATTATTTTGGTAATCCTGGTCGGTTTGTATTTTTGGGGAGTGCGATTCTCAAAGCTGGCGTACGCACTTATGTTTGTCCTTATTTATCTCCACACCATCGGCGGCCACTATACGTTCGCACTCGTGCCGTTTGATTGGGTTTCTGATCTTTTTGGATTTGAACGCAACCACTATGATCGGATAGCGCATTTCTCGGTCGGGTTCTATGCCTTTGCTGTTGCTGAATGGTTGTGGAATAAGAAGTTGGTAGCAAACAAGTTTCTCCTTTTTACCTATCCGGTCTTTGTTATTGCCACTATTGCCATGAGCTACGAGCTCGTCGAGTGGTACTATGCGGCGCAGTCGAATGCGGCCGATGCCATGGCCTACCTCGGCAGCCAAGGCGATATCTGGGACGCACAGAAGGATATGCTCGCCGATACCCTCGGGGCTCTCAGCGCGATGGTACTCTTTTTCGTGATTCGAAAACCAAAGTAAAAGAGACCGGTATATGAAATCATATTTTCTCGTGGGGGTGCAATTTACGCTCATTGCTTTTCTCGCCTGGTATGGGGGAGTGTTTGGCGACTGGCTTTCCAATGCGGTACTCGCCGTTGGTATACTGCTCGGGCTGTGGGCCGTGGTAACGATGCATTTTCGGGTGAACATTCTTCCGGAAGTGAGAGCAGGACAGGCGCTCATGATCGCTGGCCCCTATCGGCTCATGCGTCACCCAATGTACACGGCAGTTCTCCTTATTACGCTTGCCTGGGTTCAGCACCGGACCGATGGTGTCTCGCTCATTGTTTGGGGAATGCTCTTGGCCGACCTCTTGGCCAAGCTCCAGTATGAAGAATCAGCATTGCGGGAAAAGTTTCCGGAGTATGAGGCTTACGCCAAGAAAACCAAGCGTCTCATCCCGGGTGTATACTAAAGATATCTGAACACACGAGTATGAAAATATTTTTTGCAGTAATCATAGGGTTCGTGGTGACGACAGCGCTCGTGATGGTTTTTGAACGAAGTGGTAGCGATATCGGACGGAAGAATGATGACCAACCACGTCCTAATGCTCCTTTTCAGAATGACACTGTCCGCGTGACAACGCCGCTACCAGGGAGTGTCGTGATGAGTCCGCTCATGGTGACTGGTGAAGCACGGGGCACGTGGTATTTTGAAGCCAGTTTTCCTGTGACGGTGCGTGACGCGAACGACCAGGTGCTCGGAACCGGTGCGGCTCAGGCACAAGGGGAATGGATGACTACCGAGTTCGTGCCGTTTCAGACGACGGCCAGTTTTAATATCCCTAGTACAGCGACCGGATTCTTGGTTCTCCACAAAGACAATCCTTCTGGCTTGCCGGAAAATGATGCCGAAGTGCGGATTCCCATTCGCTTCTGATTATCGAACAGAGCGAATGAACTTAGGTTGTAAGTATTTGACAAAGGAACGGAAGCGTTCCATGATGGCCTCGTGTCCCTGAACCAAAATCAAGGAGAACGGCATGTTGCTTCCTGCCCAAGAAAGAAACTTCGTTTCTGGGGAAACGGCGCTCTTTTCTGATTTGGTTGCGGTGGGTGAAGCGCGATCACACACTACGCTACCCATCAGTTTGCGGAACTTTCTGGTGAGTTGTTTGGTCGAACATTTGAGTGATCCGGCAATTGTGCATCAGGTGTTGGCACTCAATTTTCTGGAATCGAGCCACAAGACTGGTGCGAGCCTCGTGGCTATACTACGCCGTTCCGGCGATGCCAGTCTCATTTTGGCCGGCTTGTTTCCGGAACGGGCGCTCCGCCTCAATGTGAGCTCTGCCTATTTCCGCATGATGGGGCAATCGTTCTATGGAAGTCTGGCGGCCTACTTGGAGTCCGGATCGACATTTGAACGGGGTCGTTTCTACAACGAGGTGGCATGCGGATTTGAAGCGCTCGAGCGAGTATTGAATGGTGCTCGTGGAAAGGCCGAGAATGAATGGATGGCTTTTCAGCGCTTTCGAGCTCGGCTTACGTAAATCAGGATGCAGACTCTGCATCTATCGCTGTCTGGCTACGACCAGCAGCTTTTTTTTATGGTTTTTTTGAAGTAAAGAAAAAAGCCCGGACGATGTCCTGGGCTAGCGATATGTGAATCGCTGTGGGTGGCGGCGTTACGTTTCAGCGTGAGTCAGTAGCCGTTGAATCCTGCGCCTCGTTTACGCAGGAACGCCTCCTCGACGGTGTCGACCGGAGTGGGCGGCGCGGTGGGTTTCGACGAGACCTTGCCGGTGCCTTTGCATTCGCCGCACATTTTGCTCTTTCCACCGGCAAAACTTGCTGAGAGAGGAACTTCCCCGTCGCCTTTGCAGCGCGGGCAAACTTGGTCAGTCATCGCAATCTCCTCTGTGGTGGTAGGTGTCAACAATCTACCCTTTTCGGGAGAGTTTTGTCAGTGCTTTGGTCCTTGGACGAGATGGTATACTACTGGTACGTATGTTTTATGATACATTTTTCTAAAACTTTTTTGAGTGTGTTGGTAGGGTTGGCTTTTGTCATGGTGGGGTTTGTATATTTCAATTTGGATGATAAAGAGAATGATATCGTTGTTTTGGAAGCAGATGCTCCAGAAGAAAAAAGTGTTCAGAAAGAGGAAATGATACAAGAGGAAGATGTACCAGAAACGCCGAGTATCGGAGTACCGCTCGACCAAGCAAAAGAGCGGGTGACCAAAAAGCCATTTGGTATCCGGATTGATCAGGCGACATCGCCGGTGCAGCCCGAGCGTTTCTCTGGTTATCATACAGGGGTTGATTTTGAAACATTTGCTTCTGAGGCGATGACGGATGTGCCAGTGCGGGCAATCTGCAGTGGCGAAGTGTTGGCAAAGCGAAGAGCCAGTGGATACGGCGGAGTCCTCGTGACAAGTTGTACTCTCGATGGTCAAGAAGTGACAGTAACCTATGGACATCTGCGGTTAACCAGTATCGCGAGAGTAGTGGGAGAGCGCGTGGAATCTGGCGATCAGATCGGAGTGCTTGGTACCGGGAACAGTAGTGAAACCGATGGCGAACGCAAGCACCTCCACTTGAGTATTCATCGTGGTGCCGCGCCCAATATCTTGGGCTATGTTTCTCTTCGGAGTGACCTCTCCCGATGGTTGGACCCCTGTCTTTTTGTGTGTCAGTAACAGGAGTAGAGAAGTATTTTTGGAAATGTTATACTACGGCTAGTCTTTTCAGCCCCCACTGTTAACATATGAAATACGGAAAAGTAATTTTTTTGGGTATTGGGATAGTGGCACTAGGAGTGCTGGCGACCGTTTGGGATGGAAAAAAAGAAGAGAAAGCGCCGGCCACGGAGGTGGGTTGTAGTATGGATGCACGGATTTGTCCGGATGGTTCTGCTGTCGGACGTAGTGGTCCGAACTGTGAGTTTGCGCCATGCTCGAGTCTGGCAGTTATCGAGAATCTCGCGCCACCGATCAAAGAAATCACCAAACCATCCATCGAGCAATTTTTTCAACAAACATTTGATGGTCGTGATCTGACCCTCGGCAAGGTACTGGAACGTTATGATGCGTACACCCGGTATGCTATTACCTATCGTAGTGGCGAGCTCACCATCTCTGGTATCATGAACGTGCCAGTAGGGACGGGGCCGTTTCCAGTCCTTATTCTGAATCATGGGTACATCGACCCGGCTATTTATACCAACGGTCGGGGCTTGCGTCGAGAGCAGGACTATCTGGCGCGTCAGGGATTTGTTGTGCTCCATTCTGATTATCGCAATCACGCCGAGTCTAGTCGCATCGATCTAGGCGAACTCGAGAATCGTGTAGGATATGTTGAGGATGTCATCAACGCTGTTTATGCGGTACGCGCTTCGGAGCTACCGTATTTTGACAAAGAGAATATCGGGATGCTCGGACATTCGATGGGGGGTGGCATCGCTCAGACGATAGCGGTAGCAGTACCGAACCTGGTCAAGGCGGTGGCGCTCTATGCACCAGTATCGATGGATTATCGGGATTCGTATGACAAGTATATGAAGGACGATAGGGTTCGGGCGGCACGTGTCGTAGAGCGCTACGGTGAGCCAACCGGAAACAATCCGGTGTGGTCGGCCATATCGCCCCAGACCTATATCGATCGGTGGTCGGTGCCAGCGATATTGTTTCAGGGGACACGAGACGATAGTGTGCCCAAGGCCTGGTCCGACAAGACTGCCAAGCTCTTTGAAGAGCATGGCAAGAGTCTTCAGTATGTCGTTTATGAAGGGGAGGCTCACGAGTTTGGTCCGAAGTGGAATGATTTCATGACGCAATCCACGACATTTTTCCGTACCCACCTTGGAAAGTAAGTATTTATTATTTTTTTAATACCTACAGTGTATGCAGAAAATTATTTCGCATCTGTGGTTTGATACACAAGCCAAGGAGGCGGCCCAGTTTTATGTAGAAACGTTTGGTCGGGGTTCTCGGGTAGAACACGTCAATACCCTCGAGGGAACACCTTCAGGCTCGGTGGATCTGGTGACGTTTCGTCTCTTAGACTGTGACTTTCAGGCTATTAGCGCCGGTCCATACTTTAAGCTCAATCCGTCTATTTCTTTCATGGTCAATTTTGATCCATCGCAGGATAAAGATGCCAAGTCGCGCATCGATACGGTTTGGGCGGCGCTCGCCGAGGGTGGCAAGGTGCTTATGCCACTCGATACCTACCCGTTCAGTGAACGCTATGGGTGGATCGAGGACAAATATGGTGTCTCGTGGCAGCTCATCTTGACCAAGCCTGAGGGCGAAGAACGACCGCTTATTATTCCGTCGCTCCTTTTTGTCGGGGATGTCTATGGCAAAGCGGAGGAAGCGTCAGATTTTTATATCTCGGTATTCAAAAAGAGTCCCTTCAACCAGGCTCAGGATGAAACAAAGCGTGGTACGCTCGCTCGGTACGGTGCTGGCAGAGAACCAGATACGGAGAATGCCGTCATGTTCACTGATTTCAAGTTGGATGATCGATGGCTGGTGGCGATGGATAGTGCTCACAGGCACGATTTTGCTTTCAATGAGGCTGTCTCGTTCGTTGTCCGTTGTGATACACAAGAAGAAACTGATTACTACTGGGAGGAACTCTCGGCAGTACCGGAGGCAGAACAGTGTGGGTGGCTCAAAGACAAGTATGGTGTGTCATGGCAGATTGTGCCGACCGCTATGGATGTGATGATGGGAGAGGGGAGTCCGGAGCAAATAGCCAAAGTAACTCAGGCCTTTTTGCAAATGAAAAAATTTGATATAGCGAAACTCCAGTTGGTGTATAATGAAAAAAATCATAATTAATATCATGTCTTATGGCAAAGTATGTTGATGGGTTTGTGCTCGTGGTTTCGGAGAAAAAATTGAAGGAGTATAAGAAGATGGCCACCATAGGTGCCAAGGTATGGAAGAGGCATGGAGCGCTCGACTATAAAGAGTGTGTGAGCGAAGACATTCGACCCAAGGGTATGGGTGATTTTGTACCACTCTTTCCTAAAATGACCAATCTCAAGAAAGGAGAAGTTATTATATTTTCTTTTATCGTTTTCAAATCACGCAAGCATCGCGATCAGGTCAATGCCAAAGTGATGAACGACCCGCTCATGTCTGAGGAAAACTGGAAAGACAAACCGATGCCGTTTGATATGAAGCGCATGGCATATGGCGGTTTTGAAGTGATGGTTGATTTCTAGTTGACGGAATCACTAAAATAGAGCATGCTGTTGAGTCGACTCCGAACCGGGTCGATTTCGCTAGCAGGCCCATCCCGGGCCTGGGCGTACCTCAACGAGGTGTGCAACATGGGTTATTCGAAGAATGCTCAGCGGCGTCAGAAACTCCGTTGCCAAGGAGAAACAGCCGATGGGGTCAGCACCAAGTTTCCGATGAAGGCCGTGGTGTTTGCTCGGGGTAATTCCCGTGGCAGTATCGCGGTGCTGTACCGACCCGGTTCCGGCCGTGTCATCGGCGCATTTTCGCACGAAGCGCTCGTTACCCTCGAGGTGGCGGCGCGGCAAGCGCGCTTGGCCCTGGCTGAGCTGCTCAAGTCGCTTCCAAAAATGCAGAAGGGAGCAGAACATGATTGAGCCTGCTGTTTAGGCAGCGTTGCCCAGGGTCAATTTTGGTCACTCTCGTGTGATCGTTAGCTCGAAGCCGGAGGGAAATCCCCGCCGGCTTTTTTCTTTTCAGTGCTATACTGGGATTAGGTAACACTCCACCAGTATGAATAACTTTGTTGAATACGCCGCTTTAATTAAGCCGACGTGGTCGCCACCAGGGTGGCTCTTTGGTCCCGTGTGGTCTGTCCTGTATGTCATCATCGCGCTGACGTTTGGCCGCGTGTTCTTTTTAGCTTGGCAGGGACAAGTATCATTTTTGGTGGCGCTCCCGTTTATTCTCAATCTCGTTTTCAACTTTTCCTTTACGTGGATTCAGTTTGGTTTGAAAAATAACTATTTGGCGTCAATCGATATTCTCCTGGTACTGGGAACTATCATTTGGGCGATGATAGCTATTTTTCCACATGCTCGTATCCTCGCGTATGCTCAGATCCCATATCTTCTCTGGGTATCTTTTGCCACGGTGTTACAGTTGACCATTACGTATCTCAACCGTTGAGTCATAGAGTAGGCGAGTGCTGGTGATAAAAAGTGGTATACTGGCGGTATAAATCGTAACACTTTTTGTATGAAGCAAAATGTTGGAGGTATCGACAAGGGGATTCGTATCGTGCTGGGACTAGGGCTCGCGTGGTACGGATACACATCGATGATGTGGTGGCTCGTGGCAGTCGGAGTGGTGGTTTTTTTGACGGGTGTCCTGGGGCGCTGCGCTCTGTACTCACTCATCGGTTTTTCTACTTGCAAACTTGATACAGGAACGGATGCCAAGACTCCTTAGTCTGCGAAAACGTACAAAGCTTAAAAAACAGAGATCATATGACCTCTGTTTTTTGTTACGAAGTTTAGGGTAGTGATGGCTTGGGATGTTTCCGTCCCCACCATTTGTCGAATTCAACAGACAAACGGAAAAAGATAACAGCCATAGCGATGATAGAAAAGACCAGGCGAACGGGCGGGAGTCCCTCGGGGTTATTGAGGTATACTTGCCACATTTCCGGTCGGGCATCGGCCCCGATAGGATTTTCGTTATTGAGTACGGCGCGAATGACGAGGAGAAAAAAGGCTACATAGCCTAGCCGCAGAAGCTGTCGCCAGCGTACTGGCCCTATTGTTTGCATGGCGCCATTGTTTGATATGAGTGCCATTATGGTGAAAATAGCCATGGCACCTGTTCCGAGGAGGACATCGCTCGACCAGAGGTGATCGAAAAATCCATAGAAGTAGTAATCGGGGCGTACTATTGGCAGGAGCAGAGTGTAGATGAGTGCCGCAAAGAATCCTAGGAGTCCGAGGTATTTACGGTAGATGACTTTGGTATCGAGAAAATTGAAATAGTAGCCGAGGCTTGATAGTGAAAATGAGGCAGCGAAGAGAAAGTTGGCGGCGCCAGCCATGACTTTGGCAAAAGAGACCAGGTTGAAATATCCGTCCGCCGTGATGACATACCAGGTGTAGAAGAGACTGGCTCCCAGGGCAACATACAGAGAATTTCGCCACCAGAGTGCGGTAGGTGAGATTGAGACCGGGAGAGCCATAGATTCAGGAGAAAATATTTGTTTTCTCCAGTATACATCGTTTTTTGTTACAAGAACAAACCAGAAGGTTTTTGACATGATATACTGTAGGTACTAAATATGTAGTAACATCTCCCTATGAGCGCCGAAGAACCCGCAGTCTTGGAGGATAGTATTGTTTTGCGTGATGCTACCGGAGCAGATCTGGTCAGTCCGATGGTGCGTGCCGCGGCACTGCAGGGGACTTCTGATGTTCATATAGAGGCTATGCCGGAAGAAGTCTTGGTTCGGTTTCGTGTCGATGGCGTTTTGCAGGTGTATGAACATCTGTCAAAAATCGATCATGAGCATGTCATCAATCGTTTGAAGGTCTTGGCTAATATGGAGATTGGGCCAGTGCGTTTACCGGAGGATGGGCACTTTGCGGTGCGTTATCAGGATAATGCCGGTGGTCCTGAGCGGACAGTCGATGTGCGTGTTTCCATGTTTCCGACGGTCAACGGCCCGACAGCGGTGTTGCGACTGCTCAACCGTTCCGACATGCTTATTTCGCTTGATGAAATTGGTTTTGATGAAGATATTCGTTTGCGTGTGCGTCAGTTGACACTCGCAAGCTATGGCATGATCCTGACGACCGGACCAACCGGATCGGGCAAAACGACAACGCTCTACTCGATGCTCATGGAGATCAATCGCAAAGAGCGCAATATCATGACGCTCGAAGACCCGGTCGAGGTGTTTATCGATGATATGCGTCAGAGCCAGATACTACCAGAAATCGGATTTACGTTTGCCAAGGGCATGAAGAGTATCTTGCGTCAGGATCCTGATGTGATGATGATCGGTGAGATTCGTGATGCCGAGACGGCTGACCATGCGCTGCAGGCATCGCTCACGGGACGGATGGTGTATTCGACACTCCATGCCAACACTACTATTGGCGCCGTTGCTCGTTTGATCGATCTTAATATCGAGCGCGGTATGATTGCTTATGCTCTCCGTGGAGTTATCGCTCAGCGTTTGGTACGCAAGATTTGTCCATCTTGCACTGCGCCGGATACGACGCCACGTGCCGAGTATATCAATCTATTGGGACTCCAGGGTGCGTCAGTTAAGTACCATCGAGGAGCCGG
The DNA here is from genome assembly GCA_964491155.1 of uncultured Bdellovibrionales bacterium. Classification (GTDB taxonomy): domain Bacteria; phylum Patescibacteriota; class Minisyncoccia; order Moranbacterales; family UBA1568; genus UBA1568. The sequence continues at coordinate 12,077 of CAZBFG010000002.1, read as the reverse complement.
CTGTCAGGAATGCGGAGGAACTGGGTATCGGGGCCGAACAGGTGTTTTCGAAGTCCTTATCTTTGATGATGAACTCCGTGCCATGATTGTCGACAAGGCATCGATGAGCGAGTTGCAGGCCTATGCTGAAAAAACTGGCATGGCGACCCTGCGACAGAATGCTATTGATCTGGTTATGAGAGGTGTCACTACTCTTGATGAGGCTATCCGTGTCGTGTAGGTATGTACACACTCTATATCCTCGAGTGCGCTGATGGAACGCTGTATACCGGCATTACGACCGATGTGAAGCGGCGTGTTATGGAGCACAATACGTCCGCACTGGGTGCCAAATATACACGGGGACGTCGACCAGTGCGACTGGTGTATGCAGAGAAATTTCGTGATCGTTCGCTTGCTTCATGCGAGGAAGCGCGTATCAAAACGCTTCCCCGTTCTGCCAAAAAATCCCTCATCAAAGCATGGGAAAAGCCATGAAAACAGCCGGTAGTAAAGAGTGGTATACTGGAGGCATATAAATTGTTTGAAGATAATCTTATGGACGGACAATCATTGGCTGAGTATGTGGTGGGGCGTATTCGTTCCGGTGTTGCCAAGGCAGAATTGAAAGAGGAATTGTCGGCACTCGGTTGGACGGAAGATGAAATGGAATCAGCCTATCGGGAGGCGGTTATCGCTCTTGGGGCACCGGTACCCAATACTGGGAATCGGGCGACATTGTCACGCAAGGCATCGACCGTGGATGTGGTCATCAATTTCTTTTCGTTTATTTTGCTCGGTATCATAGCTACTGCTCTGGGGACATTGTTTTTTGGTATCATCAATCGCTATTTTCCTGATGCTCTCGATGCTGCCAATTGGTACAGTGCCACTCAGGCGACCAGCTCGATTCACTATTCTATCGCTGCGCTCCTCATCGGATTTCCGCTGTATTATTTTGCCATGCGCCTTTGGTTTCGCAAGTTTCGCGAGGACGAAGGACGAATGGAATCGAAACTGTCCAGGTGGCTCACTTATCTCGTTTTGCTCGTGGCGGCCGTGACAGTAGTGGGTGATTTGATTGCTATCGTCTTTGCTATGCTTCAGGGCGAGATTACGACTCGATTCTTTTTGAAAGCATTGGTTATTCTGGTCATTGCCGGGGCGATTTTTGGATTCTACTATTTGGAACGTCGGAAAATCCAGTACCATGTCGATATTTCACGGAGCCTCTTTCAAAATTTTGGTCGTGGTGTGAGCGCGGTGGTGGCTCTGGGAATTGTGTTGGGATTTTTTGCCGGGGGGTCACCTGCCACCCAGCGGAGCATTACACTGGATCAGACACGCGCCGGACACCTCAGTTCTTTGGCTGGCTGTATCGAACAATACGCTCTGAATATTGGTATGCTCCCGGCATCACTCAGTGATTTGAAGCAATTAAGCCAGTATAGTTACTGTGTCAGCTATATGAAGGATCCAGAAACAGGCAGCGCATACGAGTATCGGGTGGTGACACCGCAGAAGCTCCAGGGTACGGCACAGGTCGGAGAGTTTGAACTGTGTGCGACGTTTGCGCTGGCAGCTACTGATTCGACTGAGATGACTGCCCGCTACGGACAAGCTGATATCTGGTATGCCCATGGTGCCGGGCGAGTGTGTCAGACGGTTACGGCTCAAATCACTACTCCTGCTGTGCCTGGTTCGGTAATGATCCGATAAGTATGATCGATACTGAGTTACTTTCGTTTCTGGGATGGGCAGTGTTTGCGTTCATGAGTCTGCTATCATTTTTCATCATGTGGTGGGACAAGGCGCAGTCAAGAAAGAGTGGGGCCGATCGGGTTTCGGAGGGCATGTTGTTTTTCTTGGCAGCATGTTTCGGAAGCCTCGGAGTGCTCTTGGGGATGTTTGCTTTTCGTCACAAGACGCGCAAGTGGTATTTTATCCTCGGCATCCCGCTTCTTATTGCTCAAAATATCGCTCTGCTTCGGGTGTTCAAGGGTCTTTAGGAGAGTGTTCGGATAGGTTCTCGCAGTATGGTACAATCACGGTAGATAATTTTTTATCACATCATATGGCTCAGAAAATATTCATTAATCTTCCGGTGAAGGATTTGGCAGTGTCGATGGATTTTTTTAGCAAGCTTGGTTTCGAGTGTAATCCCGAATTCACCAATGAGAGTGGCGCCTGTATGGTAGTGAGCGAAAGTATCTTTGTCATGCTCTTGGTGGAAGGATTTTTTCGGACCTTTACGAAAAAAGAAATTGCCGATGCGACCAAGGTAACCGAAGTATTGACGGCGCTCTCAGTTGATTCGCGTGAGGCAGTGGATTCACTGTTGATGCTGGCACTGGAAGCTGGTGCCGAGGAGGCGCGTGAAGCACAAGACCATGGCTTTATGTACGCTCGGTCCTTTGAAGACCCGGATGGTCATATTTGGGAAATATTTTTTATGGATGAAAAGGCCGCGGCTGAATCATTGTCACCGGAACAGGAATAACGGTATGCGTTTGTTTGTTACGGTAAAGGCGGGAGCTCGCAGAGAGCAACTGGAACAGAAGGATGAAACGCACTTCTCCCTTTCGGTGAAGGTGCCCCCTGTTGATGGTAAAGCCAATATGGCAGTAGCCAGGATACTTGCTCGTCATGTGGGAGTATCCGTCTCACGGCTAACACTTCTTTCTGGCGCCACCGGAAAAAACAAAGTTTTTCGATGTGAAAAGTAAGGATGAGGGTGGACAGGTGTGTTAGAATAGAAAAAGCGTATGAGAAAGAAAAAAAGTATTTTTGATCCGGCAAAGCTCTTTGACTGGTGGTCCGTGCCGCATTTTATGTTTGGTATCGTTATGGCACTCGCCGCCATTTCTTTTTCGTGGCCGGCTTTTTTGGTGTTTGTCGTTATGCTGATTCTGGCGCTTTTGTGGGAATTATTGGAAAAATATGTGCGTTTATCTGAAGCGCCAGGGAATGGTTGGGTAGACGTCGTGTTGCCACTGCTTGCTTTTGTGGTGACGTATCTTTTGGTGGATCAGGCAGCTCTCAATCATGACCGTCATTTGGGGTTACTGACGATTACGACACTCCTCTATGGGTTTATCAATCTGATTGCTTGGCGCGCGCGTTTTGAAAAAGATCAAGATTTTTTGGGGTAATTGAGTAAAATTTTTTTATACACGTATGAACGAACAAAAAATTTGGGAAAAAAAGAAAGTGTGTATCATTGACGATGATCCGCATTTGCGAGAGATTTATTTTACGAAATTTACCCAGGAAGGATTTCAGGTGGTGGTGGCCGTAGATGGAGAAGAGGGACTGAAGAGTATTCGAGAGACTCGACCGGATATCGTGCTCCTCGATCTGCAGATGCCGGTTAAAAATGGTATCGAGGTACTGCAGGAATTGGATACCGATGAAGTGCTTTCCAAGATTCCGGTGATTGTTCTTACGAATATTGACAATGAAGAAGCCTTCAAAGAAGTGGGGAAATTTGAAACGCGTTTTTATCTGATCAAATCCCTGACCACGCCGCAGCAGGCAGTGGACTATGTCCGCGAAGTTCTATGAGTCAGGGACTACTTATCGATGTCCGTGATACTGATGAATACACAGAATACCATGCGCCCGGGGCCGTCCACCTCCCTCTTGTAGCTATCACTTGTGGCAATATTGGTATCTTGGCACAAACAGCGAAGAATGAGCGAATCGGACTGTACTGCCGTTCCGGTGCGCGGTCGGAGCGGGCACGAATGTCTCTGCTTGATCTCGGTTTCACTGACGTGACAAATATCGGTGGCTTGGATGATGTAAAAATGGCCCCCGATTGGAATCAGCCCATCAGTCCGCACATCGATTCGCCATGAGTTTTTTTGTTTTCATCAATTGTAGCGGTGAGAATTTGAGTGGTTACTCAGAAAAAAGGCCCGGGAGACGTTACCTCTCGGGCCTTTTGTGTTCGTGCGGTCAGCCGACCAGGCGGATCACATTCAGGCTGGCTTCTTGGTCGTTCACCACTGGTTCCGGAGTGACGAAAAAGTTCTCGACCTGGGTGTACTTGATACCAGGAATGACCGGTTGGTCACGGAGCAGGGCCTCTTTGTCGAGGGACTCGATAGTCCGGACATAGGTCATGAGGTTCATGCCCTTTACGGTGGCGAGTGCCTTGGTATCGCCACCCTTGCCGGTGTAGACTTTGAGCGGCGTCCACCTCCAGCCAAAGGTGCCGCCGGAGAGCTTCACGGACTTTTCATCTCCCGTGAGCAGGGTGGTACGATTGTCGTTGGCAAAGACTGCCAGACCCTTTTCCAGGGCGACGCCTTCTCCAGCCAGCGGAGCGATAGCAAGGTCGGCCTGCTTGCGTAGCTTGGCGACCGCTTCGGCGTAGTCATTCTCGATGGCTTCGACTGAGCGTGCAAGAGCGTCCAGACGGAAGAGAACGGCATTGGCCTCGGTGAGATCGGCCGGAACGGGCAGGGAAAACGAAGTGCGGGATTTGCGTGCCATGGTGACTCCTGTGGTTGCACGGTGGGAAGGAACTGATACGAGTTTGCCACATTCTAACGAATCTGTTATAATGTCGACGAAATCCGACAAATAAACGAAGTATGGATATAGTAGGAAAAATACTGGAGCAGCTGCACGTCGGAAAAAGCGCCCGACTGGTGTATAGTGATCTGGTGGAGCATGGTGCGTCGCCGGCCCGTCTCATTGCCATGCGTCTCTCGATGACGCGACCATCGGTGTACGATCAATTGAATGAACTGATGAGTCGTGGTCTGGTGGTGGAGCGAGGAAGTGACGGCAAGACACTGTTTGTACTTCGCGATATCGCCGACCTCGGACGTTTCTTGGAAAAAGAACGAGAGCACATCGAGTCTTTGGAAAAGGAGTTTGGAGATGCACGGGAAACACTGGCTCACCAGACCAGGAGCGTCGAACCGAAAATCCGATTTGTTTCCGGGCGCGAAGGTATTGTAGGAAGTATGCACGACATGCTCTGGGATGATTCGGAATGTCTAAAAGTAGTGTGGCCGTATCGGGAAATGGTAAAAACACTCGGAAAGGAATCCTTAGTTGACTTCAATAAGAAACGCATCCGCCAACGTGTCCGGCTACAGTCTATTTGGTCAAGTGGAGAGGCTAATTTGAAGACGCATATGTACAGTGGAGAGGACGAAGGAGTGGAACGCCGGTTTGCTCCTCATGGCTTTTCTCCTCGGATGGGATATACTATTTATGGAGACAAGGTGTTGTTCGTGAGTTCGAGCGCAGAGGTTTTCGGTTTTACGGTGCAGAGTAGGGATTTTGCCGATCTCATGCGAGCCCAGTTTGATATGTTGTGGGATCTGTCCGTCGGAAAAAAGAAAAAAAAATAGACCCAGCTTTCTTATTATTCACGTTTTTAAATATATGGAACCGGCGCTTATCGTCTTCATAACCTGGGTGCTCATCATCATCGGACTGGCGGGCACTATCATTCCTGGATTGCCCGGAGTGGGGCTTATTTTTGGTGGCATACTGCTGTACGCTTTGTATTTCGGTGTTGAGTCCGTGGGTATGACGACCCTTATATTTCTGGGAGCAGCGACGGCGCTGTCATTTATTTTGGATTTACTAGCCGGGCTCTACGGAGCGAAGCGTTTTGGGGCAACACGATCGGGTATCATTGGTTCTGTCGTGGGAGGAATAGTCGGATTTGTTGTGCTGAGTCTGCCTGGTTTGTTTCTCGGGATGTTTCTTGGGGCGGTATCAGGGGAGTATTTTCTTGCGAAGAAGAACGGGGAGGAAGCTTTGAAAGTGGGACTGGGAAGTGTGCTTGGTTTTTTGGCAGGAACATTACTTAAGTTTCTTTTGGGATTGATTCTGGTTTTTGTTTTTATCGCAAAGATTTGGTTTTAGTGGTATACGATGATATACTCGAATTGAAAAGTCTTCAGAAAGAAGATGCGAAAAATTGAAACCCACCTGGATTTTCAGGGAAAAATGTAATTTTTTCCGTTAACTCATTTTTCGGGATTCAGCCGCTCTTCCGAATTGAGGACTTTTCGTTTTTGGCTCAGATAAGACAAAAATTACAGGCATTGTGAGAAATGTCTGTAGGGCTTGCGCTCCCTGTGATTTCGTGCTATACTCACAGGGTAGATGCGGAAACAGAGTCGAGTTTCACGATATAATTCACCAAATACATCAAATATGAACGGAACTATCAAGACCCTTACGGACCGTGGATTTGGATTCATTGCTCGCGAAGGCGAAGTGAAGGATCTTTTCTTCCACTCCAAGGACCTCGTAGGCGTTACTTTCGATGAGCTCAAGGTTGGCGATATGGTCACCTTTGAAATCACAGAAGGCCAGAAGGGTCCTGCTGCGACTAACGTATCTCGCGCGTAATTGCCGAGGACTAAGGTCCAGAAGGAAACAAAAAACCACCCCGAGTTTATCGAAGGGTGGTTTTTTGATGCTTTCTCGAGACAATGAGAGTAACAATATCTTTAGCAGCAGGGTTCTGCGTCGATCAAGAGTGTTTCGTATCATTGTTGGAAAGTACTTGGTCGGGAATAGGTTCTCAGATGGGACAAGAGCCTCACAAGGCTCATCACATAGCTCCCCAGCGGACAGATTCTCGAACTTCTACTGTTCCGATTATCGATAGAGCGAAAGAACTGTGTCCGAGCGACGTCACTCGGGCTTTTATAATACATGAAAATTCGTAACGCGTCCACCCCTTGAAAGGGACAATTGACGGTGGATAATTTTTGGCGTAGAGTGGGGTATCGTAGCAGTTTAAAAAAAGAAAGGTGGATGTATGTCCGGATGGGTAGAGTCTCACATGAAGGAGCGGGTTACTGTGGCGTACACGAAGGTGCTCGATAGGTTTCCTGAGGTGGCTTCGCTTCCGGGACTGACGCTCGTAGCTGCTCCTGAGAGTGTCATGAGTCATGGATTCACTCCAAGGATGCGACTCATATCACACCAGCTGCGCCAGTTGTTTTCCGGTGAAGACGGCCGTCGGTTAACTGTTGTGCTTGGTTTTCTGAAAGAGCATCACTTTGTGGTTGAGCAGCGGGAAGAAAAGGCTGGTCTGGTGCAGTATGGCATCGATAGTCATGGTCCCTACCGATTGGTCCTGCCGAAAAAAAGACCGTTTCAGAGAAGGTCGCCACCGGTGACTACACGGATAAGCTTTGAAGAAATATGTTTTTTTACGGAAAACCCGAACAAGGTGTATCTGACGGTGTACCAGCTCATGAGTACTGCTGTCACGAGTATTCTTGAAGGAGAGTGATGCATGCATCTTCTCCTTTTTTTCTAGGATTTTTGAATAAAAAAAAGACGCCTGGGTGTCAGCTGACACGGGCGTCTCAAGTAGAGGGTGACCTCGCTCAAATGAGAGAGGTCTGGGTTTTTGGCGCGGCCGCGAAGCGCTCTTTCATAGCGGATTTGACCAGTCCGCCGATGATGCGACGGTGCGCCAGGTACCCGTCGGTCCAGGGGATGACCCTGTATTCTTGAGCGACTCTCGGAAAGAGACGCTCGAAAACGTTCTGGTCAAACTCGGGACCCATCTTGGCGACGATAGTGTCGCGGATGATGTAGTAGTAGTTTGGGTGAATCCTTTTGCCCACAGATGTCTCCTCGTGGTAGCGGTGGGTTGAGGGGCGGGTTGTCAAAGAAGTAACCTTGTATTATACTCTAATTTACCATAAAAGTCAACCCCAATCAAAAAATATGCCAGCACTGTGGGAGAAAAAAGTAACGCTTGAGGCGTTTCAGAAGAAAAATGAATTGCCGGAAAATCCGGGAGTGTACTTCTTTTTGGCTACAGATGGGACGCTTTTGTACATCGGCAAAGCGACGTCGCTCCGTGATCGGGTCAAGAGCTATTTCATACAGGATCTGAATGAAACCCGGGGACCAAAGATTGAGCTGATGCGGCCGCTTATTGCAGTGATTGGGTATCGCGAAACTGAGTCGGTGCTCGAGGCACTCATCCTGGAAACCAATCTGATCAAAGCGGAGCAGCCACCCTATAATACCGACCAGAAGGATGACAAGAGTTACAATCATGTGGTTATTACCAAAGAGCGTTTCCCGCGGGTACTAGTAGTGCGTGGTCGTGATATTGAACAGAAAAAATTTACGGAACCGGTCAAGTATTTGTTTGGACCATTTCCAGAGGGTGGTGCTTTGCGCGAAGCGGTGAAAATCGTACGTCACTTATTTCCTTTCCGTGACAAGTGCACCCCGTATGATGAATTGTCTGAAAACAAACAACGAACGGCTGTACCGTGTTTTTCAGCACAAATTGGCCTGTGTCCCGGGGTGTGTTCCGGACAGATAACAGCTCGTGAATACGGACGAGTCATCAATCATATCCGACTTTTTTTTGAAGGACACAAGAAGACTATTGTCAGCCGATTGAAGCGTGAGATGAAGACGGCTGCCAAAGAACTACGTTTTGAGCGGGCGGGTGAGATCAAAAAGACGCTGTTTGCATTGGGGCATATCCAGGATATGGCACTGATCAAGGATGATATTCGTGAACGTCACGCCCATCGTATCGAGGGCTATGATGTGGCTCATCTTATGGGGCAGTCAACCGTAGGGGTGATGACGGTAGTGGAAGAGAGTCGCCCGAATAAACAGGAGTATCGGCAGTTCAAACTGCGTGATGCTCATGGTGGCAATGATCTCTCGGCTCTCGGTGAGATCCTGACTCGTCGGCTGAAACATAGTGAATGGCCACTCCCAGAGATGATAGTGGTTGATGGTTCATTGCTTCAGTTTGGGGCGGCAGAAAGCGTGCTGCGAGAAGCGGGACTGACGATTCCTTTGGTTGGGGTGGTCAAAAACGCCAAACATCAACCTGAGCGCCTGATCGGACCCGAGGCGCTTATCAAGCGATTTGAGAAGGAGATCCTTTTGGTTAATAGCGAGGCGCACCGCTTTGCTTTGACGTTTCATAGAAAGCGGCGTGGCAAAGAGTTTTTGAGCAATTCCTGATAAGTTATACACAGAATTGACCATCGCTCGAAAATCTGATAGCATTGAAAACAATTCTGTCTCTATTTCTCACACGCTCACGCCCTATGGGAGTAAAAAAATCAGTGATTGAAGTTCGGGGTGCACGAGTCAATAATTTGAAGAATATCGATGTCGATATTCCGCGTGATTCGCTCGTGGTTATCACGGGTTTATCGGGTTCAGGAAAATCATCACTGGCTTTTGATACATTGTTTGCCGAGGCCAATCGCCGCTATGTCGAGTCGCTGTCTTCGTATGCTCGTACGTTTCTCGATGGCTTTGACAAACCTGATGTGGATGCTATCCGCAATCTTTCTCCTGCTATTTCTATCGATCAAAAGAGTGTCTCTCGTTCCCCGCGTTCAACCGTAGGAACAATGACGGAAGTCTATGACTATCTGCGTATTCTGTATGCCAAGATGGGTGTGCCGCATTGTCCGACCTGTGGCAAAGCGCTTTCTCGCAAAGGAGCCCGCGATATTTTGGATGAGATATTGGCTTTGCCTGATGGCATGGCAATCGTTTTTTTGGCACAGAGTAGCCAGTTTGCCGGAAAAACAGAACGAGAAGCGCTTCATATCGTGAATGGGTGGGGATACGTGCGGGTGCGATTTCGTGGTGAAGTGGTGTCACTGGCTCAGGCACTGGAGCAGGCATCGACCGAAGATGGATCTTCTATCGGTGTGGTGATCGATCGTTTGGTGCTCTCTCGAACTCGACCCGACAAGGAGCGTATCTTGGATGATATTCAGACGGCTTTTCGTGTCGGTCAGGGGACGTTTACGCTGTGTCTCAATGGTCTCGGTGAAGAACATGTTTACAATGAAGAGTATCGCTGTGAAGAGTGCGGTATTCATTTGCCAGAATTTACCCCGAGTCATTTTTCGTTTAATAGCCCAGAAGGAGCCTGTGAAAAGTGTTCCGGTCTGGGGGTGACCCTCGAATTTGATCCGACGCTCGTCATCCCGAACAAGGGGCTGTCTCTTGCTGAGGGAGCGATTCGTCCGTGGAGCAAAATGAACAGTGATCGTCATGTGGGGACCAATAGCCCGATGCAGTCTCTCCGGGAATGTGCCAAGCGAGAACGTTTTTCTCTTGATACGCCACTGAAAAAACTTTCAGCCAAACATTTTGCCGTGATTTTGTATGGAGAAAAATCCGAAGAAAAGGGTCGGTTCTTGGGAGTACTGGCACTTTTGGATCAAAAGTATCGGGATACGAAATCCGAACACCTACGGACCGAGATCGAAGCCTACATGCTGACAAAAACCTGTCCGCTTTGTGCGGGGAAGCGTCTCAAACAAACCAGTTTGGCGGTGTACGTAAACGATCAGTCAATAGACGATATCGTGGGACAGAGCGTAGAAAACTTTTTGTCGGGGATCAAAGCATTTCGCGAGACCTTAGGAAAAACCGGCGAACGCGGAGTCATCGAGCCATTGTTTCGTGAGATGGAGACGCGTTTGCGAGCGGTAGAAAAAGTAGGACTGGGCTACCTGGAATTGTCACGAAGCGCTGATACACTCTCGGGTGGCGAGGCCCAGCGTATCCGTTTGTCGGTGCAGATGAAGTCTGGACTCTCGGGTATTATTTATGTCCTCGATGAACCGTCTGTGGGACTGCATAGTCGCGATACCGAACGACTGATCAATGCTCTCGAGGATCTACGCACCGCCAACAATTCGCTCGTGGTAGTGGAACACGATGTCGCTATTATGAAGCGAGCGGATTACATCATTGATATGGGACCGGGCGCCGGCGTGGAGGGCGGCGAGGTTATTTTTGCCGGGACACCGGACAAACTCATCAAGTCCAAGCTGTTGACTGGGCAGTATTTGTCGGGAAAGCGTCAGGTGTCGACCAAAGAAAAGAAACGAAAGCTTTCGAAGGAGAGCATCACCATTGTCGGGGCGACTGAGCATAATTTGAAAAATGTCGATGTCAGTATTCCTCTCGGGATGCTAGTGGCCGTGTCCGGCGTGTCTGGGTCGGGCAAGTCATCGTTGGTGCATGATATTTTGTCGCGGGCCTTGTCTCAGTATTTTTATCATGCCAAGGCTATTCCTGGTGCCCACAAGAAAATTGAAGGCCTCTCGAATATCGACAAGGTGATTGCCGTGACGCAGGATCCGATCGGGCGAACTCCGCGTTCGAACGCGGCCACCTACACCGGAGTGTTTACCTTGATTCGCGATTTGTTTGCCGGGACAGCCGAAGCAGAGCGTGAAAAATACTCGGCCAGTCACTTTAGCTTCAACATGCGAGGTGGTCGCTGTGAAACCTGCCAGGGTGGCGGACTCAAGAAAATCGAGATGTACTTGCTCCCTGATGTCTATATCCCGTGTGAAGTATGTCAGGGGACACGTTACAATCAAAAGACACTTTCTATTGAATATCGTGGGAAGAATATCGCCCACGTGCTGCAGATGACCGTCACTGAGGCTCGACGATTTTTCTTGGATCAGCCGATGATCGAGGAAAAATTGCGTGTGCTGGAAGAAGTAGGACTCGGCTACTTGGTACTCGGGCAAAGTGCCACCAATTTGTCGGGAGGCGAGGCGCAGCGTATCAAGTTGGCTACTGAATTGGCGCGCAAATCGACCGGCAAGACGCTCTATATTCTCGATGAACCAACTATTGGACTGCACTTTGAAGATGTGCGACGGTTGCTCGAGGTGCTCGAGGCGCTTGTTGACAAGGGGAACAGCGTCTTAGTGGTAGAACACAATATCGATGTCATCGCTTCAGCTGACTGGGTACTAGAACTCGGTCCTGATGGTGGTGCCAAAGGTGGCGAACTCATCTTTGCCGGCCCACCAGAAAAGCTCAAATCTTGCAAACGGAGCTTCACTGCAAAATATTTGTAAAAGTTTTTAGATATTTTTAAGCAGAGAAACTTTTCAACCAAACCTCTTTATCTTGTGTTTCTTCAAAAAGAGCTTTCCTTTATAAAATGTAGAAACTCCCCAAGCAAGCAACCTTCCAAAGTACCGGTCGCTCGCCCCAGCGCGGCGAAGCGCCCTACCCTTATGCCCGCACTCTTTTTCTTTCAGAAAAAACCGTGCCCGTGCGGGCTC
>CAZBFG010000001.1:0-73587 GCA_964491155.1 uncultured Bdellovibrionales bacterium | reverse complement strand
TGTTTTTTTGGGCGGTTTCTCAAAAAGACTTTTCCTTTTCTTTCCTTCTGTTTCCTGACGGTCACATCCGTGATGAGCGTATCGGTAACAGTCGAGAGAACAGGGAGGCTTCGACCCGAGAACTCCCTGTTCGGTAGAACGAGTCAGGGATGTTCGGCGGAAACAGCGGAAACGAAAAGGGAAAGTGTTTTGGAAGAAACACGTAGTTAAAGGAACAGATGAAAGAGTTGCTTTAAAGCCATTTTTCGGCTAGGCTAAGGGAATGAATACCAGTATCCGACAACAACATATCCGAAATTTTTGCATCATTGCCCATATTGATCATGGCAAGTCGACTTTGGCTGACCGTTTGATTGATATCACCCATACGGTGGAAAAGCGCAAAATGAAAGACCAAATGCTCGATCAGATGGATCTGGAGCGGGAACGTGGTATCACTATCAAGCTTCAGCCGGTCAAGATGTTCTATCGCTACCAAGATGTGGACTACGAATTGAACCTCATTGATACACCGGGTCATGTCGATTTTCACTACGAAGTGTCGCGTTCTCTGGCGGCGGTTGAGGGGGCGATATTGCTCGTAGATGCTACCAAGGGCGTGCAGGCGCAGACTCTGGCCAATTTGTATCTGGCGATTGAACAGGGACTGGAGATCATCCCTGTCATTAACAAGATCGATCTGCCGAATGCTCAGGTAGAAAAAACAAAAAAGGAAATCGTTCATATTCTTGGTTGTAAAGAAGAAGATATACTATTGGCTTCCGGCAAGACTGGTCTCGGGGTGCAGGCGGTGCTCGAGCGGGTGATCGAGCGTGTTCCGGAACCGGGTGGCAGCGAGGAAGCGCCACTGCGCGCTCTTATTTTTGATTCTATTTACAATACCTACAAGGGAGTGGTGGCGTATGTGAAAGTAGTGGATGGAACGGTTAAACGTGATGATGCGCTCCATATGCTCGGGACGGAAAAAGAGGGCGTGACCGTGGAGGTCGGATTGTTTCATCCGAATTTGGTGGCGACGGATATGTTGCGAGCCGGTGATATCGGCTATATTGCGACCGGACTAAAGGCAGTGGCAGACTGTCGGGTGGGTGATACGGTGACTTGGAAGAAAAAGGAACGCGACCAGACTTTAGTGGAGCGACTGCCCGGGTACAAAGAAATTCGCCCAGCAGTGTATGCCAGTATGTACCCGGTGGATGGCGATGACTATACGCTCATGCGTGATGCGCTCGATAAGCTCAAGCTCAACGATGCCGCTTTTACCTTTGAACCCGAGAGTAACCAGGCGCTGGGCCGAGGGTTTCGCTGCGGTTTCTTGGGGCTGCTTCATCTCGAGATTATCCAGGCTCGTTTGGAGAGAGAATTCAATCTGACACCGACTATTACGACGCCATCGGTGGTCTATGAGATGAAAATCCGTGGTGAGGAGAAAAATGTAGCCCTCTATTCGCCTGTCGATTTGCCTGATCCAGCCAGTATCGAGGCGATGTATGAACCCTATGTGGCGCTTTCGATCGTGGTGCCGAGTGAGTATCTCGGTGGAGTTATGCAGCTCTGTCAGTCTATTCGGGCTGATTACAAAAATACCGAGTATATCGATGAGGAGCGTGTGCTGCTTTCTTTCGAAGCGCCGCTCATGGATGTGATCGTCAATTTTCATGATGATTTGAAGAGTGCCTCATCCGGGTATGCCTCGATGAACTATGAGTTGATCGGCTATCGGGAGAGTGACGTGATTAAACTGGATATCTTGGTGGCCAATGAGGTGGTTGATGCCTTTGCTCGTATGGTGCCCAAGCGTGATGCTCACAGTGAGGGCAAGCGTGTGGTGGAAAAACTGAAAGAAGTCCTGCCACGACAAAACTTTGCGGTAGCACTTCAGGCGGCTATCGGAGGCAAGGTCATCGCGCGTGAAACGATTGCGGCCTATCGCAAAGACGTGACTGGTTACATGTACGGCGGAGACTTCTCTCGCAAGAAAAAATTGCTCGAAAAGCAGAAAAGAGGCAAGAAAAAAGCCAAAGAAATGGGCACGGGACGAGTCTCTATCCCATCGGATGCGTTTTTGGCTGTGCTTAAGAAGTAGAGAGAGGAATTCTTTTGCTTTTCGGGGTAATATTGGATATACTGAGGGTGTAATATATTATTTTGTATGCATATGGCCGTTGAGTTTACGAAAGAGAATTTTGAGGCGGAAGTTTTGAAAAGCGATACTCCTGTGCTGGTTGATTTTTGGGCACCATGGTGTGGTCCTTGTCAGCTGATGGGTCCGGTTATTGAAGAGTTGGCCACCGAAGTGACTACCGCCAAGGTCGGTAAGCTCAATGTCGATGAGCATCCGGAAATTGCAGAGAAATATGGCATTATGTCTATCCCAACTATCAAAGTATTCAAGGGAGGTCAGGTAGTCAAGGAATATATCGGGGTTCAGCAGAAAGATGCTTTGAAAGCCGATTTGGCAGGTTTGTAGAGAGAGCCTCTCGTGGTTTTTTCGGAACAAAACAAAAAAATATGAAAATATATAAGGAGAGGATTGATCTGGAGAGCAAGTCTCAGATCGAGTTCATGGATATTACTGATCAGGTTCAGGAAGTAGTGGACCGTTCCGGTGTGCGTGAGGGGCAGGTACTCATCTATGTGCCGCATACGACCATGGGTATCGCTATCAATCACAATGAACCGATGCTGCTCCAGGATTTCATGCGTGTTCTGTACAAAATAGTGCCTGTTGATGCTCAGTACTCTCATGATCTTTTCGAACTGCGTCGTCAATCCGGAACTGCCGATGGTCGGAGCAATGGACACTCTCACTGCAAGGCGATACTTCTGGGAAACAGCGAAATGATTCCTGTTGAAAAGGGGAAGCTTCTGCTCACAGAGCGACAGACGATTTTTGCGGTGGAATTTGACGGGTCACGTAAACGAGACGTCGTTGTGCAGATAATTGGCTTGTAAAACTTTTCTGTGCGTATCTTTTTGTATATAGCAAGTATTTTTTCTCTTGCGGCAGTCGCATTTTTTGGCTTTGGTCTATACGCGACCGATCATTTTACGGGTAGCCAAAAAATAGAGCAGCGTTTCGAAGTAGTTCAAGGGGAGGATGCGTTTGCTCTCGGGACTCGCCTGGAAGAAGCGGGCCTTGTTTTTTCCCGGTACACTTTTTTGTGGTATTTGGTGCATGAAGAGAAGACGCGTCAAATCATAGCGGGGACATACCTGTTGTCCGGTGCTTTGACGGTTCCTGAAATCGCTCATATTGTTACTTCCGGCCAGACCGTTTCGCGCGATATCAAAGTGACCTTTCCGGAAGGATGGACTGTCGAGAAGATGGCTGAGCGTTTGACAGCGAGTAAACTTCCTGGGAAGGAGTTTTCAACTCTTGCGAAAAAACCATCGGCGGAATTAAAAAAGAAATATGATTTTTTGACGACGCTTCCATCGGTAGCCAGTCTCGAGGGGTTTTTGTTTCCTGATACCTACTTTTTTGCTCCTGATGCTACGGCCGAAGATATACTTACGAGTATGCTCGATACGTTCGGAAAAAAATTGGATGCCACTTTGCGACTAGGTACGGAGCAGTCCGGACGAAGTCTGTACCAGCTAGTAACAATGGCGAGTATTATTGAAGAAGAGGGGCGAACGAAAGAGGAGCGAGATATGATCAGCGATGTTTTCTGGAAGCGTATTGCTATCGGTCAGCCTCTTCAGAGTGATGCGACGGTCAATTATGTTCATGGTACCACCAATCTGCAACCAACGTTTAAAGATATTGATTCCGATTCGCCCTACAATACCTACAAGTATGCTGGTTTGCCGCCGGGGCCGATCAGCAATCCGAGCTTAATGTCTCTTCGGGCATCGATTTATCCGAAAGCCAATCCATATTTCTATTTTCTGGTTTCTGCCAAAACAAAGCAAACAGTCTATTCGGAGACTTTTGAAGAGCATGTTCGTAATCGATCACTTCATGGACTTTAATATTAAAATAGGGCAAAAGCTTTTTACGACTCGGGATATTTTCGGAGTGTGTATTGTGCTCGCCATGGGATTGTTTTCCATTGGGGCATGGAATGTATTTTTTAATACTCTGGCCAATCCGAATGTTAGGAATACGGCACAGGCGCTCGTTTGGTTTTCGCTGTTAGGCGCTGCTTTTTTACTGGGGACCGTTGTGTGGAAAGAGCGTTTTTCTTGGACGATGGCACCGGTAGCGGCATTTATTCCCAGTCTTCTTTTTGTCCAGACCTGGTATCACGTAATAGTGATCATTATCGCGGTGCTCTTGTGTTACTGGTCTATTTTTTCTGTGCGAGATGAGATGACTGATCGAGTGCGGTTTCGTTTTTCTCGCAGTGTCAGCGCCGGACTCTTCCTGTTTGTGTTGGGATTGTCGATAACCCTTTCGAGTGCGTACTTTTCTTCTATTCGATCGGAGTCCTGGGAAGAGCTGGTGCCGAGATTTAGTATTGGTGAAGGAACGGCCACGTTTTTTATCAAAACAGTTGCTTATGTGTACCCAGATTGGAAAAAACTAGCTGATGAGGGGATGACTGTCGATGGTTTTCTTCTTAGTTTGAAAGAAGATGATGAATCGCAAGAGGCCTCTTTTGAGGACTTGGGAAAGAAAATGGGTATCGATCCGGCTGCGATGCCGGTTTTGGTAGAGTATCTGAGGAATAATATTGCTGCTGACGCGCTTGATCAGGGCGCGGTATCTCGTGAACTCTATCTCCGTTCGGGACGTGAGCAGATAGCACGACTGGCTGGCAGACCTCTTTCTGGCGAGGAACAGATAGTGGATATTTTTTCTTCGGCTATTCAGCACAAGATTATTATGATCTTGAGCGGCGAACAGGCTGCAAAAAATTTGACACCAGAGAGTGTCCCGCTCATTTTGACCGTTCTTTTTTTCTTGACACTTATTCCGGTCGCTTCAGTTGTTGGGTATTTGTGGGTGGGACTGAGCTTCTTCTTTTTCCAGATTGCACTCTTTTTTGGGTGGGTACAGTTAGATCGTGTACCACGGGTTCAGGAAATATTGCTCCCGTAGATTACGTAGAATTAGCACTCTCATACGATGATTGCTAATTTTTTGTTTTTATTATAGAATGGACGTGTAATTGGAGAGCTTATTATTGAAGTTTTATGGCTGATTACTACAGTACGCTCGGAGTGTCACGGTCCGCGTCGGAAGACGATATCAAAAAGGCTTTTCGCAAGCTGGCGCACAAGTACCACCCGGACAAAGGAACAGGAGACGAAAAGAAGTTCAAAGAGATCAATGAGGCTTATCAGGTACTCAGTAATCAAGAAAAGCGTGCTCGCTACGACCAGACTGGCCAGGATTATCATACCCAGGGTCAGGGTGGCCCGGGCGCTGGCCAAGGTTTCGGTGGTTTCGATTTTAGTGGTTTCAATGGAGGCCAAGGATTCGACTTCAATGGTTCCGGCTTTGAGGATGTCTTTTCTGATCTTTTTGGAGGACGTGCCGGTCGTAGTCGTTCACGCGCGGGTGCGGATATTCAGATTGACGTAGAGATTTCTTTTGAAGAGATGGTGCGTGGAGCCAAACGTGAAGTTACGCTACGGAAAATGTCCGAATGCGACACTTGCCATGGAACGGGCGGCAAACCAGGATCCAAAGAGTCAACGTGTTCACAGTGTCAGGGAGCGGGGCAGGTGCGGCGCACGATGCAGAGTATCTTTGGAACTATGCAACAAGCGGTCCTCTGTGATCGTTGCCAGGGACGAGGCAAGACCTATGCTGATCAGTGCGGTACCTGTCATGGTGCCGGTCGCACGCAGCGCGAAGAAAAGGTTTCGATTGATATTCCGGCTGGTATCAGCGATGGACAGACGCTGTCGCTCGGGGGTCATGGTGCCGCCGGAGAAGCTGGCAGTCGCCCGGGGGATTTGTATGTCAATGTTCATGTGCGACCGCATGCGACGCTGCTTCGGCGCGCTGATGATATCGTATCGCAGTATGCTATGAGTTTCACTGAGGCGACGCTCGGAGCCAAAGTTTCTATTGAGACTATTGAGGGCGAAGTGATCATGAAAATTCCCGCTGGCACCCAGCCAGGCGAGGTCTTTCGGATCAAAGGTAAGGGTATCCCACACCTGCAGCGGTATGGTCGTGGCGATCACTTGGTTTCTGTGACGCTGGCTGTTCCTAAAAAGCTTTCTTCCGAAGAAAAACGCTTGATTGAGGCTTTGCGGGATTTGAAACGTTGATTTCTTGAGATATCCCCGCGTTCGATTATTGAGAGCGCGGGTTTTTATTTTGTGTTAGACTAGAAGGACTGTTTGTTTTTGGGATGTTATTTGAGTGCTTCTGCAATGAAGACTTTCCTTTATAAAATGTAGAAACTTCCCAAGCAAGCAACCTTCCAAAGTACCGGTCGCTCGCCCCGGCGTGGCGAAGCGCCCTACCCTTATGCCCGCACTCTTTTTCTTCGAAAAAACCGTGCCCGTGCGGGCTCTCAGAAGTTACTTTGAAAGATTCTTGCTTGGAAGTTTCTAGAGGAAACAAACGTTTGTTGATGAAATAGTGTCTGTTTGAACAGTTTCTTGGAAATACTTTTCATTTTCTTTCTCCGGGTGCCGTCGGTAACATTTTTGATGAGCGTACCGGTAACAGTCGAGCGTGACTGACGACTTGGTACAGGACAGCTCCCTGTTCGGTGCAGCGAGTCAGAAATGTTCGACGGCCACGAAAGGGTAAGAAAATGGAAAGTATTTTCGAGAAACACCGAATAACAATGATAAACGAATTTTTTACTTTAGAAAAGAAATAGCTTATGCCAGAGTGGAAATATAAAATTACAGAGTTGCCCAAAAATACTGGACAGCATACGGGGCAGGAGGAATGGCATCCTGTGACCGAGGCACTCCTCAATCATCGGGGCTATACGACCAAGGAGGCGCGGGAGTTGTTTTTGTCGCCCAATTTTGATCGAGATATCCATGACCCGTTTCTATTCAAGGAAATGGAGAAAATCGTCACGCGGCTCGGTGAAGCGCGGGTCAATCTGGAAACAGTGGGAGTGTTTGGAGATTTTGATGCCGATGGTGTGACATCGTCCGTCATTATGCGCGAGGCACTGCAGGCTATCGGCGTACCGGTCCAGGTGTATATTCCAGAAAAAGTGAATGAGGGCCATGGGTTCAATATTCTGGCGGTGGATTTCTTTGAGAGCAAGGGTATCAAGCTGGTGCTGACGCTCGACTGTGGCATCATGAATCACGATGTGATTCTCGAGGCCAAAAAGCGCGGTATCGCCACTATTGTCATTGATCACCACCATGTGCCCGAGGTGATGCCCGAAGCATATGCTATTATCAATCCCAAAGTGCCGACCGAGACCTATCCGTTTCGGGAACTGTGCGGGGCGGGGACGAGCTTCAAGGTGGCGCAAGCACTCTACCAGCGCTACCTGCCGAAAGAAGTTGAGCAATTGAAATGGCTCCTCGATGTGGTGGCCGTGGGGACAGTGGCTGACGTTATGCCCCTGGTTGGTGAGAACCGCTGTATCGTCAAATATGGTTTGATTGTGCTTTCCAAAACGAAACGAGTGGGGTTTCAGGAAATGTTCGCGGTCGGGCGGATTCCCATCGATGAGGATCATGTACCGGATGCGCACACCATCGGGTTTCAGATTGCTCCGCGTATAAATGCGGCGTCGCGCATGGCGCATGCCATGTTGGCCCACCAGCTCCTCATGGAACGGGATCAGGCCGAGGCACGTATCCTCGCGCTCGAACTCGATGACTGTAACGTCAGGCGGCAGAAAGTAAGTACCGAAGTGACGGATCGGGTGCGGAAAATTGCGCTTGAGAAATTTGCCAACAAGAAATTTATTTTCGCAGCCGACGAACACTTCCCGTATGGAGTGGTTGGTCTTATTGCCGGACGAATCGCCCGAGAATTTAATAAACCGACCTGTATCATGACCCGGGGCGAGACCACCAGTGTCGGATCATTTCGCAGCATTGCTGAACTCAACATTATTGAAGCAATTGAGGAGTGTGGCGATATGCTTGAAAAGTTTGGCGGTCATGCCCAAGCAGCCGGTATGACTATCAGAAATGACCGCATGGGGGCGTTTTATGAAAAGTTCAATGCCTTGGTGGAGAAAAAGCTGGCCGATGTCGTGACCGAGCCGGAGCAGTGGGTAGACGTTGTGGTGAAGCCGGAACATCTTACCCCGAAACTCTACCGTGATTTAGTAGCTTTTGCCCCTTTTGGTGAAGGGAATCCCGAACCGGTGTTTGCTCTGGAAAATATGGTGGTACGCGAGGCGCGATTGGTGGGCAATGGTAGTAAGCATTGGAAACTCTCCTTGGTCGCACAGGGTGGCATCAAGTGTTTTGACGCTATCGGGTTTTCCCTCGGGACGACTTTCCCAGACCTCAAAGAAAACGACGTCCTCGATGTGGCCTTTACTCTCGATGAAAACACTTGGAACGGCTCGACCTCACTCCAGCTCAAACTGGTTGATATGAAGCGGAAATAAGACTTTTCTGATACAATAGGGTCATATGGAAAAAATTGTGATGTACAGTGATGGAGGGTCGCGGGGGAATCCGGGACCAGCGGCTTTGGGTGTCTATATTGAGACGCTTGATGTGGCGTTTGGTGAGTTTCTCGGCACCAAGACCAACAACGAGGCCGAGTACGCCGCCATCGTCGCGGGGCTGAAAAAAATCAAGTCTCTTGTTGGGAAAGAAAAAGCCAAGAAGGCCAAGGTTGAGTGTCGGATGGACTCGGAACTGGCTTGTCGTCAGCTCAATCATATCTACAAGATTGAAAATGAAAAGTTGCAACCGCTGTTTTTTCAGGTCTGGAACCTGATGCTTGATTTTTCCGAAGTAGAGTTTGTTCATGTCAGACGAGAATTTAATACGCGGGCTGATGCCGAAGCCAACAAATCGATGGATGAGCACTCAAAACAAAAGTCACTTCTCTAAACATATGTTTACGAAAAAAAGAATCATCATCGCTATAATCCTCCTGGTTCTTGTGGGTGGCGGCTATTATTTTTTCACACGCAAAGATACTGGAGCGGTCGTGCAGACTGAGACGGTGAAGCGTGGTGATGTGGCGGAGACAGTGAGCGTGACCGGAGAGCTGGTGCCGGAAGAATATGCAGATTTGTCATTTTCTAGTACCGGAGCTGTCGATGCCGTGATGGTGAAAATTGGTGATAGCATCTCAGAGGGTGACGCGATAGCTTCCCTTGATCGGATGGTACTTTTTTCTCAGCTGAAAGAAGCGCGTATTGGTGCGCGTGTGGCTGAACAAAATGAAAAATTACTGCGTCGTGGTCGCACTAACTATACGCCTGAGGAGTTGGCAGCCAAGAAATATCTCTCTGAACAAGCGCGGGAAAGCGTCCGGACGGTAGAGGCACAAATGAAGCAGAGTGTTCTAAGGTCACCAATGACTGGGCAGATTTCAAAATTTGATACGCGTATCGGTGAGGTAGTGACGCTCGGCAAGGTGATTGCTCGAGTCATCAAGCCGGGGAGTTATCTGCTTGAATCACGAGTACCAGAATCGGATATCGCCAAGATACAACTGGGGATGAAGGCCTCGATTACCTTTGATGCGTTTACGAACGACGATATTTTCGAGGGCGAAGTGATGAGTATTGATCCGGCTGCTACCGTAGTGCAAGATGTTGTGTCCTACAGGGTAAAATTTCGTTTGAATAAGCAGGATGATCGTTTGAAAGAGGGGATGACTGGTAATATCGATGTAGAAACAGCCAAGCGTACTGGCGTACTTTGGGTACCGTATCGCGCCTTAACAAAAGAAGGAAGTAAAACGTATGCGGAAGTAAAACGAAGTGCTGAAAATTTTGAAAAAGTAGAAGTCACCACCGGACTGGAAGGTGACGAAGGCACTATTGAAGTAAAATCCGGACTGAAGGAAGGCGATGAGGTGACCATCGGAGCAACACAAAAGAAATGACTTTGATTTCCGCTACCACACTGGAGAAGATCTATGAAAGCGAAGGCGTGCAAACGCGGGCGCTTCTCGGGGCTACTTTTACTATCGAAAAGGGTGAGTTCTTGGCTATCATGGGACCATCGGGTTCCGGAAAATCAACACTCATGCAAGTGCTCGGGCTGCTCGATCGAGCGACGGGAGGCAGTTATCAGTTGGATGGAAAAGAAGTCTCACAGTTTACGGACGATGAATTGGCTCGTTTGCGAAATAGAAAAATCGGATTTGTTTTTCAGGCGTTCAATCTGTTGCCCAAGACTAGCGTGGCGGAAAATGTCGAGCTACCTCTCCTCTATGATGAGGCGGTCATGGAGTCGAATGATGCGCGCGTCAAAGCGGCGCTCCAGGCAGTTGGATTGTCACATCGGGAGACCTACCTCTCCAGTCAGTTGTCTGGTGGTGAAAAGCAACGCGTGGCTATCGCCAGAGCACTGGTCAATAATCCTGATATTATTTTTGCCGATGAACCAACCGGAAATTTGGATTCCAAATCTGGTTTGCAGGTGATGGCAATTTTGCAGCGACTCAATGAGGAGGGAAAAACTATTATTCTCGTAACACACGAGACATCAACGGCTGAGCATGCCAAACGCATTTTGCGTATGGTGGACGGTCGTATTGTGAGTGACGAACCGGTTGCCAAACGTCGCTTTGCTAATGTTGAAACAGAATTACTAAAGTAGTTTTTTACAAACACAAGTCTCGATTGAGCGTTGTGTTTTAGAATGTGTGTTTTGAACGAAATATGAAGTTTTCAGATCCAATCAAGATCACCTATCGATCTCTCTCTGCTTCAAAATTGCGGTTTCTCCTTACGGTACTTGGAGTAGTGATTGGCGTGGCGGCAGTTATCATGGTCATGGCTATCGGAGCGAGTGCACAAAGACTGGTGCTGTCGCAAGTGGAAAACGTGGGATCCAATCTAGTGGCAGTACTCCCCGGTGCCTCGGAAGAAAAGGGTCCGCCAGCTTCGGCCATGGGGATTGTTACTACGACGTTCAAGAATGATGATTTGAAAGCACTTCGGGAACGGCGTAATGTTCCACACCTTGAGGCTTTGTCCGGGTATGTGAGCGGTTCTGCGACCGTGGAATCAGCAACGGAGTCGTTTGAAGCGAGCTTTCAGGGCGTTTCCCCGGACATGATAAAAGTAGAAAACATCACTGTGGCCAAAGGACGGTTCTTTTTTGCGGAAGAAGAAGGGGATTTGTCACGTGTGGTCGTGCTCGGTGCCACCCGAGCAGCCGACCTGTTTCCCAATCGTGACCCGATCGGTGAAACGATCATCATCAAAAAGAATCCATTCAAAGTGATCGGTGTTCTGGAAGAGCGTGGATCAGCGGCTTTTTCCAATCCCGATACGCTCATTTTTGTGCCACTAGAAACGGCTCAGAAAATTTTGCTCGGCATCAACTATCTCAATTTTGCACGCGGCAAGGTGGATACACCAGAAAATATCGAACGTGCTATGGCTGATATGACCGAGCTCCTTCGCAAGCGCCACGATATCGAAGAAGGAGAAGAGTCGGATTTTTCTGTGCGAAGTACCAAGGCAGCACTGGGCGCACTCACCAGTATCACCGATGTCCTCAAATATTTTCTGATTGCTATCGCTTCTATTTCACTGGTCGTGGGAGGTATCGGCATCATGAATTCCATGCTCATATCGGTGTCGCAACGTATCCGCGAAATCGGTCTGCGCAAAGCGGTAGGGGCTCGGCCGGTTCATATCATGACGCAGTTTCTTATCGAGTCAGCATGCGTGACGCTTATCGGCGGCGTTATCGGTATTGTTTTCGGTATTTTTATTGCCTATGTGGCGGCTTTGATCATCCCTCGTTTGGGGTATGAGTGGCAGTTTCTGATTCCTCTCTCGTCTGTGGTGATTGGTTTTTCCGTATCGCTCAGTATTGGTATTATCTTTGGTTTGTACCCGGCATTCAAAGCATCTCGTGTCAGTCCCATGGAAGCACTCAGATATGAATAAAAAAACTCTCATTCCACTCTTGTTTGCTTTCCGAACTATTCGGACCCACAAGGCCCGGACGGCACTGGCACTTTTGGGCGTGGTGATTGGGGTCTTTGCCGTGGTAGTGGTGACGTCGCTCGGTGAAGGGGTGAAAGGATTTGTTCTTGGTCAGGTGGAGAGTTTTGGAACAGATCTCATTCAGGTGGAAGTCAAGATTCCCAATACCACTGCCATGTCGAGTGACAATGCTTCGTCACGAGCCCAGGGGACACAGATCACGACACTGACGGTCAAAGACGGTGAAGCGATTGCCAAGCTCCCGAATGTGGAAGCGGTGTATGCTGGAACTATCGGACAAGAACGAGCGACGTATGGATCCATTGGTAAACGTATTTCACTGTTTGGAACGGGATCGGGAGTGGCTCTGGTTGATGGTAACGCCAAGATTGAGAGCGGGCGATTTTTTACTGATGAAGAAGATTATAGTTTGGCGCAGGTCGTGGTGTTGGGAAGTGAAATTAAAGAAACGTTTTTTGGGGAGAGTGAGGCGGTCGGACAGTCGATTACGCTCAAGGGGGATAAGTATCGAGTCATCGGAGTGCTGGCTCCTCGTGGAGCAGCCGCGTTTTTCAATCTGGATGTTTTTACGTATGTGCCGGTTCAAACGCTGCAAAAGAAGCTGCTTGGTGTCGACTATGTGCAGTTTGTTTCGGTTAAAATGCAGGATACCACACGCGAGACAGAGACGGTGGCGGATATCGTGGCTCTGCTCCGCAAGCGGCATGATATCGACAATCCTGATAAGGATGATTTTTCTGTGACTTCCACCAAAGAAGCGCAAGAAACCCTCAGTGATGTTTTGGGGTCGTTGTCGATTCTTCTCCTCGCTCTCACCTCCATCTCGCTCGTTGTTGGTGGGGTGGGCATTATGAACGTCATGTACGTCTCGGTGTCCGAGCGTACGTCGGAAATCGGCCTGCGTAAAGCGGTGGGTGCCACGTCTCGTAGTATTCTGCAGCAGTTTTTGTTTGAGGCACTGATCATCACACTTCTCGGAGGATTCATCGGAATTGTCCTTGGTATGCTCCTCACCTGGGGATTAGGTCTGGTGTTTGCCTCTCTCGGTTTTGCGCTACCGCTCTCGTTTTCACTGCAGTCATTTTTCTTAGGTGTCGGATTTTCGACAGCGGTCGGTATTATCTTTGGTCTGGCGCCCGCCTATCGCGCCGCCTCGCTCACTCCCATGGAAGCCCTCCGTAGGGATTGAAGAAAAAAAGAAACTTTTTTACGGGTTTTGGGCGTAAAAACTTTGGAAGTCACTGAGATTCATTGGGACGGTGCCGTCGAGGCTTTCGGGCGAAATGTTGATATCACCAGTGGAAATTTTTTCAACACGACCCTTTTTCATTTTCTTGGCCTTGCTTTCCGGGATTTCGCGTCCGGTTTTTTTATCGATATAAATAGTTTTGGTGGGGAGAGATTCCGGCCGGGCGATGGCCTGGGTGCTGACAGTCGGTGTGTAGGCAGTAAAGCCGGTTACAGGATATTTTTTGAGCGCCTGATCGATAAAGGCGCGCCAGATGGGAGCAGCGACAAAGATGCCATCGGCACCGGCATGCATGGGACGGTTGTCATTGTTGCCAGCCCACACAGCTACAGCGATAGAGGGCGTGTAGCCGACTGTCCAGGCATCACGGAAATTCTGCGTGGTACCAGTCTTGCCAGCGACGACGGTGCCGGCCGGAAACGCGAGCGGACTGCGAGGGCCAAAAATAGGAGTGCGCGCCGCGTTGTCAGTCAGGATTGAGTTGACCTTGCGGGCTACTTGTGGATCGAGAACCTGTTTGGATTCTTTGGTTTCATGAAAGACCACTTCGTGTCCAGTACGATCGAGCACTTTGACGATACCGGTGGTGTCGTGGGTACGACCCTCTTGTCCAAATACCGAAAAAGCGTTGGCCATGTCGAGTGGACGGACTTCGGCACCACCCAAGACGAGAGCAAGGCCGTAGCGTTTGGGATCAGTGAGCGTGGTGATCCCCATATTCGTTGCCAGTTTGATGGTGTCTTCGATACCAGCGAGCGCGAGTGTTTGAACGGCCGGGACATTGAGTGACATGGCGAGAGCTTGGCGCATAGTTAGACGACCATGGAATTTGCCATCGTAGTTACGAGGAATATAGTTTTTGCCCGAACCATCCGGACCAAAGTTGATGAGGGTATCGTAGATGGGGGTTTCCGGTTGGAAGCCTTTGGAAAAAGCGGTGGCGTAGGCAAAGGGTTTGAATGCCGAACCCGGCTGACGTTTTTCCATCGTCACGTTGACGTTGCCATCGATGGTGGTATCAAAGTAATCACGCGACCCGACCATGGCCAGGATGTCGCCATTCTTGGCATCAATCGCAACGAGAGCGGCATTTTCGGCACCACGAGTTTTGTTTTTTTCAGCGCCTTCACGGACGACACGCTCAGCTTCTTTTTGGAGGTCGAGATCAAGCGTCGTAACAATGTGAAGACCTTTGGTTTGAAGGTCGGCTTCGGAATATTTTTCCTTGAGCTCATCTAGGACAGCAAACACAAAGTGCGGAGCGATGATGCTGTCACTGCGAGGCAGGATACGAGCCAGGGTCTCAGTGGCGATGGCCTCATTGTACTCACTGCGGGATATGTAGCCCAGGGTGTACATGCGGAGCAGGATATGTTCCTGGCGATTTTTCAGTTCGTCGAGGTTGTTTTTGTAGGGCGAGAAAAATGTCGGGGCGTTGGGGAGAGCGGCGAGCAGGGCACTTTCGTCGATCGTCAGGTCGAGCGCT
Source organism: uncultured Bdellovibrionales bacterium (assembly GCA_964491155.1). GTDB lineage: Bacteria > Patescibacteriota > Minisyncoccia > Moranbacterales > UBA1568 > UBA1568. Next base: position 58,793 of record CAZBFG010000001.1, on the reverse strand, counting down.
TTTTTATCAAAAAAGAGATGAGCAGCGGATTCGATACCATAGGCATTGGCTCCGTAGGGGACGGTATTCAAGTAAAGATCCAGGATTTCGTCTTTTTCGAGGGCTCGATCGATTTTGATGGCGAGGAGCGCTTCACGGACTTTGCGTTCCAAAGTACGTTCATTGGTGAGGAAGAGGGCGCGCGCCAGCTGCTGGGTGATAGTGGATCCACCTTGTTCGATGCGACCGCTGGAGAGATTGGCACGCAGCGCGCGCAAAATCGAGAGAGGATCGACACCGTGGTGGGTATAAAAGTTTTGATCTTCGGAGGCAATAGTGGCGAGACGAATAGATTCCGGGATGGCGTCGTGCGAGATAACGATACGGTTTTCTTCGTCGTATAGACGGTACAGTTCGACTGCGCCCGTGCGATCGTAGATGATAGAGGGCAGCTTCCACTGGTAGTTACGAATATGGTCGATACTAGGAGTGGCGTAGTAATAGATGAGAAAGAGGCCGATGATGACTCCGAGCACGACGAGGCATGAGAAAAAAATAATCTCAGACAACAAGGTCAGAATAGGGTTTTTGAGTTTGTAGCGGGAAAAAAAATACATGGCCGAGAGCTCTTAAGGGACTATAGATACTTAGACGGAAAATAGGGTATTATGTTACAGTAGAAGTATTAGAGGTATCTGTCAATCAAGCGCAAATTTATGAAAATACCAGTTTCCAAGTGGCTTTATTTTTTTCTTCGATTTTTTAGCTTTCCAGTGATATGGGAAACATCGGTGGGAGCAGTGGTATTTCGCCGAGTGGACGGTGAGCGACTGTATTTGTTGCTTCATTATCCCAGTGGACACTATGATTTTGCCAAGGGACATGTCGAAAAGGGTGAAACCGAGGAAATGACACTCAGACGTGAGACCGAAGAAGAATCCGGCATCAAGGATTTGCAGGTCTTTCCTCATCGGGTCAGTATCCGCTATTTCTATGTGGCCAAGGGAACAGAGCGTGCCAAACGGCGTGGCAAGGCGCAGGGCATTTGGATTTTCAAGGAAGTGCACTTTTATCCTGCGGAGACCACAACCGAAGCCGTGACGATTTCGCATGAACACCAGGGACATATATGGGAGAAGTACGATGCGGCACTCGAGCGCGTCACCTTTGACAACGCCAAGCGTGTGCTCCGTGAGATGGAGGAGTATCTCCGGGCAGGGGTTAGCGATTAGCAATTAGGGTTTAGTAAAATTCAAAAGCCGCACGGTGAGGAGTCCTCGGTGTGCGGCTTTCTTCTTGGTGACGGCGTGACCGTCGTGGTTCGGTTTACGGTCCGATGAGTTCGTCGCCGAATCGTACTTCTGTGAAATTGAAGTGCAGGAAGAATTGCTTGAGAGCCTCACGGACAATCAGCTTGTATCTATCCACTTCGTTGATTGTCAAAAAAGTGTTAGCCGAAGGGTCGACAAACACCCCTATGACTCGGCGCTGAACTGGGTGGATAGGAAGTGCAATGATCACCAGTACCTGCGATTTCAGAGTCGTGCCGAGACCGGGCGCCGAGAGCAGAATTTCGAAGCGGTTGCACCCGTCAGGAACAAACGAGTAGAAACCATCCTCCGGTCTGCGATTGTTGTTAAGTCTATCCACCACGAGCTGGGCGAACAGATTGACGAGAGCATCTGCTATTTTTCGACCGACTTGTAGTTCGTTCAATTTCTTCTCCAGTTGTTGAGGACGAGTTTGTCGGGTTGAATCTTATAAGGTAAGCTCAAACACCAACCAAACATTATACACCTAAAAACTATTCCTGTCAATACTTTTTAGGAAATTATGGCTTGAAATAGGTATTTTTATGCACCAACTCTTGCTTTTTTCAGGATTTACTGTATAGTAAATCATCTGTTCGTGAAGTCGTATATTACTTAGAAGTCCGGCTTCTAAGAACTAAGAAGCTAAAAGCTAAGCAGCTAGGAAGCTACTCAAATGCTCGTTCTCAAAAACATTCGGAAAATTTATGGTATTCACCGCGTCCTCGAAAAGGTCTCTTTTTCGTTGGGCGAGGGACAGAAAGTAGCGTTGGTCGGACAAAACGGTGTCGGCAAGTCGACGCTCCTCAAGATTGCTGCCGGACTGGAAACATTTGAAAAAGGGGAGCGCACTGTGCCGAACCGCTGTCTGGTTGGTTATCTGCCACAGGAAGTGGGAGCGCTGCCGGATGAAACGCTGATTGAATACTTGCGGCGCATGGCGGGCTTGGCGGAACTGGAAAAAGAAATGAAGCGTTTGGAAAAAAATTTGGATGAAGAGGCGATACTCGCACAGTTCGAGTTGGTGCAGCATGACTACGAACGTTTGGGCGGCTATGACTTTGAACGGAAGGCAAAAAGTATTTTGGAAGGATTGTTTCTTTCGCATGTTGGACTGAGGCGTCCGCTCTCGGAACTGTCTGGCGGTGAGAAACGCAAGGCGGCATTGGCCGGAGTATTGCTCCGTGGTGTCGATATCTTGCTCCTTGATGAGCCGACCAACAACCTCGACCTGCCGGCTCTCCTCTGGCTCGAGAATTATTTGCGTCGTTCCAAAGCGACGTGTCTCATCGCGTCTCATGACCGGCGCTTTCTCGATCATGTGGTGAAGAAAGTAGTGGAGATTGATTGGTTCAAGCGCGAAGCCGTTATGTACACCGGTGGTTGGAGTGAATTTGCCGAAATGAAGGCACATGCGTTTCGAAAACATAAAGAACAGTATCGCATGCAAGAGGCCGAGCGTGAGCGTTTGTTTGAGTCTATTGATGAAAAGAAAGAATGGGTGGTGCGAGTGAAGGAACGAAAAACGCCAGATCATGACAAACTAACGGCCAACTTCAAGAAAGAGCGCGCTATCCGCAAGTTTGATGGCGCGGCTACGGCTCTGCAGGGTCGCGAGAAGCGCCTAGATGGCGTCGAACGACCACTGGAGCGACCACCGCTTGATATTGTTCTGACGACGGAAAAAAATGAAGACAGTAGCATCTTTTTGAAAAAATTGGTGTTTGGGTATGCTGAAAAAAAGGGTGGAACCAAGCCATTTCAGGGTGGACCTATCGACCTTGAGATTCCGCTCGGGGCGCGTATTGCTATCTTGGGCAACAACGGCGTGGGCAAATCGACCCTGCTCCAGACCATCACCGGGACGCTTCCGCCATTGGAAGGAGAGCTCGTCTGTGGGAAGCAGATTGTTTTTGGATACTTGATGCAGGAACACGAAAATATTTCTCAGGCGCTGACACCGCGTGAGTTGTTCAAAAAACGTCTGATGAATTTCGATGCTTACGAGGTAGCACTGCAGCTCACCGAGTTTCAGTTTTCACCGGATGTGCTCGATGACAAGATCAAATACCTGAGTCCGGGCGAACGCGTGCGACTCATCCTCGCTCTCCTCTCGATGCTGCACGCCAATGTCTTGGTTCTCGATGAACCGACCAATCATCTCGACCTTGAAGCCATTGAGGCGCTAGAGGAGTCGCTCGCTCTCTACCCCGGTACGATTTTGTTGGTGACCCATGATCGCTTGTTTCTCGAACGTCTGCAATTGACACAGAGTTATCTCTTGGAAGATGGCCAGCTGTCCGTAGTGGCCGACTATGCGACCTATGAAAAAGAAGCACTCTCGAAAGTGACTCGCGTCTTGAAGCGTTTGGAAGAAAAACATGGAAAGTAGATTCCCTAGAGTCTACTGAAAAGAAGTGTGATATCCTGAAAGAAATATGTAAGAACAAATATGAAAAAATATTTGATTATTTTTCTTTTGGTGATAGTTTTTTTGGGAGGTATCACATATCTTGGTACGAGAAATACCACTCTTTCTACCGACTCACCCGTGGATGATGCTACGAGGCAGCTAGAAGAGCAATATCTGCGGGCAGCTCTTTCGGAGGCGCTTATAGAATATGCACATATCGAGATCGCTCAGATGGAAGGCGTGGATATCGTACACGAGACAGAAGGTGATTCGCTCGCCCTCAATCTTTTTCAGGAGAATAAAAAACTGCGAGATAGAGTACGGGCAGAAATATCGATTGATTATCCATACAATGAGGGAGAAACCCTTCGCTATTCTTGGCAATTCAAATTACCTGAAGTATTTCCGTCAGATTTCCCTCTCAATCGTTGGTGGGTAATAGGTCAGTGGCACGATCAACCAGATATCAGCAAGGGAGAAACGTGGGACGGTCATGAGTCACAGAGTCCACCTGTATTGTTTGGGTATGGGAACGACGGGAAGGACGATATCCTCAGTTTTACGTATGGGACGGCATATACTCCCATTGGGACCATCCCTCTCAAGAAAAATGTCTGGAACACGATTACTATTGATATCACGTGGTCGCAATCAGATACCGGTAAAGCAGTAGTGTACCTAAATGGATTGGATGAACCGATATTTGTGGCGACCGGAGCCAATATGTTGAACGGGTATCAACATTATGTGAAAATTGGTCAGTATCGTCATTCGGATATCGCTACTGACAATACGGTCTATGTGCGAAATGTGGACATATCGAAAAAATAGCGTCTTGAAACGTTTGGAAGAAAAACACGGAAAGTAGAAAGGCAAAAAATATCTCAAAAAAGGCTTGCAGTTGCCTGGATTTTGACTTTCGGGTATACTCGAGAACATGAAACAACAGGCAAAAATCCGATATCAATTCATAGCGGTACTCCTTCTTGGCTTGGTCTGTGGAGTTATTTCGTACCCGCAGGCGGTGAAATTTATCCCGCCGGTTTTTGACGTGTTCGATGCCATGCAGGTGAACAAAGGACTGGATTTGCAGGGCGGTATCCACCTCGAGTACAAGGCTGATGTGTCGCAAATTGAGAGTGAAAAGGTGAGTGATGCGCTCGTGGCAGCGGAAGCGGTCATCGAACGACGCGTCAATGCCTTTGGTGTGGGAGAGCCGCTCGTGCAGCTGTCTCGCTCGGGTACGGAACACCGTATCATCGTAGAGCTCCCGGGGATCAAGGATATTGATCAGGCGAAAAAGATGATCAAAGAAACGCCGTTTTTGGAATTTCGTGAATCTTCAGATGGCAACATCACTCCGGAAGAGCAGGGACAGCTCGATCAACTGAATGATTCCAACCGTGGCAAGGCAGAAAGTATTTTGGCGCGCGCCAAAGAAGGAGAAGAATTTGCTGTCCTGGCAACACAATTCAGTGAAGACCCGGGATCCAAAGACAATGGTGGGGAGTATGATTTTGCCAAGAAGGGATATTACGTTGGTGAGTTTGATGCCGTGACATTTGATCCGAATTTTTCCAAAGGGAGCGTGCATCCTGCTCTAGTAGAAACGGATTTTGGGTGGCATATCATGAAAAAACTCGATGAGCGCGGTGAGGGTGATGAGCGTGAAGTCAAAGTGGCGCATGTGCTGTTTCGTAAGTACGCCGCCCAGGATTTCCCCAAGCTTGCTTACAAGGCAACGGGACTTTCTGGCAAACACTTGAAAAACGCCTATGTGGACTATCAGACGCAGGGTGTCGGGTCGCCGCAGATCGCACTGCAATTTGACGATGAGGGGACGACTCTTTTTTCGGAAATAACCAAACGCAATATCGGTAAGCCGGTGGCTATCTTCCTCGATGACGAAATCATCAGTCAGCCAACGGTGCAAAATGAGATACCGAACGGGCAGGCTGTTATCACAGGAGACTTTACCATGCAGGAGGCCAATAACCTGGTGAAGCGTTTGAATGAGGGAGCACTCCCAGTACCGATCACGCTGGTCGGTCAGCAGAGTGTCGATGCTTCTCTCGGAGAAGTGGCACTAAAGCAGAGTTTGTTTGCGGGAATTGTTGGTTTGGCGGCGGTCGCGGTGTTTATGATTTTCTACTATCGGTTGTTGGGACTCGTAGCCGTGTTTGCGTTGCTTCTTTATACAGCGATGCTTTTGACGATTTTCAAGCTTTCGGTGTTTACCCCGTTTGCTATCACGGTCACACTCTCGGGTATCGCAGGCTTTATCCTTTCGATTGGTATCGCGGTTGATGCCAACGTGCTTATCTTTGAACGCACACGAGAAGAGTTGTCCTATGGCAAAGGGGTCATCCGCTCTATCAAGGAAGGCTACAGGCGGGCTTGGCCAAGTATTCGGGACGGTCATGTTTCGACACTGATCACCACAGTCATACTTATCGGTCTAGGAACAGGATTCGTGAAGGGGTTTGCGGTCATCTTGGCGCTTGGTGTCCTCCTCTCATTGTTTACTGCGGTGGTACTGGTGCGCATCACGACGACGTATTTGGCCGGAGACTGGATGGAACGTCACCCAAAGCTGTTGGTATCACCCAAGAAGAAGCTGGAAGAATAGTAGATTGTTAATTGCTGATTGTTGACTGTACAGTATGCTCAAGATTATTCAAAAAAGAAAATACGCCTACGCCCTGTCGACTGTTTTGACCGTGGCCAGCGTCGTCTGTATCGTTCTTTTTGGATTGAGACTGGGTATTGATTTCAAAGGCGGGACGCTCATGGAGGTACAGTTTGTGAAAGATCCTGTGCCGCAGGTGCAGGAAGTGGAGGCCAGCTTGTCAGAACTATCGCTTCAGAGTTTGACCCTACAGCCGACTGAAAATAATGGCATGCTGCTCCGCTATCTGGCGTCCGATGAGGCAGCCAATGATCTGGTACTGGAAAAATTGGTGGCTCTTGATCCGGAGGTGAAACAGCTACGTACGGATTTTATCGGGGGATCTGTTTCTGAACAAATTAAACGCAATGCTTTTACCGGGACAGCCCTCTCTCTCGTTGGTATCGCGCTCTATATTGCCTGGGCCTTTCGACGTGTTTCGGGCGTGGTGACGTCATGGGAGTATGGTCTGGGGGCTATTATTGCGCTCGCTCATGACATCATTATCGTTGTGGGGTTGTTTGCAATCCTCGGAGAGTATTATGATGTTGAGGTGGGTATTCCTTTTGTGGCAGCACTCCTCACGATTCTCGGGTATTCGGTCAATGATACCATCGTGGTGTATGATCGGGTGCGTGAGAATCTGATGCGCAGCAGTCACAAAGAAGATTTTGAAAATATCGTGAACCGCTCGCTCAATGAAACCATGGGACGTTCGATCAACACGTCGATGACGGTTATTATCACCCTTATCGCTATCGTATTGTTTGGTGGAGAGAGCATCAAGTATTTCGGTGTCGCATTGCTCTCGGGTGTTGTTTTTGGAACGTACTCGTCCATCTATATCGCCTCGGCTTTGCTCGTGTCTCGGTACAAGATGAAGATGTCTGGAAAATGACAAAATCCCAATACCAAATGACAAATGAAATCCGAATGAAAAAATTTAAAAATTGAGACATTGAAAATTGATTTGATATTTGTAATTTGAGCTTTGACATTTAGAGTGTATGTGGAATCCATTCAGCAAAAAAGACGAACAAGACGAAGAAAAAAAAGGAGAAGCGACCCCAAGTATTCCAGGTATGCCGGATACCAAGGACATGAACATGCTTCAGCGTTTTGCCATGAAGCGTCTCATGAACATGAGTCCGGCGGATCGTGAAAAAACCCTGCGCAAAGCTATGACTCCCAAGAATATTGAAAAGCACAAAGGCGAAATCCTGGCGTCGCTCGAGGCTATGCGCAAGGCTGGTCAGATGTCCGACGATCAGTATAGACTGGCTAAAGCTCGTTTTGGGTTAAAATAATTTTTACCCGTTATGGAAAATAAAGAACAATTGGTAGAAGAAATTCTTTCTCGAGGCGTGGCGGAAGTGATCGACCATGATCATCTGAAGGCGCGTTTGCTTGAGGGTAAGCCACTTCGTATCAAACTTGGTATCGATCCGACCAGCGCCAATATCCATATTGGTCGAGCGGTTGTGTTGCTCAAGATGCGTGATTTGCAGCAACTGGGACATAAGATTGTGCTTATCGTCGGTGACTTCACGGGTGTGATCGGTGATACGTCTGACAAAGAGAGTGAACGACCAATGCTCACAACTGATGCTATCGAACAGAACATGCAGACCTACACCGAGCAACTGGGAAAATTGATCGATTTGGAACAGGCAGAGGTACACTACAACTCCACATGGTTGGAAAAACTCGGGTATGAAGAAATTGGACAGCAAGCAAATGTTTTTTCCTTGGCTGAATTCATTTCTCGCGACAATATCAAGAAACGACTAAGCGAAGGGAAGCGTGTATCTTTGCGCGAGGTACTCTATCCGCTCATGCAAGGCTTCGACAGTATCGCCATCAATGCCGATGTCGAACTGGGGGGCATCGACCAGCGTTTCAATCTTTTGGCGGGACGACGATTGCAGGAAGCGCATGGCCAGCCAGCACAGGATATTCTCATGATGAACTTGATTCTCGGAACAGACGGGCGCAAGATGAGCTCGAGCTGGGGAAACACTATCAATCTCATGGATGCGCCGAATGAGATGTTTGGCAAAGTGATGAGTGTGCCGGACAATCTCATTACGGATTATTTTGTGCACTGCACGCGTATACCGATGACGGAAATCGCGAAGATGGCGGAGGACATGGTGACTGGTGGCAATCCGCGGGATGCCAAGGTGCGTCTGGCCAAGGAAATCGTGCAACTGTACCATGGTGAAGCCGAAGCGATACAGGCGGAGCAGTATTTTATTGAGACGTTTTCGAAAGGTGTAACACCTCAAAATGTAAGAGAAGTGCTACTTGAGCCAGCTTTGGAGGGATATGAAAACATTGAATCTTTCATTGCGCGCATTGGTCTTGCAACCAGTAAATCTGATGCTAGAAGGAAGATTCAGCAGGGCGGAGTGAATCTTGGTGATGAGAGAATTGTCGTCGGATCACGGATGTTTACTAAAGAAGATAATGGCAAGGTAATGAAAGTTGGGAAAAAGGATTTCGTGAAGGTTGTTTTCAAAGATTAGTATTTTAGGTAAAAAAGGAAAAATTGGGTAGAATGAAATCATGAAAGAACAGATTGAAAAAATCGGTCAGGCAGGGGAGGAAAAATTGGGAGCAATCAAAACGATGGCTCTTCTTGAAGCTTGGGAAATTGAATATCTGGGTCGCAAGAGTGAACTGAACACACTCCTCAAAGGCCTCCGTGATTTGTCACCCGAGGAAAAGAAAATTGTCGGACCCCTTGGGAACAGTACCAAGCAGAAGCTCATCGCTTTGTTTGATGCCAAGAAAAAGGAGCTGCTTGAAAATAGTATCGATTGGCAAGCCGAAGGGATCGACATCACGGCACCTGGTGTATCCGCACGAGCTGGCCATTTGCATCCTATCACTCGTCTCGAACACGACATTGAAGATATTTTCTCGTCGATGGGTTTCGATATTGCTGATGGACCGGAAGTAGAAACGGAAAGTTACAATTTTGATGCGCTGAACTTTCCAAAGGATCACCCATCTCGTGACATGCAGGATACTTTCTGGATAAAAAGTGAGAAAAAAGTAAAAGACCATTATCTCCCACGTACTCATACATCGGGTGTCCAAGTGCGCTACATGGAGGCACACAAGCCACCGCTCCGTGTGATTGTACCGGGTCGGGTGTTTCGCAATGAAGCGACTGATGCTTCACATGAGCATACCTTTCATCAGTTTGAGTGCCTCATGGTAGATGTGGAGGGCGCAGTGAGTGTGGCGACATTCAAGTATGTGGCTGAGGAGTTTTTTAGCAGGTTTTTTGGAGAAAAAGTGAGTGTGCGATTGCGACCAAGCTTTTTTCCATTTACGGAACCTTCGTTTGAATTTGATATCAGTTGTATCCTGTGCAGTGGAAAAGGGTGTGCAACGTGCAAGCAGAGCGGCTGGCTCGAAATAGGGGGCGCAGGTATGGTCAATCAGCGAGTCTTTGAGGCGGCGGGTTACAAACGCGGCGTGTACCAGGGCTTTGCTTGGGGTTTCGGGATGACACGTCTCGCCATGATGAAGTACAAGATTACTGATATCCGTCTCCTGATGAGCGGCGACCTTCGTTTTATTCGACAATTCTAGTATGAAATATTCTTACCGGCTATTGAAAGAACTTTCGGGAACCAAGAAAAGCGCCGAACAACTGGCCAAGCTTTTGATGGTGCATGCTTTTGAGGTAGAAGGCATCGAGAAATTTTCCCTGGGCATCGATGATGTCGTGATTGGGAAAGTAGTGGCACTGGCGCAGCACCCGGACGCTGACAAATTGCGCGTGGCACAAGTAGAGGTGGGAAAAAAAGATACCCGGACGATTGTTTGTGGTGCTCCGAATATTGTGGAGGGTCAGAAAGTGGCAGTGGCTTTACCAGGAACGAAACTGCCTGCCCGAAACGCTTCGGACGCGTCCGCGCGTAACGATGCGGGCGGGCCTGGTGGTATCGAGATCAAAGTTGCGAAATTGCGCGGTATCGAATCAAACGGTATGATTTGTTCGGCCAAGGAGCTGGGCCTGGGTGATGATCATGCCGGTATTCTCGTTTTGGATGAAGAGGCGCCAGTAGGAGCGTCGTTTGTGAAGTATGTCGGTCTGGATGATAGTATCATCGAGGTCAAGATCCTGCCGGATCGTGGTTCTGATGCTCTGGCTTATCAAGGACTGGCTCGTGAAATCGCAGCGCTTGATGGCTACGCACCGCATTTTGTGGAGAAATCGCTGAAACCCGTACATTTTCCTTCGTATAACAAAGCGGCCAAAGTCGTGATTGCTGATAAAATTGGTTGTGCGCGTTATGGAGCACTGGCACTGCGCGATGTGACGGTGAGCGAGTCGCCACTGTGGCTCAAAGTACGCCTGCTTGTTTCTGGGTTGCGACCGATCAACAATATCGTGGACGTGACCAACTACCTCATGCTCCTCACGGGGCAGCCAATGCATGCTTTTGATGCGGACAAGATTGCAGGGGCGGTGACCGTACGGCGAGCCAAGAAAAATGAGAAACTGGTACTCTTGAACGGCGATACGCGCAAGTTATCTCCCGAAGATTTGGTGATTGCTGATACCAAACACGCTTTGGCTTTGGCTGGCGTAATGGGAGGACAGTTTTCGGCTGTGACAGCAGAAACGAAGAATATCTTCTTAGAAGTAGCCAACTTTGATGGTTCTTCTATTCGTCGGACCAAGAATCGTCACAATATGCCCACGGATGCCAGTTATCGCTTTGAACGCAACCTCGATCCGAATCTGGTTGGTGAGGCGCTTCGTGAGGCAGCTGCTCTTTTGCCGGGACTCTGTGGAGGAAAAATTGTTGGGATGCGCGATGTCTACCCCAAAGAAGTGACTCCCGGGAAAATCACGCTCTCTCTTGATCGGGTAGAGCATGTACTCGGAGTGAAGCTGCCGCTCTTTCAGGTGGTGCAGCATCTGGCACTCTTGGGGCTCAAGGTCAAGAAAGTAGCCAGTGAAAATGCTGTTTCGGTGATAGTGCCGACCAGGCGTCCTGACCTGCGCGACGAATGGGATCTGATCGAGGAAATTGGTCGCATGCATGGGTATGATGGTATCGAGGCGACGGCGCCACTCCTGCCGCTCTCCGCTCGTCCGAAGAACCCAGCCAAACTGTTGGAACGAGCAGCCAAGGAATATCTCGCTTCTGTTGGTTTTGATGAGCTCATGACCTATTCTTTTTATGGTGAGAAAGAAATAGCAGCCACTCGTTTGCCACTCGATCATCATGTAGAGCTGGAAAATCCTCTCAGTCCTGATCAAAAGTACCTCCGTATGACGTTGGTGCCGCTCCATCTGCGTCGGGCAGTGGAAAATGCCAGACACTTTGAGAGTTTTGACTGCTTCGAATGGGGCAAGGTATTTGCTAAACATCCAAAAACCAAGCAGCCAGTTGAAATTTCTGCTCTTTCACTCATTTCTGTTGCTGCTAAAAAAAGCGAACAAGGAGCGGGCTTTTTTGCTCTGAAAGGGAAGATAGAGGCCATGCTTACGGCACTTCATATCGACACATCCAAGGTAGTACTCGAACCGAGTGAGAAACACAGAGACATTCCAGTACTGGCCATGCTTCATCCGACACGGAGTGCCTGCTACACAGTGAATGGCCAAGTGATCGGTATCATCGGTGAAGTGCATCCGCAAGTGCTCAAATCGTTTGGTTTGGAACCACGAGTAACAGTGGGGGGATTTATCACTTCAGAATTGCTCTCACTACAGCAAAAAGAAACTGTTTTTACGCCACTTCAGAAATTTCCGTATGCCCTACGGGATATTTCACTCACATTCCCCAGGGCCATGACCGTGAGTGAAGTCGAACGGTTACTCCATGAAGCGGGCGCGCCCCTGTTACAGCGAGCAGAGCTCTTTGATATTTACGAAAAAGATGGCGAAAAAAGTTTTGCCTTTCATTTGTCTTTTGGCGCTCCTGATCGGACGCTGTCCAGCACGGAAATGGACGCTGCTTTCGATCGCATCGTCGCTCTGGCCGCTACTCACAATGGTCGCCTGCGAGTCTAGCCGTTTATATGATAAAAAAGATTCTCCAGTACGGACTTTTTGTTGTCCTTGTTTTGGGCACAGTTTTAGTGTGGAAAACCGTACCAGTGCCGTGTGCTACGCCGATCGAGTATGCTCTCGGGGCATTCGATAGTCGCTTTGGTATCAGTCAGGAAGATTTCTTGCAGGAAGCCAGTGCTGCCGAAGAACTATGGGAAAGTGCACTGGGTCGGGAGTTGTTTCGCTTTGTGCCAGAGGCTGCGTTCAAAATAAATCTGGTTTTTGACGAGCGGCAGGAGCGCACGCTTGAGGGTCAAAAACTAGAATCTTTTTTGGAAAAAACAAAGGCTTCACAAGAAACTCTGGAACAAAAGCAGCAAAAGACCCGTTCTTTGTACGAAAAGACCAGTAGAGAATACGAGCGTTTGTTTGAATCGTTCAAGAGAAAACTGAGTGCCTATAATGCTGAGGTGGAAAAATGGAATCGCGAAGGCGGTGCTCCGGAGGATGTCTATAAAGACCTGGAAAAGGTCTCGCGGGTGCTTCTCAAGGAAGAAAAAGAACTGGAGGCCAAACGACTCGAGGTGAATGCACTGGCCAAAGAAGTTAATTCATTTTCGGCCAAACAAGTGGCAGTGGTCGAGGACTACAATGCGCGGGTAGAAGAATATACCGGGCGCTATGGACAGTCAGCGCAGTTCGACCAGGGGGACTATGTTGGTGAAGAAATCAATATTTATCAGTACGATGATGTCTCGCATCTCCGGGCCGTCTTGGTACATGAATTTGGGCATGCCCTGGGGTTTGCTCACGGAAGCGATCCCCAGTCGATGATGTACTATTTGATGGAACAGCAGTCTCTCGATCCGATAGCGCTGTCATCCGAAGACAAAGCCATGCTCCTCACTCGGTGCAATCAGACTGTCTGGGACATCATTTGGGAACGGATTAATATTTTGAAGGGGAGAGTGGTTGATAAAATAGTTTGAAGCGTGAGAAAGTACGGTTACTTCAATGTAAAATATTTAAAAGAGGATTTTTTAAGCCTCTTTTTTGAACTCTTATCTATTGACTTTTATACGAAAATATGCTATCATCTCGTTTCGTACTTTAAAAGGAGATACTCATGTATTGGCACATATGATGTAGATTTTTGAACAACTGTCTGCATCTCAATTTTTTTCTGGACAAGTGGAATCCGAAGTCTGTGGGATGCAGCGATGCAACCCCTGAACCAAGGAGACTACGATGTCTACCAACCGCAACATTCCCTTCTTCCACACCATCACCGTCACGGTGCGGGAGGGTGTCCACAACAGTCAGAGGCAACTGTGGGCGCCGTACGAATTCGACGGCAAGAACTACAAGCTCATCATCGAGCCTCCTCGCCGGCAATCGATCTCCGCTGGCGAAGAGTGGGAGGTCTACCCCGAGCACAGCCCGAACGGACACATCGTTTTCTGTCACGCGAGTCGTCGACTGAAGACGCCGTCGGGACAACATCCGTTCATAGAACGGACGGCCGAACACGTGCGGAATCACTGGGTGGTGGAGATCACTCCACGCTTCCATGCGGACTGGTTGTGGAAGCGGGGTCCGCTCGAGTCGATCAGTGTTCAGGGCGACACGCTCTGGATCATGCTCACTGACCGTATGAGTGGGCAACTCTACACGCTGGCCTGTTCTGTGGAGTATACCGAATTGTGGAATAACCGGCGCAATCCGGCGAGCCCGCGCTTCGGTGGCAAATGCTCGGTCGCCGGGAAGTGGTACTTCGTACACTTCACGGACGACGCTGAGTACTGATCTTTCCCGCGCAAGGTGAACAACCAAGCGCGGGCTTTTCTTTTTCTTGGCTTACCCTCGCCGAAAGGCTCATTTTGCGCTAGAGTGGGTATATATGAAAATAGCGCTGGTGCATGACTATTTGGTGCAGTATGGTGGAGCCGAGCGGGTACTCGAGGCCTTTACCGAGGTTTTTCCCTATGCCCCGATTTATACTTTGATTCACGACGATCAGGCTATGCGGGGGCAGTTTTCAGAGAAACGTATCTATACCTCGTTTCTACAAAAAATGCCTTTTTCGCGCAAACATCATCGCTTTTTCCCGCCACTGATGCCGCTCGCTATCGAAGAATTTGATTTTAGTAAGTACGACATCGTGTTGTCTGATTCGTCGAGCTATGCCAAAGGCATTATCACCAGACCGGAGACGCTCCACATCTGCTACATGCACACCCCGATGCGCTATGCGTGGGATGACTGCCAGAAATACACGCAGGATTTTGGTTTCCCGAGTCTCGTGAAGCGACTGGTGCCTTTTTTCATGAGTCCTATCCGTCTGTGGGACAAGGCCAGTGCCGATCGGGTCGACCGCTATCTCGCGAATTCGCAGTTTGTGGGGAAGCGCATCGCCAAGTACTATCATAAAGAAGCGACCGTCATCCACCCGCCGGTCAACGTCGATCAGTTCTATATTGCCAAGCCGGAAGATCGCAAGCCTTATTTTCTTATGGTAGGCCGACTGATTGCCTACAAGCGTTTTGATATCGCCATCGAGGCCTTTAATACTCTCAAGCTTCCACTGAAGATTATCGGTCGTGGTCCGGAAATGGATCGGTTGAAGAAATTGGCCGGACCGACGATTGAATTTTTGGGACGGGTTTCGGATGAAGCGTTGCCTCAGTACTATGCGGAGTGTCGGGCCTTTGTTTTCCCCCAAGAAGAAGATTTCGGCATTGTGGCCATGGAAGCGATGGCCTCGGGTCGCCCGGTGATTGCCTATCGGGGAGGCGATATCGTAGAACATATGAAAGAAGGGGAGACAGGAGTGTTTTTCAATGAACAGACTACTGCATCAATAGTGGGGGCCGTGCAGGGATTTGATGAGAGTCGCTACGACCCGGTCTTTATCAGGAATCAGGCCCTTCATTTTGACAAAGAGCAGTTTAAGACTAAAATACGGAATTATGTCACCAATGCTCTAAATGAGCATTTGGAAAACACAAAACACAGAGTCCAAAGTCCAAACAAAACACAAAACACAATTCCACAAACCCCACCCTAGTTTTTTTGATTATTTTTTTGGAAACTGTGCTTTGTTTGGCTTTTGTGCTTTGATATCTGTGTTTTTAACCAAGATATATGGAACTGAAAGAATTTCTCGACATATTCAAAAAGCAGCGCATGTTCTATATGGTGTTGATCAGTTTGTGTGTTCTGGTTGCTTGGGTATGGCAAATATCACAGCCGGTATCATACCAGGCGACACTCCTCATCAATATCGGGCGCACAGGAGTCAGTGAAACGACCGACTACACCTATGATAGTTTTTATCGTCTCCAGGCTGATGAGCGGTTTGCTGATACGGTGGTGCGTTGGCTTGGTACACCACGGGTCGTCGAGGATATTTATCGTGAGGCACATATTGATACGGCAGAGAGGGCTACATTTCGTGCGGGGAGACTTTCTTCTCAGGTTATTAGCGTCAAATACGATGGGGAACATCAGAAGACCTTGGAACAATTGTCGGCTGCTCTCGTTACCGTGCTCAATCGCTATACCAATACGCTCAATACGGAAGGACAAGAAAAGAGTTGGTTTGTGGTGCTAGGGAGCGAACCGGTGCTCGAGGATGCTCGGGTGAATCTGCGTACAGCGCTGCTCATTGGTTTGGCCTTGGGGTTGTTTGTGGGGTTTTGGGCGGTGCTTTTCAGACATTACTTTTTACGGAAGCACTAGGCATGCGTATCGGAATAGACATACGGTGTTTGGCAGAGGGGAAGCGTACTGGGGTAGAAGAGTATACCCTAGCGCTTTTGAAAGCGGTCTTTGAGCGTGATCAGACGAATGAGTATATCCTCTTTTTCAATGCTTGGCGCAGCGAAGAAGTGGATTTTTCATGGGTAGAGGTGTACCCAAACGTTACGCTCCGCGTATTTCATTTTCCGAACAAGCTGTTCAATCTATCGCTTTGGTATTTTGGTTTTCCCAAGCTTGATCGCTTGGTCGGAGGTACGGATGTGTTTTTTCTTCCCAATTTGAACTTTGCTGCGGTATCACGAGATACGGAACTGGTAGTAACGGCACATGATGTGTCATTTGAGTGGTTTCCAGAGATGTTTTCTTGGAAGCAGCGTATATGGCATTTCCTAGTGAATTTCCGGAGTTTGGTGCGTCGGGCTGATCGCGTGATTGCCGTCTCTCATTCCACCAAGGGGGATCTAGTGACAGAATACCGGGTGCCGGCGGAAAAGATCACGGTTGTTCACAGCGGCATCGAAAAACGCTTCCATCGGTTGGATCGCAATGACCCCGAGCTTTTGCGTGTTAAAGAAAAGTATTATCTCCCATATCGGTTTATCCTCTTTTTGGGGACATTTGAACCGCGGAAGAATATGAGCTCGCTCATTCATGGGTATGAAGCACTGCTTCGCACGGGAAATGATATTTCGAAGAAACACGATTTGGTATTGGCCGGTACGCGCGGCTGGGAGTGTCAGGATGTATTTGTTGCCTGCGAGTCATCGCTCTACAGAGATCGTATCCGACTCCCTGGATTTATCGCCGATGAAGACAAGGTGGCGTTGTATAATTTGGCTAGCGTGTTTGTTTATCCATCTTTTTACGAGGGTTTCGGATTTCCGCCGCTTGAAGCGATGGCCTGCGGCGTCCCAGTGGTGACCAGTCATTCCTCGGCTCTTTCTGAAGTAGTAGGAAAAGCCAGTATCATGATCGATCCCTACCAGCCGGAGGAGCTATATCTGGCACTGCAGTCCGTTTTGGAAAATCAGGAGCTCTCAGCACGGATGCAACAGGATGGGTTGGCACAAGCAGCTCGGTTTTCTTGGGGAAAGGCAGCAGGTGAGACCGTAAATGTCTTTCTTGCCAAAGGAAATTGAAAAGGAGTATCATAGGGAGAGAGAATAACTTCTGAAAGCATAATACCTATGGGTGCATTGATAAAGCTGGGATTGGTAGCGTTAGTTGGGTTTATTGGGTTTACGGTTTGGCAGTACGGGTTTTCCGGAGAAAATGAAGGATCAGTCGCTCTTGGCGGGCCAATCGCTCTCACGGAGCAAGACAGAGTCAAAGGCGATGCTGGGGCTCCGGTAACGTTGGTAGAATATACTGATTTTCAGTGCCCGGCTTGTGCGGCATACCATCCTATCATTGATCAGCTTTCAAAAGAGCTAGAAGGAAAGATGAAGTTTGTGGTGCGTCATTATCCACTCATTCAGATCCATAAAAACGCGTTACCGAGCTCGCGGGCCGCGGAGGCAGCTGGCCGTCAGGGGAAGTTTTGGGAAATGTACGATATGCTTTTTACCAATCAGAAAGAATGGTCAAGCGCTGATGATCCAACCAAGAGTATTTTTCCTGCCTACGCTACCCGGGTTGGTATTGATGTGGAAAAATTCAAACAAGACATGAATGATTCGTCTTTGGATGAAAAAATCAATCAAGACCGTGCAACTGGAAACGAACTCAAGATATCAGGAACACCATCATTCTTTTTGAATGGGAAAAAGCTTGAGAACCCAAGTAGTGTGGATGCGTTTAAAAAAGCCATAGAAAATGCGGCCACTGAGTAGGAGCGACGGTTTCTGTAAGATTTTGTGCTATACTACGTCTGAGAAATATATAAGGTGAGTAGGTTTTTAATTTGTTCTACTTGCCATAAAAATAAAAAGTATGTCTGAGAAGAAAAAAGTCGCTCTGTTGCCGGCATTGTTGGTAGCAGTGCTTTCGTTTGGTGGGTTCGTTGGTATCATGGCTCTGGCAACTCAAAATGGTTTAAATTTCATTCCTACTTCATTGGCTGAAAGTGGGAGCGGTGATGATGGAGATGATGATGGGGGTGATGATAGTGACGAAGACAAGGATGATGACGAAGATAAAGATGATGATAAGGAGTCGAAGTCTGAGAAGAAAGCCAAGGAAGAAGCTAAAAAGAAAGCCGAGCGAGAGCGTGAAACGCTCAAGAAAGCGGCTGAGCGATCAGGAAAGACTTCCGACGATGACGGATTAGATGACTTGGATGATGACAGTGATGATGCAGACGATGACAGTGATGAAAACGGAGTTGACGAATTGGAGGATGAGGACGGAGATGACCGAAAGGGAAGTGACAATGGCATGTACAAGGATCGTGCCAAGACCCTTTCAAAGCTCGATAAAGAACTTGCTGAAGCAGAAAAGGAAATTCTCGAGAAGCAGGCTGAAGGAGTGGATGTGACGGCGGCCCTGGCTCGATTGGCCGAAGCCAAGATAATGGCAGCAACAGTGGGCGGTGCGTTTGATAGTAATGATCTTGAAGCTGCCAAGCAGCTGAGCAAAGAAGTGAAGAAATTGGCTCATTTCGCTCGTAACGACGATTTGCATGATGCCAAGGAAGTTGCTGAAGATGTCGCCAAAGTAGCCAAGCGGATTACTCAAACGAATGGCAAGATTGCTTTGTTAGAAGCGGTTGGAGGTGATAGTAGTTCTGTGAAGTCTACTCTTGCGTCGTATGAGTCTGATTTGGCAGCACTCAAGGCTACTATCGCTGCAGGTGGATATGATTTGGCTGCGATGGAGGATTCTCTTGATGCCTTGGAGCGCAAGGTCAAGCGTCTCAAGAGTAGTGTTGAAGGAATGATCTATGCCTTGGGTGGTACGGACGAAGAGCTCGACGATGATCTGGAGGACGAAAGTGACGATATTGCTGAACACCTGAATGATGTGGCTGATATTGAAGATGACAACGTTGGACGGGCAATCCGTCGTATCGCTGATGACCATAAGGATGCTACCAAGAAGATTGGTGAGACTGTCAAAGAAGTCGACAAGCGCAATCCGGTCTTGCAGGCATTGTTTGGCGCCAGTGATGCTGATTTGAATAGCTTGGAACAAGAAATCGCTGCGAACAAGACTCGTACGGAGTCCTTGCTGAAAGCAGCTGAGGCCGTGGAAGATCAGGACATGAAATCCATCATCCTTGATCAGGTCGAAGTGCTCAAGGCACAGACATCGAAGTTACAGAATTTTGTGGGAGGTCAGCGTGATCGCCTCAGTCTCTTGGGTTGGTTCTTCAACATCGGGAAATAACACAAGGGGAGGATAGACAGAAAGAAAAGCAGAGGGTTTCCAGCTCCTCTGTTTTTTCTTGACTTTTTTCTTATTTCAGGTTATGGTGAACAGTCACAATCCGTGACGCATAGGAGGAAGCGATGCAACTCATCGCCATGGTTCTTTGCTTGCTGGTTTCGGTGGCGGCGCGTGCGCAAACGCCGGCTGATTACCCTGGTTACCACACGGACGTTCGTGTCTATTCATCCTCCATCGCCCCTACCCCACAGACCGAGTTGTGGTCGGCGATTTTTCGGGACAGTGAGGTGGAGTTTGACATCAGTCCGCGCTCCAATGCAAGATCGTTCTGCATCGGCACGTTTTTCCTCAACACACCGGGGAATCACGGATTTGTTGTTCACGCGCGGGATGGTGACGAGAAAAACGAGCGCTGGTTCTTCGTGTCAAAGAGCTTGAATCGGGAAAACTGGTGTTTTGATGCCAGGCATTCCTACCGTTTCAAGGTCTGGTTACTCTCGGCGGACAAGGGCAGCACTCCGAAGTACGGGGTCGACTTTGAAATCGAACAGTCCTTTCCGTTCGTGACCGATCTGCGGCAGGGGAGCCGGGACTTCAAGACACGCGGCACGCTATGTGCCGAGAGGTTCTGCAGCGATGTGCTGCGTTTACGGAAGTAGCCACGAGGGCTACTAAACTTCAACGGGGTTGCACAAGTTGCAGTCCTTTTTTCTTTCCAAAAATGTGTTTTTGTGTTATTATTTTTCTGTTGGTGAAATATATTTTTTCTCTTGTTTTATGACGCATTTTGGTGAGCACTTGACGTTGGATGGATATGGTGGGAATTACGAGAAGTTGAATGACAAAGAGCTCGTTCTAAACTGTCTCAAAGGTTTACCGGATATGCTCGATATGCATATTCTTGCCGGTCCGGAAGTGTACTTTGCTGAGGGAAATGACAAGAAAGACCCGGGTGGCTGGAGTGGATTTACTGTCATCGCCGAGAGTCATATCAGTATTCATACCTTTCCAGCCCGTGGTTTCGTCAGTATCGACGTCTATACCTGCAAGAATGGTCTTTCACAGGATCATATTATCAACTATTTTGTGAAACAGTTTGATCTGAAAGATACAGAAGTTAATTTTATCGAACGCGGTAAGAAATATCCTCTTCAAGATATTGTGTAGGAAGAATTTTTCTTTTCTCAGATATGGATTTTTTTGGGTATTTATGGAGTCATTGGATTTTTGTCGCATTTCTAGCGCCATTCTTTTGGGCTCTTGTGAATATCATAGACATCTACTTTGTGAGCGGTGTATATGAGGATGAGTGGGACGGTGTTATCATCAATGCACTCTTCCAGCTCCTCCCGTGGCTCCTTCCTTTATTTGGACTCGTAGAATTTATTTTTCCAGGTTGGACAGTTGCCGGCATCGCTTTCTCAAGCGGTGCTTTTCTTATGTTCTCCTATTACTTTTACTTCAAGACTCTATTTGTCTCGAATGATATGGTAGTGGTGCAGGCGCTGGCTAATTTGAGCGTTCCATTGGTACCATTTTTGGCCTGGCTTCTTGTGGGGGAGCAGTTATCTGTGATGCACTATATCGGTATTGCTATAGCCTTTGCAGGAGCCATGCTATTTTCATTTCATGGTGAAATTAAAGAAAAAAACTTTGGGAAAGTGTTTTCCCTGATGATAGGAGCCTTTGTTTTCCTTTCCCTAAGCATGGTGTTTCAAACGATGGCATTTCAAGCGACAGGGAATGATTTTTGGAGCTGCTTTTTGCTTTTTTCCATTGGAGCTACCGTGAGTGGCTTGCTCATATCTCTGCTCGATCATAAGTCGATAGGCTCTCGGATGAAACATATCTACGATATCAGTCGGAATTTCTTCCTCGTTTTTGTTCTCGCTGAAGTTTTGAATTTATTGGCTGTTGTGGCTTTGCAGCGAGCCATCGATCTGAGTCCGGCCGTATCATTTGTTGCTGTTATCGGAAGCTTGGCGCCAGTGTTTGTAATGGTACTCAGTTTACTGCTCGTCGTAATCTTTTTGAAGACAAATAGAGAGAAATCCAGGCAGATTTATCAAGATCAGCTGGTCGCTTTTAAGACAAAAATCATCGCATGTTGTATTATTGCGATAGGGATATACTTGATTAGTTAAAATTTTTTTATGGAAATCGAGACAAAGAGCGATGCTGTGGTAAAGAGGAGTAGCAGGGTACTAATTGCGGTGTTTGTTATTGCTACAACGATTTCAATCGGGTTGTCTTTCTATCGGTTTTTTATTCTACGAGACTATCCTCTTCAATCACAGATAGAGTGCGATCCTACGACTGAGGCTTGTTTTGTGTACCATTGTGATGCGACCGTAGAGGAATGCACAGGTGATCCAGTGGCAGATACTTCGTATTATAAGCTGATTGATAGAAATGCTAAGAATATCCCACTGTGTGATCCTGCTAGCGAAGACTGTGTGCCACTTGAGTGTAAGGAAGATGAAGTTGGATGTGTGATAACTCTTTGTGATGCGAGTTTGGAGGATGGATCAGAGTGTAGTGATCCGGAAGCGTACAACATGCTCAATGCGCCAGTTGAGGTTTTGGAGCCCGAAGAGGAAGTGATGAGTGCGGAATTTCCCGAGACGAATGTTGAGAGTAATACTGGAGAATAATAGTGTCTGTCTTATGTCGCAAGAAGATTTGAATGCAAGAGCAGAGCTGGATTCTATATACATGTCACTTGATGAAGCAAAGGAAGAGATAAAGAAGCGGTGGAATAATGCGGCGTTAAAATCAAAAATAGAAGAATTCTTAGGGCAAGATATTCCAGAAGTAGTGAAGCTTTCCCCGAGAGCAGTGATCTCTCGGCATGTCATGAGTCCAAATTTTGAGCTTATAAATTTTTTAGAATCTGTTAAGAGTATAGGTATTGATCCGGTAGGATTTGAGTATCTCAGTGATAAGTTTGTAACCAAGAATGAGGATAAATATTATCTAGGAAAAATGGTTTTTTATGAAGGACTCGGCAAGAAGGGCGGCAGAAAAATATCGTCTGTAAAAGCTGTGGATTTTGATTTTTTTGATGGAAAAAAAATTTCTGATGTAAAAATTATTTCAGGTACAAGCCTTGTTAATTTTCATCACAGTATAGTTTCTTCTATTTTAGGATCTGAAAATAGAATTGATATGTCTGAGTATTATGCTAGAAATGGAGGGCAGGCAAGTAGATACTATAGATATATCCTTTCAATTTTTATTTGTCATGGCGTTCTTTTTGAGAATTTCCTCTTGAGCGGATTTTATAGTGATCTTACAAAAAACATTCTTTTACCTACATATAGGAGTATAGTTGCTGATTTTGGCGTTAGACCTCTTATTGTGAGGCTTGTTCCGGCAGAGACTGAAGAAGATGTTTATTGGAGGTATTATCCGGAAGAATATAAGACCGTTGTTTCTGCTATAATGAAAGAAAGCGAGTGACTGATGGTGTAAAAAATATAAATAGTGTAAATATCTATGAATTTCAATCTTGTTACAAACTCGGAATATTGCAAGGCAATAATGGACTCTATTTTGAGTGGTAATGTGATTTTGTATTATTCTCACATTCCAACGGCGATTGTCACTTTGCTTTTGGGACTGTTTATTTTCTTTAAGAATAAAAAAGATCTCTCGAGTAGGCTGTTTTTTTTGGTGACAGTTCTTTTCGCTCTTTGGTCTGCCTTTGATTTGATTCTCTGGAGTAGTCCTGACAGTCGGAAAACGATGTTTTTTTGGTCGATAATTAATCTTCTTGAAAACATGGTGAGTTGTCTCACAGTGTATTTCGTCTATGTTTTCATTGAAAAGCGAGATTTGGCAATGCGATATAAAGCAGTATTCGCTTTGCTTTTTGTTCCTTTTCTTGTTCTTTTGCCCACACAATACAATATAACTGGTTTTAATGCGACTCTTTGTGAAGCGCAGCAAGGAGTGCTTGTTAACTATTTTTATTTCCTTGAGGTGGTATTTTTTCTGACTTTACTTGGATATGGAATTTGGAAAATATTTAAAACGCGAGATTCTGCTCGAGTTCAAGCCGTATATCTTGTTCTTGGTTCGGTATTATTCCTTCTTTCTTTTTCCGGGGCGAATATAGCTGGGAGTATTGCTTCGGTTATCAATCCCGATGATCCAGATAATTGGAAAATTCTTCAGTATGGACTTTTTGGAATGCCGGTTTTTCTTGGGTTTCTTACCTATTTGATTGTGAAGTATCAGGCTTTTAATCTAAAACTTATTGGGGCTCAGGCATTGGTGGTGGGGCTTATATCTTTGATCGGATCACAGCTGTTCTTTATCCGGGAGATGACGAGTTACATACTGGTTGCCACTACCTTTATCCTGGCTTCTATCTTTGGAATTATACTCATTCGATCTGTTAAGGAAGAAGTGAAGCGTAAGGAGGAATTACAGGCGTTGACGCAGGAGTTGGCCATTGCAAACAACGAATTGAAACGTTTGGATGCGGCAAAATCGGAATTTATTTCGATCGCTTCGCATCAGCTCAGGACGCCACTGACAGCTATCAAGGGTTATGTTTCGCTCATACTTGAGGGTTCATATGGCAAAGTTCCCATGACACTCCAGGATGTTTTGAACAAAGTGTATATAGTGAACAATCGCATGGGTCAGTTGGTCGAGGATCTCCTTAGTATTTCTCGTATTGAATCCGGTCGGGTGCAGTACAATTTTGTCGAAGCCCAACTGGAACCGATTGTGGCTGATATCGTCGATATGTTCACGATCATGGCCAAAGAGAAAAAATTATCACTCAAGATCAAGCTGCCGAACAAGTCTCTGCCAAAATTGACACTGGACGTGAATAAGATTCGTGAAGTGGTTTCCAATTTGATCGATAATGCTCTCAAATATACTAAAGAAGGCGGTGTCACGGTGACTGTTGAAGGAGATACTAAGTGTGTCTCTGTCAGGATAAAGGATACGGGTATTGGTGTTGATCCAAAGGAGAGTAAACGGCTTTTTGAGAAATTCACGAGAAGCACGGAGACTATGAAGTTGGATGTTTCCGGCACGGGACTTGGTCTTTATGTGGGCAAAAACTTTGTGGAAGCTCATGGGGGATTGCTCTCTGTCGAATCAGAAGGCTCAGGGAAGGGATCGACGTTTATCATCAAGCTCCCAGTGGAGACGCTTGGAAAGGCAGCTAGTCTGTAAATGTTGATTATAAGCCAATTTTTTGATATCCTACATTTGATTTAAATGTCAACATGACCTATGGCAAAAATTCTCCTCGTCGAAGATGACCCGTTTATTGCCGAGATTTATCAAAAGAAATTGGAGTCGTCCGGTTTTGAGACGGTCAATGCCACTTCGGGCAAAGCTGTTTTGAAGTATGTCCAGGAGCAAAAATTTGATTTGATTCTGCTTGATTTGGTATTGCCAGAAATGAGTGGTATCGAAGTCCTACGAGAGCTGCGTCATAACAAGGAATACGACCAAACTTTGAAAGTGGTAGTGTTTAGCAATTTGAGTAGTGCCGAAGATCGGGAACAAGTATTGAAACTGGGTGCCAACGGCTTTATTTCCAAGACAGAGTTTTCACCTTCTGAGGTAGTCAGTGAAATTGAACGATTTTTACGACAATTTAATGAGCAGGATAAAAATTCTGCCAATGATGCTCGACCACAGGGAGAGAGAGCACATTTGGAGAAAAAGATTCTTTTGATTGAGGATGAGCCGGTTTTTGTTGAGATGTTTAGTAAGCGCTTGCAGAGTGAAGGATATGAAGTAGTTGCCAAACAAGATGGAGTGCAGGGTTTGGCAGCGGCACTGAGTGAAGTTTTTGATCTCATCATTACTGATGTTATGATGCCCAATATGGATGGCCGTGAGTTCATCAAGAAATTGCGAGACGAAGAACAAGGGAAAAATGTTCCTATATTTCTGTTGTCGGCATCAGTTTCCATGGAAGACGAAAGCGTCAAGGTGTTGAAAGATGCCGGTATTGTGACGCAGGCTTTTCTCAAGACCGAAATAACACCCAGCCAGTTGGTGTATGCTGTCAATGACTATTTTCAGGGGAAGTAGCGTGTAGGATTTTAATGCATGAGATGTATGACTATGAAACGGACACTGGTGAGTGAAGCCAAAGAACATATTGGAGAAGAAATTACCCTTCAGGGCTGGGTGCATATTCGTCGAGATCATGGAAAACTTATTTTCTTGGATTTGCGTGACAGTAGTGGCCAGGTACAGATGGTTGTTCTGCCACACCACCCGGAAGCCAAAGCAGTAGCTGAAACCCTGCGTCCGGAATGGGTGGTTGAAGTAGTGGGCAAAGTCAATGCTCGTCCCGATAAGCTGATCAATACCGAGCAACCCAATGGCGCTATTGAAATAGAGGCACTCACTTTGTCAGTGCTGAATGAGGCGGTGACTCCAGTGTTTGATATCGCTTCTGATGGCAAGGAAATCAATGAGGAGATTCGTTTGAAGTATCGGTACCTCGATCTGCGTCGTGATCGGATGCAACAGAATATTCGCAAGCGTCATCTCGCCACGCATTTTGTACGGGGATTTTATACTCAGGAAGGATTTGTCGAGATTGAGACACCAAACATGACCAAGTCGACACCAGAGGGTTCGCGTGACTATGTGGTACCATCGCGACTGGATCAGGGCAAGTTTTATGCGCTGCCGCAGTCTCCACAGCAGTACAAGCAGCTCCTCATGTCCGCTGGCTTCGAGCGGTATTTCCAGATTGCTCGGTGCTTTCGTGACGAAGATACGCGTGGCGACAGACAGCCAGAATTTACGCAAATAGATTTGGAAATGAGTTTTGTGACACAAGAAGATGTCATGGCCATCAATGAAAAGATGATCGTGGATCTGGTCACGGAGTTGTATCCGGAAAAGAGAATTCAGGCGCTCCCATTTCCTCGTTTGACCTACTCCGAAGCGATGGAGAAGTATAACTCAGACAAGCCCGATATCCGCGAAGACAAGAATGATCCGAATCTTCTGGCATTTTGCTGGGTGGTGGACTTTCCGTTTTTTGAAAAGGCTGACGATGGTGGTTGGACGTTTACACACAATCCTTTTTCTGCACCCAAGCCGGAGTATATGGAAGACTTGATGGCGGAGAAAAATATCGGCGGGATTGTGGCGGCACAGTATGACATGGTACTAAACGGCTATGAGATCGGTGGTGGAGGCATTCGCAATCACCGGCCGGAAGCGCTCAAAAAAGTTTTTGAAATCATGGGATATTCTCCGGAGCGTATCGAAAAGAACTTTGGTCATATGCTCCAGGCTCTTGGCTCTGGGACGCCTCCACACGGAGGGTTGGCCTTTGGGTTTGATCGTCTCATGATGCTCCTCCAGAATGAACCAAATATTCGTGAAGTTATTGCCTTTGCCAAGACGGGCGAGGGTAAGGATCCGATGATGGAAGCTCCCTCCGAGATTTCTTCCGAACAGCTTCGCGAACTCGGTATCACCCTCAAGAAGTAGACACCATCTTCAAGAGAAAGGAGAGCCTTTTCCCGATATGGGAGGGGCTTATTCTTTTACACTGGAAAAATTCTCAAGGATAGGATAGAATGGGGGATGTCCTGTTTTTGAGTGCCTTTTTGTGTTTTCCGGTTGATTTTTTACTTTTTTCTCCTCTTTTTGTCTATGTCGAGTTTTGAGCGCTTCATAAAAAATTTCCAAAAAGGCCTTATTGATAGGTTTTTTAGTCATTTGTCACAGGATATCGGGATTGATTTAGGGACAGCTAACACGCTGGTCTACGTCAAAGGAAGAGGGATTGTGATCAATGAACCGTCGGTGGTGGCGGTCAATCAGCGGACCGGGCAAATCTTGGCTATTGGCCGGGAGGCCAAGAAAATGGTAGGCAAGACACCGGGGCATATCGTGGCTACACGCCCACTCGTTGATGGTGTCATCAGCGATTTTGAAGTAACCGAACAGATGCTTCGTTATTTCATCAACAAAGTCAATCAGGACAGTTTTTCTTTTCTCCGGCGCCCTCGAGTGCTCATCGGTATTCCTTCGGGCGTGACAGAGGTGGAGAAGCGTGCGGTAATGGAGGCAGCTATGAATGCCGGAGCACGGCAGGCCTTTCTCATTGATGAGCCGATGGCAGCTGCTATCGGTGCGCGTTTGCCAGTGACCGATGCTGCCGGCAATATGGTAGTGGATATCGGTGGCGGGACGACCGAAATTGCCGTCATATCATTGGGAGGCGTGGTTATTTCTCGGAGTCTCCGTATCGCTGGTGATGAGATGAATGAAGATATCGTCCGTTTCAGTCGTGATGAATTCAATATTCTCATAGGCGAGCGTACAGCTGAGGAAGCCAAGATTGCTATCGGCAGTGCGTATCCGCAGCGGGAGCGTCTGACGTTTCCGCTCCGCGGTCGTGATCTCGTATCGGGTTTGCCCAAAGAAGTATTGGCAACAGACGAACATATCCGTGAGGCGCTGTCACGATCGATTCGAATTATTGTCAATAATATCAAGACTATTGTCGAAGAAACGCCACCGGAACTTTTGGCAGATATCATGCAGCGCGGTATTATCCTAGCAGGAGGAGGCAGCCTTATTCGTGGTATGGATAAACTGATTGCCAATCAGACAGGGATACCGGTGCGGATGATGGAGGACCCACTCACGGCGGTGGTGCGCGGTACGGGTATTGTGCTTGATGATATGGAAAACTTGAAAGAGGTTTTGATAGAAGAAGAGGACAATAAGCCTTTGGGATAAATATTTAATTTCTAATATCTAATTTCTAATGAATGCTTGCGTGAAAGGTATTTTTTGGAAATTAGAAATTGGTAATTAGAAATTCACAGGTATACCTGCGTGGCATATGGCTCTTCGTCGAAAATTTACTCAAACAAAATTTTTCCGCGCTTTTATTGTTTCGATAGTGTTATTGGTCTTTTTGGTGTGGCAACCACGTTTTCTTATGGAGCCGTTACGCGTGGTGTTTTCGACTATAGCGTGGCCGATACAGGGTATGGTGTCTTCGGTAGCGTTTGAAGTGCGCGACAAATTTTCTTTTGTGACTTCTATCGGAAATTTGAAGCGTGAGAATGAGTACCTGGTGCAAGAAAATATTCGCTTGGCTGGTGAGAACGCGAAGTGGCAATCTGTTGCGAGCGAAAATGATATCTTGAGAAAAGAACTGTCATTGTTGCCGAGAGATCGTTTCGAACTGCGGGCTGCTGAAGTCATCGGGCGGGACGCTGCCGGTTTGGGAAATTGGCTGACTATTGATCAGGGGTCACTGCAGGGGATTGAGCGTGGTATGGTAGTAACGGTATCGGGGAGCGTTTTGATTGGACGTGTGATAGAGGTTTTTCCGGGGAGTGCGCGTGTCATGCTCCTGACTAACCCCGAGAGTGTGGTGAGTGGAGTGACGCTTGAGGGAAATGCTCAGGGAATTATCAAAGGAGAATATGGACTTGGGATCGTCCTTGATATGGTGCCGCAGGATATGGTGCTTCAGACGGCGGATCGACTGGTTACTTCCGGTCTAGGTGGCGAAATTCCCAAGGATCTGGTCATTGGTGCTATCCAGGATATCCGCCCCTCTTCTGATCATTTGTATCAGCGTGCGTCTATTGTTTCCCCGGTAAATTTCAGTACGCTCCGCTACGTCTTTGTTATTAAAAAATCACTCGTACCATGAAAGACGTTTTTTTTCGGATATCTTTTTTGCTCCTGTTGGTGTTTCTCCAGCTCTCATTTTTCAATATTCTTTTTCCATGGTTTCGAGCACCGTTGTTTCTGTTGGGAGCAGTCATTTCTTTTGTTCTGATACGAAATTTCCCCTCGGCTCTTTTTATGACCCTGCCGCTGACACTCCTGTTCGACACTGTTTCTTTGGGTAGGGTGTCTTGGTTTTCTCTCTACGCTGTTTTTTTTGCATATGTGACCAGTTTTTTGTTGCGGCGACTGTTGCTCGAACATAAGGGCGTGGGGCTTATGTTGTATGGGTTGGTGGCGTTTGGCGCCGCCCTGCTGTATCAGGGGCTCTTTTCTCTGGTGGTCTACCGCTTTATAGCTCCAGAGACATCGCTTCTCTTGCGGGCGACACCGTCTGTTGATACGTTGTTATTTTCGTTAGTAGTTTTCTTGCCGGTATTTTTGCTTACGCACTATACTATTGATCGGTTTGAACGATATCTCAATTTTTTGAATCAAAAGCAGTTTCGCAATATCCGTTAGAGTATGAGTTTTTTTGTTCGCAAAGGAATATTTCTTCATAAGAAGGGTGGCATGGAAATTGACGATGCCGTGTTGACGGTGACTGAAAAGGATGCCGTCAAAATGGAATGGCCACTCAATCGGAAGATGTCATCTCTTTTTCTATGGGTTATGATGTTTGCTCTTATGGCGCTCGGTGGGCGAGTGTTTTATTTGAGCATTATCAAGGGAAGTGAGTATCAGGCTGCCGCGCTTCGCAATAGCCTGCGTGCGCTGGTGTTGCCCGCTCCACGCGGTATCGTGTATGACATCTCGGGAAAACCGTTGGTACGAAATGTACCGAGTATAGATATGGTATTGATACCTGCGGATATCCCGGCCGATAGTGAAGCCCGTGAAAGAATGCGAGCTGCTCTTTTGGGAGATTTTGGCATCGAAGAGGCGGTGTTGTCAGAAATACTCAGTCGGATCGATACGCGTTCAACGTTGCCGATACTCCTCAAGGAAAAACTGACTCAGGAAGAAACGCTTATTTTTCTCAGTCGCAGCCAGGGTTTTCCGGGGGTCAGCCTGTACAAGACAACCGAGCGCAGCTATCTAGACAGTCTTATTTTTTCCCATGTCTTGGGCTACGAAGGAAAAATTCGTAAAGAAGAGCTGGTGACACATCCGGAGTATCTGTTGACCGATTCTATCGGGAAGCAGGGTTTGGAAAAAAGCTATGAGTCGGTGCTGCGGGGAAAACATGGTTTTGAACGGGTAGAAGTAGATGCGTTTGGAAAGATCAAAAAAGCACTGGGTATTGTGCAGCCGATTCCAGGCAACGACCTTATTTTAAATATTGATGCCGACTTGCAAAAGAAAACATTTGATAGTCTCCAGGCTATTTTGGAAAAAAATGAGTTGAAACGAGCGGCCGCTGTCATCATCGATCCACGGAGCGGAGCGGTACGGGCACTGGTCAGTCTGCCAAGTTTTGATAATAATCTTTTTTCTGGAGGGATTTCCGGAGAAGAATACAAAAAATTGATCGAAGATCCATCCGAACCACTCTTTAACCGAGCAGTATCGGGGGAGTATCCGCCGGGATCAACCATCAAGCCGGTTTTGGCAGCAGCAGCGCTTCGTGAGGGAATTGTCAATGAGCACACAGAGATCGAGAGTCGGGGAGGTATCAGTATCGGAAAATTTTTCTTTGGGGACTGGAAGGTACACGGATTTACCGACATTAGGCGGGCGATCGCTGTTTCAAGCGATGTGTTTTTTTATTCTATCGGTGGTGGATATGGAAACATCAGTGGTCTCGGGATGGATCGCATGAAAAAATATGAAGAACTGTTTGGATATGGCCAAAAGACGGGTATTGATATGCTGGGTGAGGCAGATGGACTCATCCCCAGCGCCGAGTGGAAACAGAAAAAAATCGGTGAACGTTGGTATATCGGTGACGACTACCATGCGTCTATCGGGCAGGGGTTTGTGACCGCGACGCCGCTCCAGGTACTCAATTCTGTGGTGGCTATCGCCAATGGTGGCACGCTCTATGAGCCAAGGATTGTATCACAGATCCGTTCTGCCGACGGAAAGGTGACTGCTGTGGCACCCAAGGTCATTCGTCAGGACTTTATGGACAAGGATATTTTGCATATTGTTCGCGAAGGAATGCGAGAGACGGTGACTGAAGGGACAGCTCAGTCACTCAAGGATATGCCAGTGGCAGTAGCCGGAAAAACAGGAACAGCCCAGTTTGGTTCAGCTGAAAAAACGCATGGCTGGTTCGTTTCTTTTGCTCCCTATGAGGCTCCGGAACTGGCTATGATCGTGCTGGTTGAGGGGCAAGGAGAAGAGGGGTACAATGCTGTTCCGGTGACGAAAGAAGTGTACGATTGGTATTTTAATCGAGAAAAATAGTCATTTTTTGCTTTTTTAGAGCCAAAAATGTTTGGCATTGACAATTATTCATATTTTGGTAGTATTGAGAAACTCTGATATCTAAATCCAATTCTTTCCCTCGGGAGAGAATTTTCATTTGTACATCAATTATGGCAAAAATTTTTACTGAGGAAGGGTTGAAAAAACTGACTGTAGAGCTCGAGGAACGCAAGACGAAGATTCGTCAGGAGATTGCGGAAGCTATCAAGGAAGCAAAAGAGCAGGGTGACCTGTCTGAAAATGCTGAATACAGCGAGGCCAAGAACCATCAGAACGAGAATGAGTCTCGTATTGCTGAGCTCGAGGGCATGCTCAAGGATTCAGTGGTTGCTGCCAAACACAAGGGTGCTTCAACAATCGGTATGGGCTCCAAGCTAGGTGTCAAAGTCCATGGCAAGGAATTTCATTTTGAAATCGTTGGTTCGAACGAAGTTGACCCGGCTGCTGGAAAAATCTCCAATGAGTCACCCCTGGGTCAGGCTTTCTTGGGTAAAGGTAAGGGAGACAAGGTAGAGGTCACGACTCCTGCTGCGACCGTCAAGTACGAAATCGTTTCTGTGAACTAGATTCACTCTTTCGAGAAGTTCGACCTCCAGTTGGAAGTCGAACTTCTTTCGTTTTGTGCCTTGCATTTTGCTTTAGGAGAGGCTACAATGTGACCATACGCTCGGTGAAACAACTTTGAAATATGCGTGAAGATATTCTGACAACGAAACTCGAAAAGCTTGAGAAAATACGCCAAGCAACCGGAACAGCCTATCCGGATACTGTGGTGCGTACCCATACGAGCGTGGAGGTTTTGGATGCTTTTGAGACCCTGAATGGCACCGATACTCAGGTGTCGGTAGTGGGGCGCGTCAAGTCCTTGCGTGTCATGGGCAAGATTGCCTTTTGTCATCTTGAGGATGGGAGTGGAAAAATTCAGGGATTTTTTTCTCTCGAAGTGTTAGGCGAAACAGACTTCAAACTTTTTAAAGAAACGGTTGACCTCGGTGACTTTGTGGCTATCACCGGCGCGGTTTTTTTGACCAAACAAGATGAAAAATCAGTACGAGTGGCCTCATGGCAGATGCTCTGCAAGTCACTCCGACCAATCCCGACAGAATTCTATGGTTTGAAAGATGAGGAAGAACTCCTCCGTCGTCGTTATCTCGATTTGCTCATGAATGAAGAGACGCGACAGTTGTTTATCAAGAAAAATGCGTTTTGGCAGACTGTCCGAACAGTGCTGACAGAGCAGAAATTTTTGGAAGTGCAGACGCCGGTGCTCGAGCACATTCCTGGTGGCGCCGAAGCGGAACCGTTTGTGACACACCACAATGCTTTGGATGCTGACTTTTATCTGCGCATCTCGCTCGAACTGGCGCTCAAGCGTTTGCTCGTCGGCGGGTATGAGCGCGTGTTTGAGATCGGTCGGGTCTTTCGTAACGAGGGAATAGACCGTGAACATCTGCAGGAGTTCGATCACATGGAATTTTATGCTGCTTACATGAATATGGAGCAGGGGATGGAACTAGTGGAGCGATTGTACAAAGATATCGTGCGTGCGGTGGTCGGTGAAACGATGGCCACGGAGTATGAGGGAGTGAGTATTGATTGGAATACGTCATTTCCGCGTGTCGACTATTTTACTGAGTTTGAGAAAGAAACGGGTATTGATTTGTCTCACGAAGTGACCATCGAGCAGCTTCAGAAAAAGGCTGATGAGCTTCATATCAAATACGAAAAGAATTATGGCAAGGGGCGCATGATTGATACGCTGTACAAGAAAACAGTTCGTCAAAAATTGCTGCAGCCATGTTTCTTGGTAGGGCACCCGATCGAAGTGTCGCCACTCGCGAAGTGTGATCCCAAGAATCCTCGTCGGACGCTTCGTTTTCAGCCGATAGCGGCCAAGAGTGAGCTCGGGAACGGATTTGCAGAACTCAATGATCCGATTGATCAGCGAGCACGCTTTGAGGAGCAGATGAAGCTTCGTGATGCCGGTGACAAGGAGGGGATGATGCTCGACGAAGACTTTATCCAGGCGCTGGAGTATGGTATGCCACCAGCCTGTGGATTCGGGATGAGTGAACGTCTGTTTGCTATCCTCATGAATCGCTCCGTCCGCGAGACGGTCATCTTTCCACCAATGAAGGACAAAGAGTAAGAACAGCCGGACGACTAGCTCAGTTGGTTAGAGCACAGCATTCACATTGCTGGGGTCACTGGTTCGAATCCAGTGTCGTCCACCCTAAATAATTAGAAGACTAACAAGCTAGTGAAGCTAAAAGCTAATGAAGCCGTTCCTATGTTAGATATCCAATACATTCGTACTAATACGGCCGCTATCAAAGAAGCAGTGACGGCAAAGAATTTGTCGCTTGATATTGATGCTTTACTCGCCAAAGATGGTGAGCGCATTGCGCTGCTTCAGGAACTGGAAGAACTAAAGTCGCTCAAGAATGATATCAATGATCTTATTCAGCAGGCAAAAACAGATGAAGAGCGCGCTGAAATTATCGCCAAAGGCAAGGAGATCAAAGTAAAAATTGATGAACTTGAGCCGCGCTTTGCTGTGGTGAAGAAAGAGTTTGATGCGCTCATGGTACAAGTGCCAAATATTATTTCTCCGGATACGCCGCGTGGGAAAAGTGATGCGGAGAACGTTGAGGTGGGAAAGTATGGAGATATCAAGCAGTTTGAGTTTGCACCACGGACACATATGGAGCTGGGGAAGATGCTCGATATTTTGGATTTGGAGCGCGGAGCCAAAGTGTCTGGATACCGCGGCTACTATTTGAAAAATGAAGGGACGCTCCTGGTGATGGGGTTG
Source organism: uncultured Bdellovibrionales bacterium (assembly GCA_964491155.1). GTDB lineage: Bacteria > Patescibacteriota > Minisyncoccia > Moranbacterales > UBA1568 > UBA1568. The sequence goes on along the minus strand of CAZBFG010000001.1, from coordinate 24,356 downwards.
ATGTTCTATGCATTGCAAAAGCTGGTTTCCAAAGGGTATACACCGATGATCCCGCCAACCTTGGTAAAAAGCTTTCCGCTTTTCGGGAGTGGCTACTTCAAGGGTGGCGAATACAATGGCGAGATTGATGAAATCTATCAGGTAGCGACATCCGATAAAGAAGTAGATGGCAGCATTTCAAAAGAATCAAAATTCTTGGTCGGAACGGCCGAGCCATCACTGCTTTCGTACTATAGCGATGAGGTTTTAGAAGAAAAGAATCTGCCGCTGCGCATGGCTGGCTTCAGTCAGTGCTACCGGAGTGAAATCGGAAGTTACGGCAAAGATACCAAGGGTATGTACCGGGTGCATGAGTTTATGAAAGTGGAGCAGGTCATACTGTGTCCGGCTGATATGGAACTGGCCAACAAACTTCAGGAAGAGATGATTGCTGTTTCAGAAGAAATGCACCAAGAGCTCGGGCTGCCGTATCGCAAGATTCAGATCTGTAGTGGTGACATGAGCGCCGGCAAGTACCGCGCCTTTGATCTTGAGGCTTGGATGCCCGGGATGAATCGCTATGGCGAGACAGGATCAGCCTCGAATTTCCTCGACTGGCAGGCTCGCCGGCTCAATGTGAAGTACAAAGACGAGAACGGCGACAAAAAACATGTCTATATGCTCAATAACACCGCTCTCCCAAGCCCACGCATCTTTATCTCGATCCTCGAAAATTACCAGCAAGCTGACGGTTCGGTGACGATTCCCGAGGTGCTCCGGCCGTTTGTTGGTAAAGATGTTATTGCGCCAAAGCAGTAGGAGGGTTGACCAAAGTGCCTCATTCCAGGTACAATTGTTTTGATTTGCGGGTACATAGCTCAGTCGGTAGAGCAGTGGCCTTTTAAGCCAACGGTCGCAGGTTCGATTCCTGCTGTACCCACCAAAACTCATCAAAAGGAAAGAACTCCCTCGAGGAGTTTTTTCTTTTCTCGGGCTCAGTTTTCTGCTATACTGAAAGGGAAATTATATACAAATATGGTACAGAGATTATTGTTGTCAGGAGTATTGGCGATGGGTACTTTTATACTGTCAGGGTGTACTATCCCGCTTCCTGGATCTCTTTCGCCGGAGACAACTACGAGTGGCGCCCCAGCCAAGGGCAGTCTGTGGCGGACCAGTGATGGAGGGCAGACCTTTGAGGTCAAGTCAACGATTGATGAAACAACCACTATCACCAAGGCAGACATCCTTTCTATCGCCTATCATCCACATACGCAGGGAACTATCTATGTGGGTTCAGTAGACAATGGTATTTTCAAAACGGAAGATGCAGGTGAGCAGTGGACACCTATCTCCTTTCCTCCAAAAAAGATCTATAGTTTCATCTTGGATCGTAATGACCCGGACAACCGCATGTTTGCTTCGGGAGTGGTTGGCGAGTGGGGCAAGATTTTCCGGACAGATGATGGCGGAGAGGAATGGAAGGAAGTTTATACCGAGCCGGGTGTCCAGGCCAATGTCACAGCTCTTTCCCAGCACCCGACTGATATCAATGTTATTTTTGCGGGCACTTCGACCGGGACAGTGGTCAAGAGTACGGACGCTGGTGAGACGTGGAAGAACGTGGGAAACAAGATTGAAGGTACGGTCTCTGATATTTTGTTTGATGCTACTCAGAAGTTTACTACCTATCTCCTGACCTTTGGTCAAAAACTCTACTACTCTCGAGATGGTGGAGTAGCCTGGCTTGATTGGGAAGAAGAGAAGCAGAAAGAAGTAGCAGCACTCCAGAAGCGAGCAAGCGACGCCTCGACCAATGGCAATGCCAAGGAATCCGAGCGGCTGCAAAAGGAATCCGCCAAGCTCTCTGAACGAAATCAAACGAACAAGATGCCTGCGGGTATCATCTCTATCGCTTCGGATCCGACTCGCTCAGGGGTGATCTACGCCGGTACGAGCAATGGTTTTTTCAAGAGTGCGGATTTTGGAAAATACTGGACCGAGATTAATATCATCGAGAGTGCCAAGAAGTTTCCGATTCGCTCTATCGCAGTCAACCCTAAAAATCCCGATGAGATCGTGTTTGTAGCCGGCAAAGCTTTTTACAAATCCATCGATAGCGGACAGACCTGGTTTGTGACGGGGATGACAGTTGATCGGGGTGCATCGTTTGTCTCTTATGATCCCTTTGATTCGGAATATTTGTTTGTTGGACTGAGAAATTTCAAGTAATATAACGAAACGCAAGACTATGATAAAGGAACTGATTGATGATAAGAAGCAGAATTTCGAGAATGCGGTCGGACACTTTGCAGACGAAGCCTCCAAGATTCGTACAGGACGCGCCCATCCCGGATTGGTGGAAAATTTGTCGGTGGACTACTACGGTACACGTACACCGCTCCGTCAGATAGCCAGTATCAGCATTCCCGAGGCTCGTCAGATCCTCATTTCTCCCTGGGACAAGGGCAGTCTGGTACTCATTGAAGCAGCCATCCGGGAGTCTGATCTGGGACTGAACCCAGGCAATGATGGCGTGGCGCTTCGTATCACACTCCCAGCATTGACTGAGGAAACGCGAAAAAACTTGGTCAAATCACTCAATCAACGGGCAGAAGAGGGGCGCATCGCTATACGCAATGTTCGAGAAGAAATCTGGAAAGATATCCAGGATTTTGAAAAATCAGGGGATATCTCTGAGGATGACAAGTTTTTTGGAAAGGAAGAGTTGCAAAAAGTCGTTGATGAATACAATCAGAAACTGGAAGTGATTCGGAAGAAGAAGGAAGAAGAAGTGCTGACCGTTTAAGAAACGGGATATCTAATTTCTAATATCAAATATCTAACTAAGAATCCCAATAAAATTTCTGCATTTTTAGAAATTAGAGATTGGGAATTAGGAATTTTCTGACTATGCTCACTGTTCTCATATTTATTGTTCTCCTTGGGCTCCTGGTGTTTGTACACGAATTGGGGCATTTTGTGACAGCTGTACGAAACGGTATTCGAGTAGACGAATTTGGCTTTGGGTTTCCACCACGGATGTTCGGAGTGATCAAGGATGATACGGGGAAATACAGAATAGTGTGGGGAAACAAGGAAATGCCAAGCGGGAAAACGGTCTATTCGCTCAATTGGATTCCACTCGGGGGGTTTGTCAAAATTGCTGGAGAGGATGGACACGATACGAGCGATCCCAACAGTTTTGCGAGCAAGTCAGCCTGGGTACGTGTCAAAGTGCTGGCTGCAGGGGTGGTCATGAACTTTCTGTTTGCCTGGTTCCTCATTTCTATCGTGCTCATGCTTGGCATGCCGCAGCCTATCGAGCCGAGTGAACGTGGTCAGTATCCAAATGCGGAAATTCAGGTGCTGTCCGTCGGGAAGGGGACGCCAGCCGAAGCCATGGGACTGTCAATGGGTGACGCTATCGTCTCTATCAACGGGGAAAAGATACACAGTCTCGAACGGGTCTCGCAGATAATCGGTGAGAACAAGGGCAAATCTATCAGTATCGATGTGGATCGTTTTGGACAGGCGTTTTCGCTTTCTGGAACACCCCGAACTGAATATCCAGCTAGTGAAGGCGCTCTCGGCATTTCGTTTTCTGAAACAGCCGTGGTTTCATATCCATGGTACGAAGCCATCTACCGTGGCGCCATCGCGACCTACAACATCACCATGGCTATCCTCGAAGCTTTTGGTAAAATGATTGCTTCACTCTTTGGGGCGGAGAAAGCGGCACTTGATGTGACTGGTCCGGTCGGCATCGTCTACTTGACCAAGCAGATGAGTGACCTCGGTCTGCCATATCTCCTTCAGTTTGCTGCACTCCTTTCGATCAATCTTGGTATCATCAACATCCTGCCGATTCCGGCCCTCGACGGTGGACGTATCCTCTTTATTCTCATTGAAAAGTTGAAAGGTAGTCCGGTCAGTCGCAGAGTGGAGGGTATGATTCATCAAGTGGGCTTTATGCTCCTTTTACTCCTTATGCTTTTTGTGACCGTGCGTGATTTTGCTCAGTTTGATATTCTCGAGAAACTCACCAAGCTTTTTTAGGGAGCCCTGAAAAGCGCATGGGAAATATTCTTTCATTTTCTTTCTCCGGTTTCCGACGGTCACATCCGTGATGAGTGAGCCGGTAACAGTCGAGCGTGATTGACACCTTGGTACAAGACAGCTCCCTGTTCGGCAGAACGAGTCAGGGATGTTCGTCGGAAAGAAAGGGTAAGAAAAGGGAAGATATTTCCTAGTCCAATATAATATCCCATAAAACCCCTTGTTTAAGGGGTTTTTAGCTATATCAAAAAATCATTGTTTTGCTATTGACAATTTGTCATTTTTTTGGTAGTATATAAGGTCTATAAATTGTGAGAAAAATTATGGAAAACCAGCAAATCTTCGCTTTATTGCGGTCACGGATGGGAACACTTATCCTTTTTGGTGCGCTGTTTGGCGCACTTGCATTCTTCGGTCTTATCATGACTGAAAAGCCATTTCAGAATAAAATGGATTTTTTGGTGGTGCAGACCAATGCAAACAATCAGGATTTTTACACCCAATTCAAATCTTCAGAGTACTTGGGAAAAATTCTTGCTGAGGCGGTGTACAGCGATCGTTTCATCGATGCACTGGTAGAGACTGGTAAAGTGAACAAAGAATTCTTGCCATTCGACAAACAGCATCGTCTCGCACAGTGGAGCAAGATGGTAGCGGTCGAAAAAAATCTCGAACTCGGCATCATCGGCGTAACTGTCAAAGGTGAACGTGAGCGTGATGTCGCCCGTATCATGGACGGTATCGCTCAGGTACTGATCGAAAAAAACTCACTCTTCCGTGGTGGTGATGAAAAAAGTGTCGAGATCCGTGTCCTCTCTGGTCCGATTCTCGAACAGAGCCCGAGTCTGACCAAGGTGATTAAGACTGTCTTCATCGCCTTTCTAGCCGGACTCTTTCTCTCAGCTTTCTTTATTGTTGTGAGATACGAATCTCGCTACTCTGCTTTTTCTCGCAATGACACTGTTTCTTTGAATGACCGAATGGCCTAAGTGACGGGCGCTTTCCTAAAGCGCCGAGTCATCCCGCACTTAGACATCTGATGTCTAAGTTCCTGGGAAGAGAGCGGTGCGGCGTCATCGTCACCACTGCTTTCTTCCTAGGATCTGTTGTTTTTGATCCTTACCAATTTGTGTTCAGTTAGTTTGTTTGGTGCAACCCACAAGGAGATATCCATGTTGCGTATCATTGGTATGATCGCTCTGGCCCTCCTCACGGGGTGCGCCAGTATCGATCGGAAGATCGAAGAGGTCAGAGAGGATATTGGCTACAACATCGAGACCACGAAGGTGAAGCAAGGCGATCAAGGTGGTGTACAACTGCCGTGGCGCTGCGTATCAGTACGTGGTGATGTTACCAAGACCTTCAGCTACACGGTCGCCATGATCAAGTTGCCCAAGCCTCTCCCTGAGGCCTGGCGCAGTGAGATCCGTGACCCGAGTCGCTCGTACAAGGTTGGGAAGTCAGTTCGACCAGTCATCTGTTCGGTCTGGCGAACCGCCTACTACGTCGATGGAAGAGTTGAAGTGTTTGACACCATCATGAATCCTGACGAAACAGAGCTTTTTGTACTCTTGCCTCCTGGAAGGGTGGCGGAGTACAATCGGGGCTACTGGCTCGTCCGGTTCAATGATGGCAAGACAGTCATGACGACCAAGGGTGCTTTGGTAAATATCGAGAATGGCGCCTTTGAGCTGAGTAATCAGTTCTTCACCGCCCATCCCTCGCCATTTCCTGAGTATTCGAATTTCCGGCGCGACCACCCCGCAGGACGCAAGTTCTTCGTGTGGCTGGAAGCACGCTACCCCATTCCTCTCCCGATGGGAGATGATGGGGAAGTGTTCTCGACGCAGCCGGACATCGTTCATGTTGGCGCCCTGACAAAGGGCGTGAATAAGCTCGACAGACTCGTCACATGCGGTAGTGCTTCGGCAGTGCCCAGCGCGACGTTTATGATTGTCGGCGCAGTGCTGTCGTTGCCGCATAACATATCTGTGGCGAACAACGGATGCGGGAAGAAAGGTGACGCCGTGAAGGAAGAAACCCAAGCCGGGTTGCTTCCGAGCGACCCACCCAGAAACCTACAGACAAGGAGTTTGCCATGAAGAAATGGTATATGGTTCTCTTGCTGCTCTTTGGAGTGGTGGGGGCGTGGGCTGGCGATCAAACGCCGCCTCACAAAATCAATCCCGGCGAGACGCTCGGATCGATTGCCAAGAAGTTCGGTCATGATTGGCAGGTGCTCTGCCTGTTCAATCAACTGGACGACTGCAACGTCATCAAGGCTGGTGCCATCATCCGGTTCCCGGAGCGTGGTACAGCTGTCGAAGCGAAGCAGCCCCAAGCCTGCATCAACTTGAATAGGGCGCCGTGGAATCGTTATGGCTCTCTCAAGCTTCGGCTGGAGGCAATCGATGCCAATCCGGATCTGACGGCAGAAGAGAAAGTCGAGGCGAAAGCTCTGGTCTCTCTCGAGCGTGGAGTTCGTGAGCTAGTATCTAGTGACATGGTGTTCAAAGCCATGCCATTCCGTTCCAAAGATGGTACGATCAAGTTTCTCCGTGACGTCAGGGTTTGCACACCAGAACAAGGTGGGCGACCCGAAGCGATGGAGACATGGAAGCTCTCGACCGGCAAGACGCTGGCCGATATGCTCTCATGTGGGAACATCACCTTCATGGTGACGTCCCAGCCTGAGCCACAGCCGGAACCAGAACCACAGCCTGAGCCACAGCCGGAACCAGAACCGCAGCCGCAGAAAGAGCCAGAACCGACGCCAGAAGTTATACCAGAACCCGAACCCAAAGAAGTACCGCCTGAAGAGGCAGTGCGTCGCTGGGACTGGGAACTGGTGGGCGGCAAGGAGTACGATCGGACAGCGCAATCGACGTTCGTGTCTGGAGCGCTCTACGGTCTCTTCATTGAAGGTTCCGGTGCCGAACACGCGTTCGGTATCGGCGGCACTTTCAGCAGCTGGCACGGCAAGACTGATACAGGCTTTGGTTTCAGTGGTCACCTCGGTGGTTACGGGCCGGCCTACAAGTACAGTGCTTACGAAGGTGGCTACGACTTCGGTCTCAAGCTGCTGCCGTGGGCCACGTTGGAAGAGAACGGCGAGCAAGCGGCTTACAAGAGCCAACGGCAATTCGACCTTCGTGGTATCACGCTCGCGTACAACAACTACGCACGCGAGTTGAGGGGGGAGAAGTCCTTCTTCAAGTACCAACTCTTCGTTTCGGCCTTCAAGCCGACGGGAGGTGAGGCCGAACACTCCGTTTTTGGTCAACCACTGGCCGACCCGGACTCCAGGCTCAGTCATGTCGTGAACGTGGGTGGACGTATCGGTCTCCTCGACCTTTCGGAAGAGGATGACAAGATCGGTACCAAGCTCTGGTTCGCGCTCGGCTGGTTCCAAGAGGCTCCGAGCCTGGCAGAAACGGCCAACTGGCGCTTCCAGTGGAGCGATAAGGAAGAGCGGCTCTTCATAGGCCTCGGTCGCAACTATGACCTGTTGAACGGCGGTTCACTCTTCGGTTTCGGCTGGAGCTGGGACATCCGCAAGACGGTCTACGTGCATCGTGAACAAGCGCGCAAGGCGCAATTCACGGCCGCGATCGAAAAGGCCGGTGGCCGACTCGACAAGGATGGCATGGTCATTCTGCCTAAGGGGATGAATAGTCCCCAGAAGCAGTGGAAGACCGCGCCCTCTGACGCTGACGACTGACTGAACACAGCTGCGTAGAATTTGTACGAAAGTCTATAAAAAGGGTATGCGCCAAGACGAATGATGAAAATCATTTGGATGCGACATATCGGCTTAGGTAAATGAAACGCAGCAGGGCAGTTAGCGACATCGTCGCAATCAGGGCAGGAAGTTCATCCGAACGACCTGCCTTTGATCTTTTTAGGCTCCCTTGAGCCTTAAAACATTCTCTTTCTAGCTATTGACAAGAAGTAAGAAAAGGTGTATACTGATTCCTCCAGTGGGTATCTCGTCAAAGAGGTAAACATCGGAGAACTCAGTTCCTCGCGTCTGTGAATCTATCAACTCGGGTGAGTTGATTTTACAGACGCAATCAACTTTCCCACCGTGCAACTTAGGAGCACACCATGATCAGCAAGATCTTCGCCGCGCTCGCGGCTTTCGCATGTGCCTTGAGCGTTTCCGCGGCCGAACCGGCCAAGACGACCTTCAAGGTCAACGGTACCCAAGGCGCCGGCGCGACGACGCTCCAGATCGGCCCGGTTCTCAATGACAAGGTCGAGTTGACCATCCACGGCATCGCGGCCGTGTGGAAAACCGACCCTGGCGCCACCTACAACGCTACCAAGCTGCAAAGCGAGGATGGCAAGAAGGGTGTCATGGACTGGGTGTTGTCCTACAAGACCAATCCGGCGGCGTTCGAAGGTGCACGTCAGTGCATTCTGAAGCGCGGCAGTGATTGGCCAGGCACTGCCAGCCTTCCGAGTCTCAAGCTCGACGACCCGCGGGTTGCCTGCGCACCCATCACGGGCGCCAGTGGTACCTATCAGGTCGACGTGGCCGGCGACTACGACCTCTTGGGCGCGATCCCTGTGATCGAACTCAAGGACGGAACACGGGCCTGGGGTTCCCACCCCTTTGGTGAGTCACGCGGCAAGAACAGCCGTGGGCAAACCATCACACTGCTCATCGTCGAGCGCGGTGCCGACGGCAAGGCTACCAAGGTTGTGTTGCCGACCAAGGCCGCCAAGCAGTTCTTCGCCGGCAGCTTCCAGTAGCCTGGCTAGGCCGCCACAAGTCCCGCGTCAATGACGCGGTTACACAATAGGGGTTTCAAAGTACGATGTACTGCGAAACCCCTCTTTTTTTATCCAAAATATTTCTGAAACTCAAACGAGTTTCTCTTTATTGACAGAAAGCGAATTTTATTCTATACTTCTTTGTTCGCGTGATGCGAACGCACGAATTCTGGTCCTTTTCAATTGGAGCAAACCATGCAAACCAAGTTTTTAGCGCTTTTGGCCGCTCTTTTTTCGGTCAATGCCACCGCCCAGGTGGTGTGGAAGATGGAAGGTGGTGATGTCACTAAGAACGGTGACACGTACGTCATTCGTGGTCAGAGCGGTGGAGATGACTTCCCGCGACTGATCTATGTCTTGCCGGCGAGTTGCGCTGGCAAGAAGTTCACGCTCTCGGCCGAGTACAAGGCTACGGGCGTGAAGGGCGGGACTGCTTCCTACCATGGGCCTCATTTCGATTTCGAGATCATGGCCGGTGGCAAACAGAAGTGGGCACCGGACTTCAAGCAGGGGTCGTCTGATGAGTTCCGATCCGTCAAGCGGGAATGGGTTTTCCCGCCGAACATGACGGACGGCGCCGTGCGCATCGGACTCCAAGGAGTCGACGGTGAGATGCACGTCAAGAACCTGCAGTCCTCGGGCTGCTGAACTTAACTGATGAAAGGAGTCCAAGTGACGAAAGCATTGAGGTTTTTTTTGGCCATCGTCTGGCTCTTGTGCTCATCGTCACTGTGGGCACAAAACCCGGTTACCAAACCATGTGCTCCGGGGACACCAGTGAACAATCTACCGTTGGTGCCGTCGGGTGCCATCTGGAAGAATGAGCACCACCATCCCGGTCGGGAAACGCCGCCACCGAACTTTCATGCGGCCATCAGTCACATCACGGTGGTAAACGCTGTTCCCTGTGACACAGGAGGCGCATCTCGTGTCTCGATTCGCTCGTGGAAAGTCTACGAACAGCGTGGCAAGAACAGTCCGAAACGGCTGCTTCAGACCATCACGTTCAATGCTACGAGTGAAGAAAACGTGGATGCAGGTGGGATTTTTCCGCGGATCCAGATGACTGCGCGCGGTCATGAGGTCGAGAAGTGGTACGGCGAGACCGACGGAACAGGCGAAAATGACCTTGTCTACGACTACGAAGGCGGGGTCTACAATGTCTTTCCGGGCAAAGTCGCTCGTCGTCTTTTCCACAACTGGACCGGGCGGCGCCTGGACAACAAACGGGACGCCCGCTATCTGGTGGAGATGGAAGTCGCGATCGTTGGTCCGGCCAGGCTGCAAGTCGGCCTCGACTGGTGGCGCGGCATGGACAATGCCTACAGCGGGTTCGACCTGCACTGTGAGGATCCGAAGAGCGAGAAGAACCGGAGCCCTTACCCGGCCAACAACTGCGAGTCGTGGATGTCCGAATGGGTCGGCGACACGGGTGGCAAGTACGTCACCATCCGAGTCCCTCGGGCTTACTGGAACTGACGCCAGACACTTCAGTATCGACAAAGGGGTCAGGACGCAACAGCGTTCCGGCCCCTTCTTTTTTTATCCGAATACCACTTTGAAGCTCAAGCGAGCTTCTTTTTTTGTTCCGAGAGAGCCAAGAGGGCGCCGAGGGCGGTGAAGAAGAGCCACTGGACGGGAGTGTTTTTGAATATGTTGTCGGTGAGGGCTGAGAGTTCGAGCGTGAGGAAGAAAACAAACATGACGCCGAAGGCCAAGCGAAGGGCACTGCCGGGACGAGCTTGGCGATACTTTTTTATAAGAAGATATCCGAGTGAGAAGAGGTAAAGGAAAAAGATGCCAAGTCCAACCAATCCGCCCTCCACAAAGAACTTGACGAAATCATTGTGTGGATCGTTGGGGCCGTTATTGGTACCACGGACACTTTCGGAGACCTTGGGAAACGTATCCATACCGGCACCGAGAAGCAAGCGGTCTTCTTGGAGCGAATGACGAGTGACATCTGCCCAGAGTGTTTGACGCCAGAGGAGCGAACTGTCCGGATCGGAATGAAAACTTTCGTTGATGCGTTCTGCAAAGCTGGGAGAAAAAACATAGAGCACAAAGGGAATGAGAAAGAGAGGAAAGAGGAGGAGTCGATAGCGCAAGAGTGCCATGAGGAAAACAAAGACGAAGAGTGCTATCCAGGCCACGCGTGCAAACGTGAGGACGAGTACGGTAGTGAAAATAGCGACGAGGCCGGCTGTGATGATACGTCGGATGCCGCTGTCTGCAAACAGGACCAGGTAGAGGCCTCCGAAAACGATGAGTGCAAAGAGGTAGAGTGAATAGACGTTGGGATGACTAAACGTACCAAAGATGCGGAGAATGGAAACGTTTTGGTCGGAGAGACCGATGTGAAAAGCGTATTGGTAGAGGCCAAAGAGTATGGGAAGGATGCTCGAGACAAAAAAGGCTTGGAGGAGATGTTTGAAGTCTGCTGTATCACGGATGGTGGCGTAGGCGAGAAAGCCTAGCGTAAAGAGGTCAAAGATACGGAGTAGCTCCTGGAGGGTATCCGTGGGGGACAATGAGTACAAGAGCGTCGTGCTCCCCCAAAAGAGCAGGAGAAAAAACGGAAAGAAGAGCGGGTAGCGGAACAGGTGCTGGCGTTTGAGAATGAGGATGACGACACCCAAGAGCGCGATACCGACTCCGAGGAGCTGTGAGAAGGAGAGTGTGATGTTGTAGAATGAAACACTGACATACTGCGAGGAGTAGTCGAGTGACATGCGGACGATAATGAGACCAAAAAGAAGGAGGAGAGGCGCTCGAAAGGCGAGTATGAGAGAGAGGATTCCAAAAGCAAGAAGGAAGGGTAATAATGGTGAAAAGTGAAGAAAAAAAGAACTGGCGATGCCAATAGTTACGATAAGAGCAAGAAAAATCCACAGCAGGGAATTCTTGAGCGTATTGTCGATAATAGGATGGTTCATGTCGTTTGTTTGCCCTGATCCGCCAGCCGGCGGATGTCGAATGGATTTACTCTTTGTGCCAAATCACTGTGAAGGTCATAGGAAGGCCACACAAGCGGTTTTTGACGAGCGTGTAGTGTCTTATACCGGCCTGGGAAAAGAGTCTGTGGAGGTCAGATTCTGAGAGGAGGGACATATAGTCACCAGCCGCCCAGGGTTTGCCGATTTTGGTGACAAAAACGTCGAAATTTTTCTTGGACAGGAGGAGATGTAGGAGCGGAATACGAGTGTGGAGCTCGATAGGAAAGAGACGGTTGGGAGTAGTGAGGTAGCCACGGCGGCTTACTCGATAGAGTTCGGAGAGAAAGCGGCGTTGATCATCAAAATTCCCCACATGTTCGATGACAGCGTTGGAGTAGGCAATATCAAAAGCGTTGTCAGGAAAGGAGAGTGAGCGTCCATCACCGGCTTGTGTTGTGACGAGTGGGTAGCGAGTTTGGAAAGTAGTGATTTCCTCGTCGGTACCGAGTCCGACTGCAGTAATGTTTTCCGGATGGGAATAGTGTTTTTCGAGGTAGTTGTCGGTAGCAGAGTACTCAGTGGTATTGACTCCGACATCGATGATGGACTCGTGCTCTCGTGGCATGATGAGTGAGAGAAATTGGGAAAATTTGCGTTCCCGACTACGTGCTGATATGGCGTAGGCAATTTTGTCGATAACAGAAATCATATTGTTTTCAGTGGTACTTTATTGTATAATGCCATTACTAAGCCAAAAAGTCAAAATATGCGCGTTCTCCTGATCGACAAATATCACCGTCAGTATGCTGGTCCGCAGCGTCTGTATTTTGATACAGCCAAATTGCTCCGAGCCCAGGGTCACGAGGTGGCTTTTTTTGCTATGGCGCATCCCAAAAATGAACCGACCGAGTGGAGTAAGTATTTTGTGGAGCAGGTGGATTACGAAGAAGCCAACCATCTCACGCTGTGGCAAAAACTGAAGGTGGCGCGCAACATTATCTGGAATCCGGAGGCCAAGCGCAATCTGGAATCCCTGATAGCTGAATTCAAACCAGATGTGGCACATCTTTTTGTGACGTATCATCAGCTCTCACCATCGATCATCTGGGCACTTAAAAAACATGGTGTACCTATCGTAATGACACTCTGTGATTACAAGTTGGCTTCGCCTAATTACAGTCTCTTTGTACGAGGCAAGATTTGGGAATACGGCTCGGGATGGCGCTGTCTCGCTGACCGTTGTGTCAAGGATTCTTTTGGAAAAAGCTTGGTGTGTGCCATAGAAAAATGGCTGCATGATTTCCTTGGTACCTATGGGAAAGTAGATGCCTATATTGGACTCAGTCAGTTTCTCATCGATACGTATAAGCGGTTGGGGTTTCCTTATCCAATCATGCTTTTGCCACAGCCGCTAGTACCACTGCCGGATGTGGCAGCACCGTTGCCGGAAAAAACAGGGAAAAACTTTTTATACTTTGGGCGTTTGTCAGCTGAAAAAGGGATTGCTACACTTATTCGCGCTTTTGTTGAATTGCATAATAGCGAGACACTTTCTGTTGTCGGGTTTGGTCCGGAGGAAGAACGCTTGAAACAATTGACGAAAGAACTGGCATTGGAGAACAGGGTGATTTTTCATGGTCCGATGTACGGTGATGAACTGCAAAAAATTCTCCTGCCAGCAAGAGCGGTGGTGGTGCCATCAGAGTGGTACGAAAACACGCCCTACGCACTCCTTGAGACACTGGCCTCGGGGACGCCGGTCATTGCGGCACGAGTGGGGAGTTTACCGGAGCGGGTACAGGATAGTTTCAATGGACTTCTCTTTACTCCGGGTGATGCTCATGATTTGGCCGAAAAAATACAATTTTTACAGACTGTCCCAATAATAACTTTGCAAGAAAATGCTCGGAGCAGTGTTTTGTCGCTTGACGAACATACCTATCTCAAGGCCATTCTCGACCTCTATTCTTCCCTTATACAAGCCAAAAAATAGTCACTTTCTGACACTTGACAAAATACAAAAAACAGTGTATGATGACCCGTTAACTTTCAATCGGGTTTTTGTATATGGCAAAGAAATGTCTGGTACTCGGCGGGGATGGGTTCCTCGGGAGTCATCTGATAGACGATCTTGTGGCTCGTGGTTACGATGTCCGCGTGTTTGATCGTTTCCAAAAAGGACGGATCAAGAATTTGAAACATCTCAAGGGAAAAATTGAATTTTACAAAGGCAATTTCCTTAATAAGTGGCACGTGTCACGTGCCCTTAAGGGTGTCGATTATGTTTTTCATTTCGTTTCACTCAGCACGCCCGCTTCGACGGCCAATGATCCACAGAAAGAAATCAAACTTAACCTGGAGAGTACACTCCAGCTCCTTGATCTGTGCGTGAAACATGGCGTGAAAAAAATTATCTATCCTTCATCTGGTGGTGCCGTGTATGGTAATGCTCTGGAAGAAGTAGCTAGTGAGACAACACAGGCTCGTCCTATGTCACCATATGCCGTGACCAAACTTGCTATTGAAGAGCATTTGCATTTTTACCGTCGGCAGCATGGATTATCATTTGTTATTTATCGCATTGCTAATCCCTATGGTGAACGTCAGGATCCCAATGGTATTCAGGGGGCAATTCCGATCTTTATGAAACATATGATGAAGCACGAGCCGCTTGATTTGTATGGTAACACGGTGCGTGACTATGTTTATGTGAAGGATGTGACGAGCTTTATTGCTGAAAATTTTTCCGAACAGCACAAGAACTCGACCTATAATGTCGGGAGCGGTCGAGGAGTTGCTCTTTTTGAATTGGTACTGATGTTATCAAAAACTACTCAGTCGATGCCCCGTATCAAGCGTTTGGAAAAGCGTCCGTTTGATGTGCAAAAAATCGTGCTCGACATCGGTCGAGCCAACGAAGAATTTGGTTTTTATCCTATGACGAGCTTGGAGGTAGGTTTGGAAAAAACTTATGCCTACCTGAAAGAAAAATACGCACATGAACCAACGGTTCGTACGCATTGGTTTGACATGTACATCGCAAGGTTCCTAAAATGGAACAAGGTAGTGTAAGGTCAACTTAGAGGCCTCGCCTCTAAGTGGTTCAGTTGTTTCAAAACCAACCCTGAGGAGGGTGACATGAAGAATGGTGTTTTTCTGCGGGTACTCGGCTGGGCGATTCTCGCTCTGGCCATTTTGGCCGTTGGTGCCATTGGCAGTTTCGCGCATGGTGCTACCACGGACTTGGCGGTCACGTATGTCCCCAAGGATGGTGTGGCAGAGGATATCTATGTCCCGGTGGATTTTGTTATCCCGGGTGGGAAAGAACCGAAGCGGGTGCGGAAGCTGATGGCCGATCTGCAACAAGAGGTTGCTCCGCATCTTGTGCCCATGCCGGTTGGTTACAGTCGGGAACACTTGGCAAAGTGCGAGGTTATGGTGCTCCAAAACCGGAAGACCCCGAACTTTCGGGTTGAGTGCGGGTCTGTTCCTTTGTGGTTTGGCGACAAGGGACTACGTCCACCGGTGAGCGTCTTGCAAACACCGCTGGAAGTCGGAGTGGTCCTTCGGAGCTTTTCCAGGCAGCACTTTGAGCGAGTGAGGGACTCGATCATCAGGCAAACAGTGAAACATAGCACCCTGGGAACCTGAACGCCTGCGAGCGAATTTTTATAGAGCAGTCTCCCGCAACAACGGTCGGCTGTTTTTTCTTTACTCTATTTTTTCAGTGTGATGCGGGCATCAAGGACACGGAAGCGGGTTGGTTCTTTGAACGAGAGAAGGGGGTTGATATCGAGTTCAGCTATTTCCGGGAAGTCTGTGACGAGTTGTGAGAGACGGCCGAGTGCCGTGACGATGGTAGGGATATCGACGCCATCTTGTCCACGGGCGCCCTCGAGGAGGGGTAGACTCTTGAGCTCATGGAGCATCTCGTGGGCATCTTCTTCTGTCAGTGGCGCAAAACGAAAGGCCACATCTTTGAATGTTTCGACAAAGATACCGCCGAGACCGGCCATGAGGAGTTTGCCGAGGCCCGGTTCTTCTTTCATCCCGAGAATAATTTCACGGCCACCGGTTTCGGCCATTTCTACTATGAGCGCTCCTTCGAGTGTAGCGCTTGGAACTCGCTCGGTCACGCGAGCCATGAG
This sequence comes from uncultured Bdellovibrionales bacterium, assembly GCA_964491155.1. GTDB lineage: Bacteria > Patescibacteriota > Minisyncoccia > Moranbacterales > UBA1568 > UBA1568. Next base: position 8,455 of record CAZBFG010000001.1, on the reverse strand, counting down.
TTCGTCGTATTTCACATCCGCTTCTTGTGGCTCTATATTAAGCAAAACACCGCCAGCATCAGATTTGTGGGTGATATCTGGTGAGATGATTTTCATGGCGAGTTTTCCGGTGAAGCTCTTGGCGGCTTCGAGAGCTTCTTCTTTGCTCTTTACGGCGTGGCTCCGGAGAAACTGAAAGCCATAGGCTGAGAGTATGTCCCAGACTTCTGTTTCGTAGAGGGTAGTGCGCTCCTCTTCTCGTGCGCTATCAATGATAGTTCGCGCTTTTTTTGTATCAAGCGCATCGAGTGAAAAAGGCGTAGGCATGGATTGTTTTCGCCAGGCCGCTATCTGGGCGAGCGCTGCCAGTGCCCGAGCACCATCTTCTGGATAAGTCAGTGTGGCAATGTTGTTATTCTTGAGTATAGGAAAGCCGTCAGTGAATGCTGCCGCACCAGCAAAAATAGCGACGATGGGTTTGGCACAGTGCTTTTTGGTATCAGCAATGGCTTCGGCTGTTTCTTTGGCTTGAGTCACGGTTTGTGGTGTGACAATAACCAATATCATATCTACTTGTGTATCCACGGCCAGGGCTTCGAGGGCTAGACGATAGCGATCAGCCAGTGCATCACCGAGGACATCAACAGGATTTTTTCGTGAAGCCGATGGCGGCAAGACATCCAAGCGCGCGGTGGTTTCAGGGGAGAGGGTTGCGAGTTTGAGTCCGTGTTTTTCGGCAGCGTCCGTAGCGAGTACTCCCAGGCCTCCGGCATTGGTGAGGATGGCGATATTTTTCCCCTGAGGGAGTGGATTTTGTGAAAAGACTGTGAGGAGCTCGGCGAGGTGCTTGAGAGAACTGGCGCGGATGATACGAGCCTGGGTAAAGAGAGCCTGATAGGCAGCATCGCTCCCGGCCAGGGCGCCCGTATGAGAACTGGAGGCAGCAGTTCCAGCAGAGGTAGTACCCGATTTGAGAGCAATGATTGGTTTGGCCTCCGGTCGAGCCAGGATACCGCGCCCAGTCGCGATGACCTCGGGAGCATTGATCAGGCCTTCGGAATAAAAGCCGATGACGTTTGTTTCTTCATCGGCAGCAAAGTGACGAAGAAAATGATTTTCGTTCAAGATGGCTTTGTTGCCATCACTGACAAAGGCGGAAAATCCTACTTTTTCGGCAGTGAGGTCGAGGAGGGCAGTACAGAGCGCACCGCTTTGAGAAAAAAAAGCCACCGATCCTTGCTTTGGCATGCCACTGGCAAAAGAAGCATTGAGTCCAAGCTTGGGATGAATAAATCCGAGACAGTTTGGACCAAGGAGGGCAATGCCATATTCTTCTGCAATCTCGCAGAGTTCATTTTCGAGAGTAGCACCAGCCGCACCTGTTTCTTTGAAACCGGCCGAGATGATGATAGCAGCCTTGATTTCTTTTTCACCGACTTCGCGCAGAGCCTGTGGCACCAAAGCAGCGGGGATAATGATGATGGCCAGGTCTATTGCTTCTTTGATGTCGTGAATACTGGCGAAGCAGGGGAGGTCAAAAAGTGTTGTGGCTTTTGGATTGATCGGATAGACTTTTCCGGTGTAACCGTAGCGGAGCAAGTTTTCTGTCAGTGTATTGCCGACACTTCCTGGTTTGGTCGAGGCACCGATGACAGCGATAGAGCGAGGAGAAAACAAAGGGGCGAGATTCATAGAAAATATCTTAAATAATCCAGGATTTATGGCTTGACTAACATAATTTTACCGCAAAACCCCTCTCTTGACAAAAAGCCTAAAATTTGATAAGATACAAGGTCTAAAAATTCATGATTTTATCCCTATGCAGGTTCGCAACTTTTGGCTTAAAAGAGAGGTAATTCTCGGTTTTGCTTTTACATTTTTAATCGCTGCCCCACTTATTGTTTTTGGTGGGAGCAAGCAAGTGTATGTTGATAAGGATGCCAAGGGTTCCGAGGAAGGAACGTCCAATCATCCCTATCGCAGCATCGGTAAGGCCCTCAAGAATGCCAAAGAGGGAACTGATATTCATATTGCCAAAGGAACTTACAAAGAAAATATTACGCTTCCAAAGGGCGTGAAACTTTTTGGTAAGAAAAAAGATATTGGTGATGTGGTCATCAAGTCGACCAACGGCGACAAGCCGACCGTCACTATGAAGCATCAGACAGAACTGAACTTTTTGACGGTTGAAGGCGGTCGCCATGGTGTGCGTATCGAGGACGATGCCAAAGCCAAGATTTACAAAGTGACCGTAAAAAACAGTAATCGTGATGGTATCCATATTGATGCCGCCAAGCGCGACAAGAAACACCGCGCACTGATTGACGCTGTCGAAGTGCGAGGAAGCGCCCGTGCCGGTATTTATTCTGAAAAGCGCGACATCGTTATTATCAATAGTAACATTCATACCAACAAAAGTGACGGTATCGATTTGGCAGCCGGTATGGAAGCCTGGTTTGAAGGGAATCGTATCAACAGCAATGGTGGAAGTGGTATCAAGGTAGTTCTTGATGGCGCTTCTGTTTGGACCAAATCAAACAGTATCAGAAACAACAAACGCGAAGGTGTTGAGGTCAATGCCTATGGTGCTGCCGGTAATGTCGGCTTGAAGAAAGCACAGCTGGTCGGGAACGGCCGCTACGGTGTCGCTCGCATGGCGCGTACAGCGAATGGTCTCAAGTCATTTGGTGGTATCATTTTAGGTACAGGAGTCAATGACAACCGTCTCGAAGGAAATCATGTCGGTGCTACCTCTCCAGTCCTCCGTGGTTTCTAATCGATTTCGAGTTCGAAGTTCGTTCATGATATATCATCCTATGAAGATCGCATTTATCGGTCAGAAAGGAATCCCCGCTCTTTCTGGTGGGGTGGAAAAGCATGTCGAAAAACTGGCAACTCGTTTGGCAGCTCAGGGGCACGACGTGACGGTTTATGTGCGTTCGCACTATACACCCGTGACACTTCATGAGTTTCAGGGCGTGAAACTGGTACATGCGCCGAGTATTCACACCAAGCACCTCGATGCTATCACGCACGCACTGTGTGCGACCGTGCATGCGCTGTTTGTTTCGTACGACATCATTCATTTTCAGTCCATTGGCCCGAGTATTTTGTCGGTTCTCCCGAGACTGTTCAAGCCGAAGGCCCGTGTCGTAGCCACCTTTCACAGCCGGGATTATACTCACAAGAAATGGGGATTTTTTGCCCGTTTATTTCTTCGTATGGCTGAGTATGCTACCTGTCGCATACCTGAGCGGACGATTGTTTCGAGCGAAACACTTATTGAATACGCCAAGGAGTCCTATGGTACGGATGTGGTTTTTATCCCCAGTGGAGCCGAAGTAGCTTTTGAGGAGAACACGGAAACGCTGACAGAATTGGGACTCCGTTCAAAACGGTATCTCTTGGCAGTTCATCGCTTGGTTCCGCACAAGGGAACGCACTATCTGATCAAAGCCTTTAAAGAATTGGAAGACACTAATCGTATTCCCAACAATTTCAAATTGGTAATCGTGGGTGCTCATGCCGATACACCTGACTATGAAAAGTTTTTGAGGCACTTGGCAGAAGGGCGCTCGAACATTGTGTTTGCGGGCGAACGAACCGGGAGAGCCATGGAGACGCTCTATTCACATGCCTACCTCTATGTCCAGCCATCAGAACAGGAGGGCTTGTCCCTGGCGCTTTTGGAGGCGATGGGGCACGGCCTCATGCCTTTGGTGAGTGATATCGAACCGCACAGGGAAGCTGTGGCCAATACTGGTGCCTTTTTCTCCGTCAAAGATGTGGATGGCCTGAAGAAAGAACTGGCCTACTATGTGAATCGAAGCGATGAAGTAGTGGCGCTCGGACGGATTGCCGCGGAAAGAATCCGGGAGCACTACAGCTGGGAGGCCGTTGCCAAAAAGACCGTGGAAGTGTATCGTGACGTGTTGAATCCAGATTTTAAAGGAAATTATGTTGAGAGCCAGAAGTAATACCCCAACATTTCGTATGGCGTGGCAGCGCTCTTTTTTCGTGACGCTGTTTTTCGTCATGCTGGCATCTCTTTTGTTTTGGTTGGATGGTTTCCGTGTGTATCAGTCCGAAGTGCAGATCTTGGTCGTGGGCAGGGTTTCTAGTGTTGCGACAGATCAGGTAGTGGAAAACTTTGGCGAGCTGGCAGGCACTCTGTCTTTTTATGAGCGTCTTTTGGAAAATCATCAGGATATCGAAGACTCGTTTGAGGGGTATACCAAAGATCAGCGGAAGAAACTGTGGAACGAGAAGGTGAAAGTAGTGCAAAACAAGAACAGTGGGGTGTTATCAGTGTTGGCAAAGGGTGATACTCAGGTAGAGGCAAAACGCTTGTCTGAGGCAACCGTAGCCACGCTGTTTTCCCTCGCTTCTTTGTACTATAATATAGAGACAGATGTAGACCTGCGTGTTATTGACGAATCTATCGTTGAAACGACAATCGGCCGTCCGGTATTGTATGGGCTGGCCAGTTTTGGGACAGCGCTCTCGGTCACCTTTACTTTCTTTGGACTCCTGTACTTTGTCCCAATGCTGTTTGGAAAAAAACGAGAGACATTGCCGGAATATCCGGTGGGAGCAAGTGTTCCATTTATAGATCCTCGGAAATTTGTTCCAACTCGTCTCAATACCCTTTCTTTTGAATCTTCACATGAACATCAAATCAAACAAGAGACGGTAAAAACGCCAGTTATTTCCAGTACTGAGCGCATGTTGCCAGGCATGGATGCGGAGGAGCTTCCTTTTCAGTTTGAGGAATCGTACCCGAGCGAGATGGAGATGGGCGAAGCAGAAGCGCTTTTGACGGATTTGCCGATTACCAATGGCTTTGTTGTTGATCAGGTTACCCAAAAACCGACAGAACCGACACCTACGGTGGTGGATATCCCCAAGGGTGAGCCAACAGTAGAAGAATACAAACGTCGTTTGAATGAATTGTTAGCGGGTGGAAAATAATTTTTTCATACCAAAAGTATGAGACGTTACACCGCAAAGTTCTGGATGAGTTTCGTTGCTCTAGCAACTTTGTTTCTTTTGGGTTGGTTTGTGTTTTGGGAGGTACGAACCAATGATTGGACCAGTTTGCGACGCTTGCTTGGTTGGCTGCCAGTGGAACAGGAGCTCAAAACGGATCTGGATACTGTCGTTGCACTAGCTGATTCTCTGCTCGATACCAATGGGAAAGAAAAAACATTTCTCTTGTTGTTTCAAAACAATCTCGAACTTCGACCGGGTGGTGGATTTATCGGAAGCTTTGGTATCTTGAAAGTCCGCGATGGCCACATCACGCATTTTATGGTGCACGATACGGGCAATTTTGATGGACGTATTCCTGATACGATTGAGCCGCCGTATCCGATGAAAGAAACGCTCAAGATTCCGTCGTGGAAACTTCGTGATTCCAACTATTCTCCTGATTTTTCGGAGAATGCCAAGTGGGCAGAAGATTTCTATCATATGGGGCAAGGACAGGAGCAGTTTGATGGTGTGGTGGGTATCACCGCCAATGTTCTTTCGTCTTTTCTGCGAGTGACGGGACCCGTGGAACTCGAAGGATTTCCAGGAACATACGGAGCGGACAATGCAGTTTTGGATTTGGAATATCAGGTAGAACAAGGATATCTGAAACAAGATATCGATTTTGGTGAACGTAAGTCGGTGATGGGAATACTCGGTCTTGAAATTTTGGCACGCGTCAAAGAGCTGTCATTGTCCAAGAAATACGGGTTGTTTCGGGTAGTGCTCGATGACCTGCATCGCAAAGACATCCAGCTGTTGTTTCGTGATGAGGCGCTTCAGGCCGCGGTCGTGGCGGCCGGTTGGGATGGCAGGCTCGATAGTGACTGGAAAGATGATTACCTCTTGTTGGTGGATGCCAACTTGAATTCGTGGAAGAGCGACTACTATGTGAAACGTTCGTATCGATACACTGTCGATCTTTCGCGTGATGTCCCTGAAGCGACACTCTCTGTGACGTACAAGCACACCGCGACCGCCAAGGACTGGCTCACCAAGGATTACCAAACATTTTTGCGAGTGTATACTCCGAAAGGAAGCTTTCTTTCCGGAGTGGAAAACGCTGCCAAGGAACCGGTTTTCGGTGAATTTGCCAATAAAAAATATTTTGGAACACTGATTCATGTACCGTTGGGAACGGAAAAAACGGTCACCTTTCGCTATACGCTGCCCCAAGAAATACGGCGGACGTGGTATGATATGAAGATGGAAAAGCAGCCGGGACTGAATGATGTTCCCGTGGTGATGACGGTAATACAGACTGATGGCACCAAAACAGAAAAAGAATTTGTGCTCAATCGTAATACCGTGTGGAGTGAAGTCCGTTAGATTTTAGACAGTTACTTAACGTGTTTCCGAAGCCCTGTTTTGAGGTGTTTCGGGGCGGTAGCAAGGGGGTATCCTGCATGTGCTCTTGATACCCCTTGGCTCCTGCCTTTTTGTTTGGCAGATTGGAGAGATGAAGATGATGGAAAAGATTGGAGTTGAGCAGGTTCTTGTCGTCGCTGTTCACATGGCCGTGTGGCTCTGGTATCTTCCGAAGCTTTGGAATACCAGCGGGTTATCAGCCAGGGACTTTCGCATTCTGAGGCAGCGCCACTGGAATACCCCGAGTTTTTCTCGACCGATGGTGTTGTCTGACAATACCATTGTCTGGTCTATCTTCCGGACATTTCTGTGGTCATTGGCTGTGGGGTTGTTGACCAAGAATTATTTGGTCAGCCATGGCGAATGGTCAGTTGCTGTATTTTTTTTCTTGATTCCCACCAGTCTAGGCATAGAAAGTGGCCTCTGGTGGAGGCAGCGACGGTACAAGGAGGTAAAGAAAGGAGTGCAGGGGAAAAGACATCTTGATGCCAGTGCCATTTGACTGGCGACACCCCAAAGTCGAAGCCTAGGTCTTGCGCATCGTTCGCAAGGCCTTTTTTCTTTTTAGCAGTGTCCCCGTCAGTGCAAACAAGCTATGGTACAATGAAAGTTAATGAATCCGCTAGGCAGCACAATAACCTAATGAAACTGTTTTATGCGTTTTGATATTATCTCATTGTTTCCGGAAAGTTTTCAATCATACTTTGGTGTGTCCATACTGAAACGGGCGATTGAAAAAAATCTGATAGAAATTCATACGCATCAGCTGCGTGACTTTGCTTTGGATAAACACAAGACCGTGGATGATACCCCATATGGGGGTGGAGCTGGGATGGTGCTCAAGGTAGAGCCCATTGCTGCCTGCCTTTTGTCAGTGAAAAATGCAGCATCAACCCAGGCCGAGCCCCATACGCGAACAATACTTTTTTCAGCCAAAGGAAAAGTAGTGACACAAGAAGATATGAAGCGTTTGGTACAGTACGACCGACTGATTCTTCTCTGTGGGCGCTATGAGGGAGTGGACGAGCGGGTAGCCGAGTATCTGGTGGATGAGGAGCTTTCGCTTGGTGAGTATGTCCTCACAGGTGGTGAGTTGCCGGCGATGATCGTGGTGGACGCGGTGGCGCGTTTGGTGCCGGGAGTACTGGGGAATAGTGAAAGCGCTGTGACTGAGTCGCATACAGTGTTGGGAACAGTAGAGCACCCACAGTATACCAAGCCCGAAGAATGGCAGGGGAAACGCGTGCCAGAGGTGCTTCTTTCTGGGCATCATGCTGAGATAAAAAAATGGCGCAAACAAACATCCAAACCTACTTAGACATCCGATGTCTCAGTAGAGGTTTTCAGTGAAAGAACAAAAATGAAACTGCCAAAATTGAGTTTTGATCGACCACTTTTTTTTGCTCTGCTAACACTCCTGGGCATTGGACTTATCATGGTCGCTAGTGCCGGGGTAGTGTATGGGCGGGTTCGGTTCGGGGATGACTACTACTTTCTCAAGCAGCAGCTGTTTGGATTGGGCGTGGGAATGCTGTTCCTTTGTATCCTCCAGCACATTCATTACAAGGTGTGGCAGCGATTTGTGGTGCCGATTTTTTTGATAGCTATCGTACTGTTGGTACTGGTCTTTATCCCTGGTATTGGGACAACAGTCTATGGTGCGGCTCGTTGGGTAGAACTGGGGCCGCTTTCTTTTCAGCCGTCCGAAGTCATGAAGTTTGCTATTATTTTGTACCTGGCAGCCTGGTTTTCGAGTAAAGGTCGAGCCAAAACGTCGGACTTTTTTGAAGGACTGGTGCCATTTCTGGCGCTCTTGTCTATCGTTGGTTTTCTCATCATCAAGCAGCCAGACACCGGGACGCTTGGACTGATTTTTCTCATTGCCCTTTCTATTTTTTTTGCTTCTGGAGCGAACTTACTTCATATCATGTCGCTTATTGGTGCCGGCTTTGTTTTTTTGTTTATTCTCATCAAGATGGCACCGTACCGCATGCAGCGGTTTTTGGTTTTTATGAATCCAGATCATGACCCGATGGGATTTGGGTATCAAATGACGCAGGCGCTGTTGGCATTGGGA